>JBDQII010000116.1:0-12113 GCA_040264395.1 Verrucomicrobiota bacterium
CCCCGTCGAAACAAAGCCCGATGCAAGGGCCGTTGCCATTTTGCCTGCTCCGAGAAATCCTATTTTTAATACCTCACTCATAGATTAATTGTATTGAAAATACATTTGGATGACCTTCCCTCTGGAGTCACCGACTCGTTGATAACAAAACAAACCGTAAATCATCTCGGGTGGTAATTAAATTATAAAATGACAGATGGTCTGCAATGATCCATACACAGAACAGGATCCCTAACCGAAATGAACTGAAATAAAACCTCCTGAACGGGCGCCTGTAGCAATTTAGGGGCATGTTTTTTGCTTTTGTTCAAAGCTGACACATTTTTCTTTAGGTATTAAGTCTGCGAGATAGCGGCTTGGCTTGGCCACTCCATTCATAAAAACATACACGGTTTTGCGATCACTCCCAATGACCCCAAACGTCATGACCATCTGATGGCCGCATGTCACTTTGCAGGTCAAAATTTTCCCATAGGCATGGGGCCTTTTATCAAAAGATTTGGAATGCTCCCCTCAAATTGTCGCCTTTTGGAATCTTGATCAATGGGCAAAAGTATATGTTCATCACTGGGTAAATCGACATCTGAGCACCAGAAAAAAGCACAAGTGTGCGTGTTCATCCATACAGAGAATACTTCCTTCTTAAAGTTTAGTATAAGACTGCGACCCTCTCTTCGGTTCAGGCCGTGGAAGTGGCTTGTCCAACCTCCATTGGTAATGAATCCATGAGACTTGCTGTGGTTGCTGGAAAAAGATAGTAGCTTAATTTAGTGTCCCATAATCAAACAATTAACAGTAGTTTTCTAATTTGTTCCTCATAATTTCCAGATCTTGCAGATATATATGGGGATTGAGGCATGTCCTCGTTGACAAGGGGTCTTTGATTATTGCACTCTCTTGATTTCCAATTTAAGGATGAGTGAGTTAACTGACTAGGATTGCTGTGGCTGTAAAAGACGATTATTTGGTAGATACGCTGATCGACATGGGTTTGCTAACCTCTGAGCAGGTTGAGGAAGCGCGTGGCGAAGTTTCTGGCGATTTAGGTGTATTGGATACCCTTGTCGCCAAAGGGGAGCTGATGGATGAAAGCGTAACGATGGCAAAGGCTGCTCAAGCTGGTGCTGAAGTCATTGAGCTGGATGCTATACAGCTTGCTGATGACGTCATCTCAGCTGTGCCGAGGAATGTGGTCAAGCGCTTCAATGCTGTTCCCATCTACGTCTCGGACGATACGGTGACCATGGCTCTTGCCGACCCCACGGACCTTGAGGCAATTGATGGCCTTCAAGTCGCATTAGGTAAGCAAATTGAAGTTCGCGTTGCTGGCGAAAAGGAAATCCAGAATGCCATCAATCGGTATTATGGTGGCAATAAGAGCAAGGATGATTCTGTCAGCAAGATGATTCAGGACATCACTGAAGGCGAGGTAGAGATTGCGTCACTCGGTGAACTGGAAGCGGACAAGGGAACCGTCGTCACCGCAGATGCCCCCATCATTAAATTGACTAACCAGATCATTATTGATGCCTATCGCTCGCGTGCCTCGGATATTCATTTGGAGCCGATGCAACACACTTTTCGAGTAAGGTATCGCATTGACGGTGTTTGTCACATCGTCAAAAGTCCGCCCAAAAGCTTGCAGGCTTCGGTGATTGCCCGCTTGAAAATCGAGTCGAACATGTCCATCTCCGAGAAGCGCATCCCTCAAGACGGACGTATCCAGTGCGACGTAGGGGAGAAAGTGATCGATTTGCGTGTTTCCTCGGTTCCTACCACGCATGGTGAGAGCATTGTCATGCGTATTCTGGATAAAGACGGATTGAAACTTGGTTTACCGACATTGGGCTTTTTCACCGATGATCAGCAGATTTTTGAGGAGATGATAGGTTTGCCCGACGGGATCTTGCTTGTCACCGGTCCAACGGGGTCAGGCAAGACCACTACCCTATACTCCTGTCTCAACTTCATCAATCGGCCTGATCGTAAAATCATCACCGTGGAGGATCCTGTCGAGTATGTCCTGGCGGGTATCAATCAGGTACAGGTAAACGAGACAGTCGGTTTAAGTTTTGCGCGCGCCCTGAGGTCGATGCTCCGTCAATCTCCAAACGTTGTCATGCTTGGGGAGATTCGAGATCTAGAGACAGCGACGATTGCAATCAATGCCTCTCTGACCGGGCATCTTGTTTTCTCAACGCTGCATACGAACGACGCTCCAAGTGCGGTGACTCGTTTGATTGATATTGGAATCAAACCGTTTTTGGTCGCTTCCTCGACTCGCGCAATGATGGCGCAACGTCTTGTCAGAAAACTCTGTCCGAAGTGTGTAGCTCCTATACAGCCTACAGAAAACGAACTTCGATCGATTGGGATTGATCCCGGCAATGTAGAGGATGCAAATTATCAAAAAGGTAAAGGATGCAGTAATTGTAACAGCACGGGGCATCGTGGGCGATTTGGCCTTTTTGAAATATTTGTGGTGAATGATGAAGCAAGGAAACTCATTTATGAAAAAGTGCCCT
This sequence comes from Verrucomicrobiota bacterium, assembly GCA_040264395.1. Lineage (GTDB taxonomy): Bacteria > Verrucomicrobiota > Verrucomicrobiia > Limisphaerales > AAA164-E04 > AAA164-E04. The sequence continues at coordinate 2,526 of JBDQII010000116.1, forward strand.
CATCAGTGCTGCGTCAGCGCGCCCGTGAAATGGGCATGAAGACACTTCGCGAAGATGGTTGTCGTAAAGTCGTTGCAGGGTTGACGACCGTGGATGAAGTGATACGTGCTACATCCATGGAATAAACACTGATCTGGCCCAAGTATTGCTACCAAATTATAAAAAAAGAAACTTGGAATAATGGCACAGTTCGTTTTGAGTGCCTTGCCTTTATCATTTAAAATTTAGTTATACGACGTATGTCTTACTCAATGTCAGATCTTTTGCAGTTGATGGTTTCAGAGGGATCATCAGATTTGCACATTCGCAATGGGATCCCTCCTGCTATTCGTGTCCACGGGACATTGCATAGAGTAGAGGGGCCGCCATTGAGTGCGGATGACTGCGAGGAACTCATGAGGAGTATTTCTTCTGAGGATCATATTCAGCAGGTGCGTGAAAATGGTGGTGCCGACTTCGCTTTTGCCTTTGGTGAGGCTGCTCGTTTTCGTGTCAGTGTTTTCAAAGAGCGTGGTGATTTCGCAATGGTTCTTCGGCAGATTCCCAGTACCCTGCTCACCATGGAGCAAATTGGGATCCCGCCCAGTGTAAAAGAACTTCTCTACAAGCCTCGAGGACTAGTACTTGTTACAGGGCCAACTGGTTCAGGTAAAAGTACAACCCTAGCATCCTTGCTGAACATCATGAACATCGAACGCGATGATGTTCACATGATCACGGTTGAGGATCCCATCGAATATTACCACACACATAAAAGTGCCGTGATCACTCAGCGTGAAGTGCATGTGGATGTTCCAAGTTTTGCAGAGGCTCTGAGGCGTGCTCTGCGCCAGGATCCCGATGTGATTCTTGTGGGTGAAATGCGAGATCTGGAAACGATTGAAGCTGCAATCACAGCTGCGGAAACGGGTCACTTGGTTTTTGGAACACTGCATACAACAGGCGCAGCCAAGACTATTGACCGTTTGGTGAATGCCTTCCCCACTAACCAGCAGGAGATGATTCGTATTCAGCTTTCTACTGTTTTGCAGGCGGTCATTTCGCAGCTCTTGTTGCCGCGTTGCGATAAGCCCGGGCGAGTAGCTGTGTTTGAGATTATGAACAATACGCCTTCCATTGGTGCGCTGATTCGTGATAACAAAACATTTCGAATTAACTCAGATATCCAGACTGGCGCCAAATATGGAATGGTCACTCTGGATGGTTACTTGATAGACAAATACCAGCAAGGGATCATTGATGAAGAACAGGTGATTACCAAAGCACAGGATCCAGCAACCGTCTTGGCAAAACTGCAGGAGATTCACGAAGAACGAGCTGCTGCTGAGGCCCAAGAATAAAGTTTTGAAGAATATTTAATTTATTATGTCTGAAGTGATATCCAATCCATTGCTAAGCTTGCTCAGGGACCAGGAGATGCTGGATGATCTGCAGCTGGAGGAAATCAACGAAGAGTTGAACCGCAGTGGCAATCCTGTGATGGACATCATCAAAGATTACGGCTACATGGACGTAGACTCCATGCTTCAGGTCGTGTCTGGCTATCTTGGGGCTGAGGTCATGCAAGTCAATCCTGGCATGGTAACCGACGAGCTCAAGGAAATGCTCAACTCTGAAACAGCTCAGGCTTATCAGTGTGTTCCGGTTGGATTGGAAGATGAAATGTTGAAGGTGGCTTTTGTTGATCCATTGGATCCTTCCAAGGTCGATGAACTGGGTTATGTGGTTCCCCTTCCTATTCAGACCGTTCTGGCAGATCCTGCTCAAGTCACGCAATGCCTGAGTGAGGCTTATGCTGCCGAGGGAGGAGGGGCAAGTACTGTTCAAATTGAAAGTGGGATTGCCGATATCCTGAGCCAGATGGATGCTGTAGCCGACGTGGATGCAGCTGAGGTCGGTGAAGTTGTGGAAGACGGCGCATTGGACCTCACTTCCGATGAGGATGACATGCCCGTTGTCAAATTTGTCAATCTGGTTTTATTGCAAGCGGTTCAAGACAGAGCAAGCGATATCCACTTCGAGCCATTCGAAGAAGAATTCAAAATACGTTATCGTGTTGACGGCGCTCTTTATGAAATGACTCCTCCGCCTTTACATTTGGCAATGCCAGTGGCCTCTCGTCTGAAAATCATGGCCAACCTGGATATTTCCGAAAGGCGAATGCCTCAGGACGGACGCATCTCCTGTAGCATAGGTGGAAGACAGGTTGATCTGCGTCTATCGACGCTTCCAACAGCCTTTGGTGAATCAGTTGTGCTGCGCGTGCTTGATCGTTCTGCCGTATCGCTTGAACTCGAACATCTAGGTTTCCCTGATAGCGTCCATGACTATGTCCAGCAGGCAATCAAACAACCCAACGGTATTTTTGTGGTCACGGGTCCGACGGGCTGTGGTAAAACAACCACTCTTTACTCCTGTCTGAGGCGTATCAACAAAACAGATCATAAACTTTTGACCGTTGAGGACCCTGTCGAATTTGACATCGAAGGCATCATGCAGGTTCCGGTGAAAGAGTCCGTGGGAATGACATTTGCAAAAGCATTGCGAGCCTTTTTGCGTCAGGATCCCGATGTGATTATGGTTGGGGAAATGCGTGATTTGGAAACCTCGCAAATTGCTATTCAAGCATCGCTTACGGGTCACTTGGTTCTCAGTACTCTGCACACCAACGATGCTCCCGGTGCGGTGACGCGTCTTGTTGACATGGGAGTTGAGCCATTCCTTATTTCATCGACACTGATGGGGGTTTTGGCGCAACGATTGGTCAGAAAAGTCTGCAGTTCATGCAAGACCCCTTTTGAGCCTACCGACCAGCAATTGAATCAATTGAAATTGTCTCCAGAAGATGTTGGTGATAAGGAGTTTTACTATGGGAGTGGCTGTGGAGATTGTAATGATACCGGTTATAAAGGCCGGAGAGGGATTTACGAATTATTGGAAGTCTCTGAATCGATTCGCTCCCTCATCAACGATCGTGCTCCCACTGTCGTGGTGCGCCAGAAGGCGGTAGAGGATGGAATGATTACCCTTCGTGAGGATGGTCTTCGCAGTATTTTCACTGGAGATTCCTCCGTTGAAGAAATCTTGAAATACACTTAAAACTGGTCTCTGTTATGCCCAAATTTAATTACGTCGCCATGAATCAACGTGGCAAGGAGGAAAAAGGCACCCTAGATGTAGCCTCTCAAAATGAGGCTATCAATCGCCTGAAGGATATGGGCTTCTTTCCGACCAAGGTCACAGAGGCAACAGCGGAACCAAAAAAGGGTGCCAAGGGCAAAAAGGGGGGGAAGAAACCTGCCAAAGCCAAGAAAAAGGGCAAGAAAGGTGATATTAACATCCCCATGCCCAAGTTTCTCCAGGGCAAGGTCAAGCCCAAGGTGCTGACTACTTTTACTCGGCAGCTCGCAACATTGGTTGACGCAGGACTTCCATTGCTGAGAGGTCTACGCGTTCTGGGAAAGCAGGAAAGAAACCCTGCCTTGAAGGGAATCATTGAGGAGCTTGCAGTTGCCATTGAAGGAGGCAGCACATTTTCCGAAGGTTTGGCGCAGCATCCGAAGACATTCAACAAGCTCTTTATCAACATGGTAAAAGCTGGTGAGATGGGTGGTGTGCTTGAAGTAGTGCTCAACCGTCTTTCGGAATTCATGGAGAAAGCCGAAAAAATCAAAGGGAAGGTTGTTGCGGCTATGTTCTATCCGGCCGCTGTGATGGTTGTTGCAGGGCTCATACTCTTGTTGCTCATGGTTGTGGTGGTGCCAAAGTTCAAGCAAATCTTTGCAGATATGCTTGAAGGTGAACCTCTTCCAGATTTTACCCAGATCGTCATGAACATCAGTGATTACATTAAGGACCAAACCATTATTTTCCCTGCATGGGCAGGTGACTGGCCGGTTCCAGGCCCCGCTGTTTGGTATCCGATTGCTTTTTTTATCTTCCTGAAAATTCTGGCCAAGACCAAGTTTGGTAGTTACTGGCTGGACTTTGGGAAGCTCAAGGCGCCTGTAGTGGGTCCCTTGGTCAGCAAAGTTTCCATCTCGAGGTTTAGCCGAACACTTGGTACGCTTGTGAGCAGTGGTGTGCCCATTCTGCAGGCACTGACCATCGTGCGTGAAACTTCCGGGAACATGGTGGTTGCTCGTGCAGTAACCATGGTGCACGAAAGTGTCAAAGAGGGAGATACCATTACCGTTCCTCTGGAGACTTCGAAAGTATTCCCTCCCATGGTGATCAGTATGATTGATGTGGGAGAGCAAACAGGTGCTTTGCCTGAAATGCTCATGCGTATCGCTGACAATTTCGATGAGGAAGTGGACAACGCAGTAGCTGCGCTCACCTCGCTTCTTGAACCGATCATGATCGTTTTTCTTGCCATCATCGTTGGTAGTATTGTGATTGCCCTTTTCTTGCCGCTCATAAAGCTGATCGACAAGTTGGGCGGTTAAAATGCTTGGCTGACTGAATTAAAGATTAGATTTACACTGCCGCCTCTCTGCCAACCACCAGAGAGGCGGCCTTTTATCGCAAAACAGGGGTTTTCGGTTGACACTCAAAATCAGTAATTGTAAATACATTGTATTGACGATGTATTTGCGATCGATATACGAGTCATTTTGAATGGACTTTGATTGGGACAACTCCTCGGCGGTATCGGATGAAAGTTCGTTGGCGTTGCGAGATGTAGAAGAATCTTTCGAAGACCCGTTTGCTATCAGGTTGTTACCTGACGCTTCGAGGTTTTCCGCTCAGGCCAGATTTTTCAATTTGGGCCGGTCAGCGACGGGAGTTGGGGTCTTTAGTGTTTTCCGAACGAATGGAAAGCAAGTTAGAGTGATTTTATCACGTCCATTTACGGATGATGAAGCTTATTTCTACCAAAGAAAGCTTAGTCAAATGATCAATTAGAGAGCAGAGATTAACAAAATATTGCTTGATATGAATGCAGTTGCCGATTGGGAAGATGTCCCTCTATTTGACAGCGAGCAGGCAGAAGCTGCTTTCTGGGGAGAAAACACGATTGAAATGCGTTTAATGCAGAACTCGGTAGCGGCGGGCAGCGAATCTTCAGAATCTGTCACAATCACGCTGCGTATGGACCCGAAAATGCTATCAAGAATTAAGCGTCTTGCTAGATCAAGGTATTTGAACTATCAAAGCATGATCAAACAATGGCTGGGGGAGCGCGTCGAATCGGAAATGGATAAGTCCATGCGTTCCTCAACAATGACTTAACGGATAAGACAGCATTATGAAACACGAGAATGCCCAAAGCCAGATAACCATGGTTCCAAGCTCGAATGGTTTTACACTCATTGAGCTGCTGGTCGTGATTGCTGTCATTGGCATTTTGGCTTCCCTCATTGTTGGAGTTTCGGGGGTTGCAACAACCAAAGCGCGACTGAGTCAAACGTCGGCTCTTCTGAACAACGTTTCCACGGCCATTGACAGTTATCATGCTGACATTGGCTCTTTCCCTCCCGATGCTTTACTGCGAAACGGTGTTGTCAACACTGTCACCAATCAACTCTTCTATGAATTAACCGGAACGGTTTACACTGAAAGGCGTACTTACACATCCTTGAGTGGCTCAGATGAGATCGGTCGCCCACAGATCAATCGGTTTTTCGGTAGAGATGGTTTTCAAAACGTTGCTCGTAATCAGGCTGAGGTCAAAGGCTATCTGGATCTGAAGGCATCGGAGGTGGGAGAAATCTCTGAGAACCCCAGCATCCGAGTGTTAAAAGCTCCCATACCCTGGCCTCTCAAACAGATTGAAGGCAATTATCAGGATGTTCTCGGTAGAAATCGAAGCATGGAATCCCTTCGTCCATATCAGGGCAGAAATCAAAGGTTCCGTGGAATGAACACATGGCAGTATCGATCATCAGGTTTAAATCGTTTCAACCAGCAAAGCTTTGACCTATGGGCTGACTTGGTGATTGGAAATAAAATTTACCGAGTCAACAACTGGAGCACTCAGCCCAAGGTCTTTGAAGCATTGACCCAACCATAACCGCAAAAGGGTGATTACATTTTTAGTATCAAAAACAGTCAAAAATCATGAAGACTCAAACAAATTGGATTTCACGCAATCGATCAGGATTCACCTTGATCGAACTTTTAGTGGTTATCGCAATCATCGGTATTCTCGCTAGTATGCTTCTTCCTGCTCTATCCAAAGCCAAGGAGAAGGCAAAAATAGCTGTTGCGCGAAACGACATCAAAGCAATGGAAGGTGCTATCCAGCAATACAACGCTTCTTACAGTCGTCTGCCCTCATCAAAACAGGTAAGGGCAAGTCTCAATAACAATACAAATCCAGTTTTCACCTATGTAACCGCCAACCTTTATGCCTCTTCATCAGGCACGGTTCTAGGCAATAAAAACGGTTCCAACATCGACATGAGTGGAGGGGGGATTGGCAATCGAAACATCCCTTTACAGGCTAGCAACGCAGATATTCTTGCTATTCTTATGGACTGGGAAGCTTATCCAAATGGAATACCCACTCAAAACCAGGGGCACTCTCAAAACCCGCAGAAAATTCCATTTCTTGATGGGGTAAAAAGAACTGAAAATCCCAATGCGGGTGGAATTGATGCGCAAGGTGTTTACAGAGACCCTTGGGGAACTCCCTACATCATCACTCTTGATTTAAATTATGATGGCAAATGCCGTGATGGATTCTACAGCAATCCTGCGGTATCCAGAAAGCAGAACAGCCTTGCTGGTTTCGGCGGTTTGGCGCCTGTCGCCAACAATACCAATAACCCATTTGAGTATGCTGGCGATGTCATGATTTGGTCTGTTGGGCCAGACTTGCAAGCCAATTCAGCCAATACGGCCGTTTCGGGCTCCAACAAGGATAACATTCTCAGCTGGGAATAAATCATGAGAGTGAACGTCGCCAACTTTCCTGCTTCCGGGATGCCTCCTATGGCGTCTTGCAAGCAAGCCGCGAAAGGGTTTCGTGGAGCTGAATGGGGTTTTTCTCTGATCGAGCTTCTCGTCGTGGTGGCAATTATTGGGTTGCTTTCGGCTGTGACCCTCCCGTCATTGAAGGGGCTCAACAAATCGAACGCCCTCAAGGCGGCCAATCGCCAATTGGTTGATGATCTGAATCTGGCGCGTACGCTGGCCATCAACAACCGTAGTCCTGTTTACCTGACGTTCCTGACCGCATCTCTAGTTGCTGATTCGGGTCTTTTGCAAAACCTGCCTGAATCTGAGCTTGAAAGGTTGATTGAATTAATCCCTGAGCAGTATTCTGCTTATGCACTTTACGCAACAAGAACTGCGGGAGATCAGCCCGGCCAGTCCAATGCCAGGTTTTTAACAGACTGGAGATTCCTTCCAGATGGGATTTATTTCCAGACCAACAAGTTCAATCCACAGTTTCAAGCGATGGCTAACCCAGTTCAACGCTCGTTTCCCTACAGCAATATCGAGTTTTTCACAACAGGACAGAGACTGCCATTGCCCGTTCTGGGGTTCGATGCTCAAGGGCAATTGATCTCGGGACGTGACGAAGTGGTTACTTTCAGAGAGGGGAGTATTTTTGTTCCCAGAGATGCCAACGGGAATCCCCAAATTGGACCGGTTGATATTGTAGATAAATCAGGAATTGGGAATCAAGAAGACGGGAATCACCACGTGTATGTCAATTGGTTGACAGGACGTGCCAAGGCCGTCTTACCGGAGCTGGACTAATGCAAATCACATCCAAAAAACCACAGATTCAAGATAATCAAGGAGGCCCAATGAGGAAGGGCCAGTCTTCCACCAGTGGTTTCACTATGGTGGAGATTGCGTTGTCTATCGCGATTGTTGCGTTTGCGATGGTGGCCATTATCGGAATCATGCCTACCGGTTTTGAGGCGCAGCGCTTGAACCGTGAGGAGACCATTATTAACCAGGATGGTACCTTATTCATGGAAGCTATCCGTAGTGGTGCCTTAGGTTTTGATACGCTCACTAATTTTGTGGATTCCATTACGATCAGTAATCACATGGGTAATCTCCGGTCCGTGGGGGTTGCTGAAAGAGTCAATGATTTTAATCAAGCGGTACCCTTGGTGAATGCTCATTTTATCTTGGGAATGCTTTCCACCCCGCATCTGGAAGTGGTGGATGTGCGTCGAAATGGAGCTGTGATCTACTCGACCAATGAAGTCTCTGCCATGGTGCGCGCCATCAGTGGCTCTGCTGGTGAGCGATTTCAGGTAAGCGATTTTCAGGAAAACTCATTCTCTTATTTGTTGTCGACCAAGATTGTGCCTTATCTTCCATCACCAACAAACTCTTTCAATCAAAACTCCGTTCTCATTACGACAAACCGGTTTTCACTCGCAACCAACGTGGCGACCAATCTCTATGATGTTCAACTGAAATTCCGATGGCCAGTTACCAAGGTGCAGATAGGGAACAGCGGACGACCTGATATTCAATATCGTGTAGGCAGGTATGAAAAAATATTTCGAACATTGGTAAGCGGGCGATTGCTTTCGACGAATGGAGTTCCTTTTCTTCGTGGGAATGATAGCCGTAATGATGTGCCGCTTTATTACTTTAATTCCAAGGATTACACACCTCCTGCCTTATGATGCTTTCAGCTCTTAACAAAGTGATACCAAGTAATCTGACCGGAGTCTCGACTCAGTTGAGACGCGGTTCCCTGCCACCGGGCAAAGCTGATCTCGCTGGGTTTTCTCTGGTTGAGGTGTTATTGGCGGTGTCGATCATGTCGGTCATTGTTTTTGGTTTGTTTTCCATGTTCAATCAGACTCAGAAAGCTCTGTTGGCAACGTCCAAGCAGGTAGATATCCTGGGTGGTGGAAGGGCAGCTATCGAAGTGCTGGTTGAGGACATACAAAAAGCTGAGGCCCCGGGGCTACCGGTCATCGGTCTCGAGTCCAACAACGCTCAAAGACCTCACATGCAGGGAACAATCGATCGCGCTTATAATTATCGGCCAGTGTTTCAGCAATTGGTTGATGGATCCCTCAGAACCAACACACTTCAGAATGTTTTCTTCCTGACGCGGTCTAATCTGAACTGGGTTGCCAAAGGGTATTTTTTCTCTCCCAGTACCAATTTCGTGGCTGACCCTGACACGCAGAGCTTGGGATTTGGGACTCTGTTTCGTTTTTCCTCGGTGAACGTTGATCTTGCAGCCAATCGCATTCAAGACCGTTATCAGCCCAATCGTAAGATGAATGAAAGCCTCCTGCGCAATTTCTGGGATCATTATGAGTTAGTTCAAACTGTGGCACCTCGTGAGGCTACCAATCGTGTTTTCAATCTCAGCGTCTCACCTCTAATCGAAGGCGTGGTCCATTTTAACATGCAACCCATTGATTCCGATGGAAGACCGATGCTTTACTACAATGAATTCCTGAATACCCCGAATCAAGTCGTCAATCTTAAATACGCCGATACAATATTGGAGCAAGAATCACTCAACGCTGAAGCTTTGAGTGGACAGACCCGATATCGTTTTTACGGGAATGCCTTGCCGGCTTTCATGGAGCTTGAAATAGGAGTGCTGGATCCGGAGGTGCTCGCTCGCATAAAAGCCATGCCCAA
>JBDQII010000117.1:0-12062 GCA_040264395.1 Verrucomicrobiota bacterium
ACCCCTCTTTCAATCAACGCGTGAAACCCCTTATTCGACCAGGTTCGGTGATCATGCCCCCATGCCGTGTAAAACACGCGACCTTTCCCGTGCTCACGCACCCAGGTCCACGGTTCCGCTCCTTCATCGTCTCTCCTGACTGACAGAACAGTTCGGTCGTCATTATGCTTGGTGTGCACGTATGACTCGTCCCATGATTCGATTTCCTCCAGGCCACGGGTCACTGGATGATCGTGATCGATGATGGATTCCTTGAAAACACCGCTGCCGTGGCGCTTGAACTGCGCTCCCACAAGCTCAATGTATTTTGGAGAATTATGAAAACAGTAGCTCGCGCAATGAATCGGCACCAAGCCGCCACCTGCCGATACAAAGTCAAGCATGGCTGATTCTTGTTCAGCGCTTATTCGGGTCACATTGGCGTAGATGGCAAGCACATCATACCCGGCCAGTTTAGACGGATGGATATCACGCATGTCATCGGTATAGGCAAGCTCAATGCCCTTGGCGGAGAGGAAGGGCTGGAGCAGCTCAAACCTCTCGGCAGGACGGTGAGGTCCATTGTCCCCGAGAAAAAGAACTCGAATCAAATCACTCCCATGCCCTGAGGCCTGGACAGAACCCGTTTTCAATTGCGAAAGAAAACAAAGCGCTGTTAACAAAAAGATACGGTATGGAACGTTCATTGGTTTTAGACTACATAACAGGTCAGCAGCAGGACATAAACAACAAAAGAATTTCATATATTCAGATCTGAAATTTGGATCAAATCCTGCTAGTAGTAATTCTCGATCATGATTAAGATTTTATTTTACCAAGCTTCAAGACTGATGACTACAAACAGTTTAAAATTTTTAGTCACCTTGATGCTTGCAATGGCAGGCCTTCAGATATCACGTGCCCAGACGATTATCATTTCAGAATTCATGGCGTCCAATGGTGAAACGACCATTGACGATGAAGACAATCGCTCTGATTGGATCGAACTGCATAACCCGGGATTCAGTGCGATCAACCTGGAAGGATGGGCATTGACGGACGACTCGACTCACACGGACATCTGGACTTTTCCATCCATCACACTCTTTCCCAACAGCTATCTTGTCGTTTTCGCGTCGAACAAAGACCGGAAAAACCCGGGAGCCCCGTTGCACACAAGCTTCAATCTGAACAGGGAGGGAGAATACCTGGCGCTCCTGGATCCGGACGGAAACCCCTCGACCGAATTTGCCCCGTCATATCCTGAGCAGACCACAGATGTTTCCTATGGCAGAGGCGTGGTGAAAGCGGATGAAATCGTAATCATTCCAAACAGAGCACCTGCTAAGGCCCTGATACCTACCGATGAAACCCTTGGTCAAAATTGGACGCAAGTCAACTTTGATGATGACAATTGGAAATCAGGACGCACGGGAATTGGCTACGATTACGGAGGATTGATCAATTTGGACGTTCGCACCATGCGTGGAGAAAACCAGACTGTCTATGCGCGTATCCCATTTGAATTTGAAGAAAATACAGATTTGGATGCCTTGGTTTTGAGAATACGTTACGACGACGGGTATATCGCTTATTTGAATGGCACAGCGATTGCAAGAGACAACGCCCCCAGCAATCCAGATTGGCAATCCGCGGCTACTGCCAATCGCTCGGACAATATTGCGGTCAATGCAGTCGACATTGATATTTCGTCGGCCATCAATTTATTGAGTGCCGGCCAAAATATCCTGGCCATACACGGCTTGAATCAAGGGATCAACAGCTCGGATATTCTGATCCTTCCCGAATTGATCGCTCAACTTCCATCAGACACGCCCAAAACATTTGGCTTTATGCTCGCCCCCTCACCCGGACTACCCAACAACGAATCCGTTCAGGGAATCACTCCATCGGTTGAGTTTTCAGTTGCCAGTCAGGTATTCGACGCGCCGTTCTCATTGGAACTCTCACTGCCTGAAGATGCTCCCGCTGAAACCGAAATTCGATATACGGCAGACGGAACACGCCCAAACGCATCATCCACACTTTACAACGGCCCCATTCAGGTCAGCGATAGCGTGCAAATCAGAGCCATATCCTCGCTGCCGGGCACCGGTCAAAGCTCGGTAAAAAGCGAAAATTACACAGGGCTCAACGCTCAAACGCGCAACTTCACTTCGAATTTGCCGATCGTGGTTCTGGAAAACTACCAGAGCGGGCGACCACCCCAAAATTCAAAGCAGGCTTCCTTCATGATGCTTTACGAACCGAACGAAGGCCGCACTCGTTTCAATCAAGCTCCCACCATCAGCACTCGATCAGGTATCAAGGTGCGAGGCTCCAGCACCTCTGGCCGCCCCAAGCCATCTCTTAGTCTGGAAGCCTGGGACGAGTTTGATCAGAACAAAAACATCGCGCCGCTGGGAATGCCAAGTGAATCAGATTGGGTTTTGTGGGGGCCTTATAACTTCGATCTCAGCTTGATGCACAACCCATTCATCTACGAGTTGAGCAACCAGATCGGCCGATATGCGACTCGCACACGATTTGTGGAAGTCTTTTTGAACACTGACGGAGGCCCTTTGGATTCCAATGATTACTACGGAGTCTATGCGTTGATGGAAAAAATCAGTCGTGATCAGGATCGTGTGGATGTGGCACGAATTTTTCCTGAGCACAATCAGGAGCCCGGCGTCACAGGCGGTTATATTTTCAAGATTGATCGAGCCGATCCCGGTGACTCAGGGTTCAGTGGAGCAGGTCAAAACATCCGCTACGTCTACCCCAAGGAAGTGGAAATCGAGCGCCCTGAGCGTAATGATCAGGAGAGCTATATTCGTCGTTTCTTTCAGGAAATGAATCGTAGACTCAGAGGCTCCTCATTAACTGACGGAGAGGAAGGTTATGCCGGACTGATCGACGTTGATGCTGCGATTGATCATCATCTTTTGAACGTCCTTGCCTTCAATGTGGATGCATTGCGGCTGAGCGGCTATTTCCATAAGCCTCGGAATGGTAAACTGACTTTTGGTCCCATCTGGGATTTTGACCGTGCATTGGGTTCCACCGATGGTCGGGACCGCAACCCGCGTACTTGGCGAAGTACCAGCGGAGATAGAGGCACGGATTTTTTCAACTACCCCTGGTGGAGGGACATGTTCAGGGATTTGGATTTCTTTCAACGCTACATTGACCGCTATCAAATGTTCCGACGCTCTGCATTCAGCACTCGAAATATAAATGCCATTATTGATTCAATGGCCGATGAACTTCGCGAGGCTCAAAAACGCAATTTGTCACGATGGAACCAACGTCCGCGAGGTTCCAATGGTGGAACCTATCAGGGTGAAATCGATTATATGAAGGATTGGCTTGGAGATCGAATAGAGTTCATGGACGGTGAATTCGTTGACGCTCCTCTCGTAGGTGTTTCTTCACTGGGTGAAAGCAAAGTTGTCTCCCTGACATCCCCCGATGGAGGCGTGATTTATTACACAACAGACGGCACCGATCCCCGTCTACCTGGGGGAAATCCATCCAAACAAGCTCTTGTCTACGAGGGTAATACAATGAAATTCAGCACTTCAACAACCATCACCGCACGCGTTTTCAATGAGAGTCACCGGAGTCGTACTGGATCCAATAATCCTCCTTTATCAAGCAAATGGTCTGGCCCGTCCACTCGACTGATTTCATTGAGTGCTCCCCCTAGGGCCGGCGAATTGATTGTCAGCGAAATTCACTACAACCCGCAATCTGCAAACAAGGAGCAATTATTACTGAGCCCCTCGTTCCGCAATGAGGATTTTGAGTTCATCGAATTGAAAAACGTCAGCAATGCAACACTTGAATTGGCAGGCACCGAGTTCTCCAACGGCATTCAATTCCAATTCCCCATCGCTAAATCATGGGCACTTCCAGCAGGTGCGTATATCACCATTGCGAAAAACCTGGATGCTTTCAGCGCAAGATACCCGGCTTATAACGGGTATCTGACTGGCCCCTTTAATGGTAATCTATCCAATGGAGGAGAGACATTATCCATTCAGAACAGCACAGGGAGCATCTTGACGGAGTTCCGCTACGAGGACGATTGGTATCCAGCCACGGATGGAGATGGATTTGCTCTCGTGGTGGTCAACGAGGATGGATCCGGAGCCGATTACGCCACTCAGGAAGCCTGGCGACAAGGGTCGGTGCTACATGGCACACCAGGAACCAAGGATGTGGGTCGCCTTTCAGTGAGTTTGGAATCGATACAGATTGTGGATGGCTTCGTTTCGATTACATTCCAATCCGAGGCCGGCATCACCTACATCATGGAATACACCACCGCACTCGCAGGGGCAGATTGGCAAACTTTGAGACTCATTCCAGCCTCTGCTGAGACCGCGCTCATCTCAGTCACTGATCAGAACCCACAGGATCAATCCAGATTCTATCGCTTGAATGTTGTGACCGAATAGAGGCTGAGAAAAGTAATGTAAGGACAATCGCCCATCATTGGACAGGATGGATGCTTTGATTACTGGGGCTCGTTTTTGAAGAAAAAGGTTCAATCCGCAGACCATGTCGCTTATTCACTGACGGCAGAAGCTTTGGGGTTTCTGCGTATTATCTGTATGAGAAGATTCGTAGAATCCAGCTGTTACCGTTTTGTCGCAAGGATTGGGAAAGCTTTTTACTAACTTCGCGGCGCATTCTTGCCAGACAAGGCCTTGTGGCTGCAAACGGCAAGTCGGCACATTCCCGAGACTAGAATCACAGAATCAAACCAAAGATCACTGACATAATCGGGAGGTTATTTCCTACCAGACTTGACATTCATGGACATGATGCTCGCTCCATGAGTGACCAATCCGCTTCCGCCGACAATGATGCGTTTGCAGGGCTGCCCTGTTTTGGGTTCGTGAGTAAGCGCGTCATCACTCATTTTCTGCTCTACCTCAAACCGCCTTGCCTTTTGGCCTTTCTTTTGCGGGATGGTTTCGTAAACATAAATCGCCATATGAAATCAACTTCTTTAAACGTTAAGGTTCCTTTCTTCCTCATATGACCATCGCTTGTCAAGCGCAGAACCCAGAAGCATTACATGCAGCAATTGAGAAAGCATCTTAGAAACATTCTGAAAACCACGTTGCCATTTGATTGGAAGACGGCCTTGGTGGCTCTTTTGGCGATTCAAGGATCAGGATGTGGAACGATCGGCTATTACCGTCAGGCGGCAGTCGGACAATGGCAGATCGAACGCAGTAAAGAGTCCATCCGGGACCTAAAACAGTCCAAGGAGATCAATTCCGCGCTCAAAGAAAAATTCGAATGCATTCAGGAAATACGTCGATATGCATTCTGGCATCTTGGACTCCCGTCCGAGGATGCCTACGACACCTATGTGGAGCTTGACCGCGATTATGTTGTGTGGAACGTGGCCGCATGCCCTGAGTTCTCCATGGAACCTCACCGCTGGTGGTACCCGTTTTTGGGCCGATTGAAATACAGAGGCTATTTCGACAAAGACGACGCTGATCAATATGCCCGAGCGTTTGCCTCCCGTGGTTACGACGTCGCCGTCGAAGGTGTCGTCGCATACTCAACATTGGGATGGTTCCGGGATCCTGTGTTCGACACATTCATGAATTGGAGCGACAGGGCCATTGCAGAACTGCTGTTTCACGAATTGGCACATCAAAAAGTCTTTCTCTCAGGAAAAACAGAATGGAACGAAGCCTTTGCCGTGGTTACCGCCCGTGCCGCCGTCAGACAATGGCTCGATTCCCAGTCACATTTCGAGGAATTAGAAACATACGAATCCGAGATCGCATTGGAGGAAGTATTCATTCGACTGGTTCTGCAAACAAAACATGAACTGGAAAAACTTTATACTTCCTTCGAAAGGGATAATTCAGCGCTTTCAAAATCAGAAACAGTCAGACCTGAAGCAATGAACAAGGCCCAGCTGAAAAAGTCCGCTTTCGAGTCGCTTCGTCATCGTTTTGATGAGGCAAAACTAACCCATCCTTCCTTGAGCGTGTATGATGGCTGGATGTCACGGCCTCTCAATAACGCCAGATTGACCTCCATCGACACTTATTATCAATGGGTGCCCATGTTTGAGGCATTACAACAACAATATGACGGGGATTGGGAGGGGTTTTTCAATGCCGTTAAGCAACTTGATAACGATCCACCTTCCGAAGACTCCTGAATAAAAGCATGCCCGACCAACGAACCATCAGATCGCTCATCCATGAGTCCACTCAAACACTCTCCAGGAGTGGTGTGGACTCTGCCGAACTCAACGCCCGATTACTGCTCGCTCATGTGCTGGGTGTTGAAGAATGGCAACTGGGCGTCTACCGTAAGAACATTTCCGAGCAGCAAGCAAAGCAACTTGATGGACTGATTCAAAAACGCAGTCAGCGAATCCCTCTTCAACATCTGGTGGGTAGCGTCGGGTTCTACGGATTGGATGTTCAGGTTTCCCCAAGCGCATTGATTCCACGTCCGGAGACAGAGTTACTTGTGGAAACAGTGATCAAGACCATCCACTCGCAGCAGAAGCAGAACGAACCTGTCAAGTTGCTGGACATGGCCACGGGAACGGGCTGTATCGCGCTGGCTTTGGCAAAGGAACTTCCCATGGCACAAGTTTGGGGATTGGACATCTCCGAGGCTGCGCTGAATCTGGCTCGCAACAATGCTTCCAACAGTGGCCTTGAAAAACGCGTGACGTGGATTCATTCCAATATGTGGAGCGGGATCAAAGATCCCGGACAACAATGGGATTACATCATTTCAAATCCTCCCTACATCCCTAGTCATGAAATCAGCAAACTGGAACCGGAGGTCCGTGATCACGATCCGAAACTGGCTCTGGACGGCGGCCAGGACGGCTTGGATATTTACCGCATACTGGCTCAGCAATCCAGCCGCTGGACCACTCAGCGTGGCTTTATGTTTCTTGAATGCGGCGAAGACCAGGCACAGGCCATACAAATGTTGTTTAAAAGCGCATCGTGGTTTGCGGATCAAGTGGTTCGAGATTACAATAACATTGAACGAATCCTGGTTTTCCGGCGGGCCACCCCCCCCGATCCCGGAGATTTGATACAATAAAGCCAACTTGCAACAGAACTAAATGGACACCTTCATCATCAAAGGCGGCGTGCCTCTTAACGGAGAAGTCGCCATCAGTGGCGCAAAAAATGCCGTTTTACCCATCCTTGCCGCAACTTTATTAACTTCGGAACCATGTGTGATAAGGCGCGTCCCCAACCTCAGTGATGTGCATTTCATGGGTAGGATCCTTCGATCCCTTGGCGCTTCATTTTCCTACGAAAACGGTACGGTGGCTGTGCATGCAAACCGCATCAAGGCAAGGGGCGACTATGATCTGATCCGCAAGATGCGTGGATCGATTTGCATATTGGGCCCTCTACTTGCACGCAAGGGAAAAGCAAATGTTTCCATGCCTGGTGGATGTGTCATAGGAACTCGCCCCATTGACTTGCATTTAAAGGGACTCAAAGCCTTGTCTGCTGAGGTGAAGGTACGAGAAGGATACGTTCAGGTTGAAGCCAAGCAGTTAAAAGGAACGGAAGTCTTTCTTGGAGGAAGGGTGGGGCCAACGGTGCTGGGGACTGCGAACATCATGATGGCGGCAACCCTCGCTGAGGGAGTCACCATCATCGAAAGTGCCGCATGTGAACCTGAGGTAGTGGACCTGGCCCACTTCCTGATCGCAATGGGGGCCAAAATTCAGGGCGCTGGCACGCCTCGCATGACCATCACAGGCGTAAACAAACTGCATGGTGCGGAGCACGATGTTATTCCTGATCGCATTGAAGCGGCCACTTACGCCATCGCAGCGGCGGCCACCAATGGTGAAGTTACATTGAAAGACATGCGCTGCGATCATCTGGCGGCAGTTCTGGATAAATTAAAAGAGGCAGGGGTTCAATTTGAAGCCAAAGGAACTTCCCTGAAAATATTGTCCGGTGGTAATATTCAGCCGGTCGACGTCAGCACTCAACCCTACACTGGATTTCCAACCGACGCACAGGCTCAACTCATGGCATTGATGCTGAGGGCACCGGGATTGAGTATCATCACCGAACGTATCTTCGAATCGCGTTTTATGCACGCCAATGAATTGGCCCGTTTGGGCGCGGATATTGCTATCGAAGGACCCAGTGCCATCGTGCGTGGCGGAATGCCGCTCAGTGGCGCAAAGGTCATGGCCAGTGATTTGAGAGCATCCGCCGCTCTCGTGATTGCCGGCCTGATGTGCGAAGGTCGCACTCAGGTGAATCGAATCTACCATCTAGATCGTGGCTATGAAGTGATGGATAAAAAATTGCGTTCTCTCGGTGCACGCGTTAAGAGAGGTAAAGAATCATGAATGCGAAAGTTGCAGCAGTCGGAATATTCGTCATCGTAGGATTCCTAGGCACCCGCGTGGTTATCTTCATGCAGGAGGCAGACCAGCAAATCAACAAACAGGCCTATGAGGATGGATTCTATCAAATGCCGGACAACGGAGATGAAGAGCAAGAATATATCCCGGTAGAGCTCGAGGGTTTACCGCCCAGCCTGCAACCTTCCCTTGATGTCATTATGGGAAAAGACGCAGAGTCGTTCAAGGCGTGGCTGAAACAGTATCGACCTTATATCAAGGAACCTAAATTGTCAGAAATCGAACTCGATTACGTCGTCAAAGCAGGCAGGATAAATCCCCCTGAAGCTCAAAAAGTATTTTCAGAGATAGCAGAACGCAATGGCCCTAACTCACCTTTGCGTGAGCGTATAGACATCTTGTCAAAAACATATCAATAAAGCCAAATTTGGATGGAAAAACACCATCTGTGAAGGCACGGGGAAGCCACAAACACATCAAAACATCACATCGAAATCCCTCAAAAAGAGGATTGACCTGCACTTTTTCCCTGCTTAAATCCCCTCTGTCCTGACCGGGGACAAGGTTTCCAATGCAAAATCTCAAACGGTCTACCGGAAATAATATCGGTAGTGTCCGGATTACGCCAAAGTAAGTATCGTCATCGATATTCAAAAAACCTAAACGACCCGGCAGGCGTCATTATGCAAGAAGTTTATTGCCCGGAATGTCGCACCAAGCGTGATATCAACAACAGCGAAGAGGAGGTCATGAAAGATGGCCGCCGAGTTCTGAAAGGACGCTGTACCTCCTGTAACACCCCCATCATTAAAGTTCTGAACCAGAAGCTCAAACGGCATGCCATGGCCAGATGAGGCAGCATAGTTGTAGATTCCCCTGATTAATCTGGGACCATCAAGCAGACTTTTTGCTAAGTTTAGCAGGGTTGGATTTTTCAAAATCCGAATTACTTTCGAGAACAAAGAATCTCTGACATGAATGGATCCGAAGCTGAAGCCCGATGTAATCCAATATTATCTTTTTTGATTAATTGATAAGGAAGCTGGACTAAAAACCAAACCGCTTGAAAAGCTATTCGATCCTGTCAAAAAGCATTTGAAGGGGAAAATGTTGTCGTGTGCTGGATGTAAATTGAATCGACATCACCAAATTTCGCAAAGTCTCGCAGTTTGAATCCATACTACCCAAAAGAATTCAAGCGGCTGGCAATGTCATAGACAAGAATGTAAATATTCCCTCGAACATCCAATAATCAAAAGTTGCAAATAAATGTGAGGACTGGATCAGGTGCGTTTAACGTTGATCTGATGAACCTCGTGGCTTATTTTGATCATAATGCAGATTTGGATGACATGGACTCTGATATTGCTTCTCACCTTTCCCGGGTGCTTATGCAATTTTTTTTGTCATGGCGAAGAACACGAAGAACCCGGATCACATCAGGACAGTCCCACTTTGTCTTGTTATTGTGATGCAGAGGAACATGAACATTGCTGCTCGCATTCAGAAGAACAACACCTAGATTCCATCATTTCAAAAAGACAGGTGGATTTACCCTTCCCTCTGGATCCATTCAATTCCAAGAGCCTTCACAGTGCAGACGAATTTCGCTCGAAAAATAAATTTCAGCTTTTTTCCACCTGCCACTATTGCATCCGCGGTGGCAGACATACCCTGAGGCTCTGCAACCGACTTATCATTTGAGCTCCATACCGCCTGAAGAACCAATCAAGGTTCTTCAAAACAGCTGAACATGCAGACTCCCCACTTGGATTTTGCTGGAGTAAAAATGAACACAGTCTCCCATGTCGTATCACATCCTGCCTGAGTGTGCTGCGGACATAACCTTGATCGATGAAAATAAACTTTAATATGGTGAAAAGCGGTTGGATTATCGTATTTATCTCTGGCTTTTCCATGCTGGCAGTCAATGCCCAGTCACACCCGGATGAGCATCCTCATGCAGTATCATTCACTTATGATGCACTTCCAGGAAAGATCATGGAGGACAACCCAGAACTTCGAGCAGCTCTCTGGACCATCCAGGAGGCGGCAAGCCGACTGACTCAATCTGGACGTTTGAAAAACCCAAACCTGATCACCTCCTTCAATAACAACCAACAAAATCCCGAACGTTCCACGGGACTTGGATTTCAACAATCTTTTCCGATCACTTCCCGTCTGAGCCTGGAAAAAAATATCTCCCGACTCAAAGTAAACGAGGCACGAGCGGAAGTCATGATGGTCGCACAATCGATTGTCGAATCGGCACTTCAAACCGCAACACAGTGGTTTGGCAATCAAGAGAGACAATTCATCATTGCGGATCAGATACGGCTGGCAAAGGAGCTGGCAACATTTCTTTCAAGCCAATCGGCCAAAGGAGAGATTTCGTCATTGGATGCCGAGCAGGCTAACTTGGAGGCAGGTGAATTGGCTCTTGGCTTGCGACCTTTGAGTTTGAAACGCAAACAACTGGAATCTGAATTAAGGATTTTCCTGGGGTTGGAGCCTGCCACAGCAATCCACATTGAAGGAAAGCTACCCGAGGCAAAAATCCCATCAGCTCAAGGTATCCTCATGGAATCGCGCCCTGATTATTTACTTTTGAAAAACCAAGTCCAAACGACAAGGGAATCGATCCAATTGACCAGGGCAAACCGTATCTCAGATATCAATCTTCAATTGATGCATCAATGGAACAGGGAGGAAGACATGCCGATAGGTATCGAAAAAGAAAACAGGGCACTGATTCAACTTTCAATTCCCCTGCCCCTCTGGAACCGCAACCAAGGCAGAATCGCCGAACTGAACAACAAACTCGAACGGCTCATGGGTTCGATACAAGCCCTTGAAATTAGCATCAGCAATCACGCCGATGCCGCATTTACCGGCATGATTGATCAACTGGCTGTTTACAAACAAATCAAAAATCAAACTCTGCCCAAACGGGTCAAATACCAGCAATCGCTGGAAAGCGCATACAACGAGGGTCTCAGTTCATTCGAACGCCTGATTCAGGCAAGAAATCAGATCCTGAAACTGAAACTGAGAGCATCTGAATCTCTCACATTGTTTCATATCCATCGTATTCAATATCAATCAGAAACCGGCAAGTTGCCCATTTCCTATGATTCATTCTCCGTTCAGACAATCAACTAAAAGCTTCACTTTGGCATTGCTCATCACGAGCGCTCTCATGGACGTCATGAGAGCAGACCGTGAGGCGGATCTCGTCATTCTGGATACTGTCAGCGCAGAAAACCTGGGGATCGAAACTGAGGTAGTGGAAAGACGCGATTTCCGTGAGACCCTGTTTGCCCTTGGTCGTATTCAGGCAAAACCCGGAGGTCATGCCTTTGTGAGCAGTCGTGTTGCCGGGCGATTGGTTGATGTCCCTGCTCATGAGGGTGATTTTATCAAAGCGGGAGATCCGGTGGCAATTGTGGAGAGCAGGCAACCGGGCAATCCACCGCCTCGCCTAACACTCCATGCACCTATTTCAGGGCTGGTAGTCAAAAGCCTCCAGCATTTGGGGGAACCCGTTGTTCCGGAAATCCCTATTCTCGAGATCGTTGATTTGTCTGAGGCATATGCCGTAGCTAAAATACCAGAAGACAAGGTATCATGGATCAAATCTAATACCCCATCGGACATCAAAGTCGCG
>JBDQII010000118.1:0-11972 GCA_040264395.1 Verrucomicrobiota bacterium
GAAGCCAACCATCTTGGAAACGTGGCTTATCGGTTGGGACAGCGCATCGACTGGAATCACGCTGAGATGAGAATGCCCAACCTGGAGGACGATCAGCGTTACCTGAAGCGAACTTATCGAGAGGGTTGGGACTTGTCTTGACTCAACATCCCCAATTCATTCATGTCAATACCTGTCCTGACGCTTGACTCCATGCGCTCCTGGGAAGCCGATTCTTGGGCTGAAGGCATTCTGGAAGAGGAAGTTATTGCCCGTGTTGGTCAGAAAATTGGTCAACGGATCATGGACGCCACCATTCCCGGAGATTCCGTGCTCTTGCTGGCTGGTATGGGGCATAACGGTGACGATGTGCGTGCTGCTTGCAGATGGATTCTAGAGCGCGAAATCACCCTGATTAATTTCCGGGATCCCATCTCTCAATTTCCATATCTTGAAAATGCACTTGCACGGGCACCCTCACTTGTCGTCGAAGGATTATTTGGTATTGGATTGAATCGCCCTTTGACGGGAGCCTGGGAAAGTATTGTGCGACTAGTGAATGCATGCAATTCACCCACGGTCGCCATTGATATCCCTTCCGGGCTGCATGTCGATAATGGAAAACCCCTGGGTATTGCGATTAAGGCTGACCAGACGTGGACCGTTGGTGCTGTTAAAACCGGGTTGCTCAAGCCAGATGCGAGCCAATTTGTCGGGCGTCTTGACGTGCTGAGTGATGTAGGGCTCCTCAGGCTCGAAGATGTTTCCAGTCCATTATTTTACGGAGAAGCCTCAGATTTCGCCGGCTTTCAATCAGAAAGATCTCTGGAGTCAAACAAGGGAACACATGGCTATGTGACGCTCTTTGCGGGAAGTTCCGGTTATCATGGTGCCGCGATTCTGGCTGCGCGCGGAGCTACGCAGGCGCGGCCCGGTTTGGTTGAACTGGCGACTCACGAGGCTGTCTATGGTCCGGTTGCTGCTCAATTGCAAAATGTCATGGTTCATCCGGTTAAAAAACTTTTTTTGATTCCAGACAAGGCGACATCCGTCGTGATCGGCCCCGGGCTTGCGTCCAATGCGTTGCCCCAAGAGCTGCGGGCGCAGGTGGTTGAAACTTGGGAATCCCTTCCTGCTCCGGTCATCGTCGACGCGACAGCTTTGGATTGGATCCCCTCTGGTAGACCTGTTACCGAGGCGCTGCGAGTGATCACGCCACACCCTGGCGAAGCCGCACGTTTGCTTGGGGTCAAGGCGTCTGAAGTTCAAGCAGATCGCCCTCGATCGCTCAGGCAATTGTCAGAAAAGTTTGGTAACTGTTATGTTGTTTTGAAGGGGCATCAGACGCTTGTTGGGAATTCGACAAGCCCTTTGTATGTTAACCCAAGTGGAAACCCCTCTCTGGCTCAGGGGGGGGCGGGTGACATACTTGCGGGATATCTGGGAGGCTTACTGGCGCAGCAAACCATGGCGAGAGATCCGCTGTCCACATTGTCTTATGGAGTTTGGGCCCACGGTCATGCGGCGGATGAGTGTGAAACTCACCACAAAATGGCAGGTTTTGATCAATTTCTGGATGAGTTATGAAAAGTCTTCTTGGATTGTACCGTGGTTCCATTCAATTTCGCTTGCACTCGCGGGGTTGATTAGATAGCACTCACACTGTCTCAACGATCTTAGTATTCTCTTGTCGGATTGAGCATTCATGGATTTGACCAATAATCATTCAGAAAACCTTGCCCCTCTTGCTTTGGAAGCGGTGCTCTTTGACGTGGGGGGGACTTTGATGGAACCCTGGCCTTCCATCGGCCACGTGTATGCGGAAGTTGCTGAAGGTTCGGGATGGAAAATTCTGGATATTGAGCGATTGAACCATCAATTTGAGGTCGCCTGGAAAGCCAAAGTAGATTTTCACTACAGCCCCGAACATTGGCAGAATATCGTGATCGAAAGTTTCGAGGGCATGGTCTCTCGTGAAGCATGCATTGAGCTTTTTCCAAAACTATATCGGCGTTTTGAAGACCCGGATGTTTGGCGGATATTTGACGATGTTATGCCTGCCTTGGATGACCTGGCAAGTCGTGGGTTTCGTTTAGGGATCGTTTCTAATTGGGATAACCGCCTCAAGCCGCTGCTGAGGCGATTGAAGCTGGACGGCTTTTTCGATTTTGTCTGCGTATCCTGCGATATTGGATTCACCAAGCCTTCACCTGTTATTTTTGAGCATACAATCGGGAAGTTTGGCTTGCCTCCGGAAAGGATGCTTCATGTAGGAGATCAAACGGATGAAGATTTAAAAGGGGCTCGAAATGCAGGCCTGCATTCCTTGTTGCTGGATAGGAATGCTCAATGTGGAACTGAAGTGATCGGCCGACTCACCGAATTAAGTCCCAGAATCACTGAAGCCTGGATTTGATTATTCCGAGAGCTGAGTTAATCTTCCTTATTAGTTTTTCTAATATTTTTCTACTTTCGTTGACTTTAAGCAGTTAGCCTTATAACTATTCATTACGTTAGTTGCCAAGTGTCGGTAGTCTCACAAGCATAACAAATCACTAGCAGAGAGCGTTACAACAATGAACATCTTCAAAGCCATTTTTCATTCCTCATTGGGGAAAAAGTATATCATGGGACTGACGGGCCTTGCTCTGTTTGGATTCGTGATTGGACACATGGTCGGGAATTTACAGATTTTTCTAGGACAAGATAAGCTGAATGCCTACGGAGCTTTCTTGAAATCCATGCCTAAACTGCTGTGGGCAGCCCGCATCGGGCTTCTGGCTTGCGTGGTGCTTCACATCTGGGCAGCAGTCAAACTTGTCCGTGAAAATCGAGCCGCCCGTCCTGATCGTTATGCCCAAGCTAAGCGCATGGGAACATCATTTGCCTCCAGGACGATGATCTGGAGTGGATTGATTGTGTTTGCCTTTATCGTCTATCACCTCTTCGATTTCACGATTGCGCCGGACTACACCGGACATGACGACAAAGGTCGTCACGATATTTTCAAGATGGTCGTGCTCGGCTTTTCCAACCCATTTTCCTCCATTTTCTACCTTATTGCCAACAGTCTGCTTTGCATTCACCTGAGCCACGGAGTCAAAAGCTTGTTCCAGTCTCTGGGACTGAGCACGGGACAATTTCGCAGTTTATTCAATGGAATCGCTTTTGCCACGGCGTGGATTATTTTCATAGGAAACACCTCCATTCCACTTGCCGTTCTTCTCGGTTTTGGTAAGGAGGTTTTGAAATAATGAATTTAAATTCTAACATACCTTCGGGGCCACTCGCCAGTAAGTGGGAACGGCACAAATTCGACATGAAGCTGGTCAATCCAGCCAACAAAAGAAAGTTTGAAGTTCTTGTTGTTGGATCAGGCCTGGCTGGTGCTTCCGCTGCTGCCACCTTGGCTGAGCTTGGCTACAAGGTGAAATGTTTTTGCTATCAGGACAGTCCCAGGCGCGCACACAGCATCGCTGCTCAAGGCGGTATCAATGCAGCGAAGAACTACCAAAACGATGGCGACAGTGTTCATCGACTTTTCTACGACACAATCAAGGGCGGTGATTTCAGAGCACGGGAAGCCAACGTCCATCGTCTGGCTGAGGTAAGTCGCCAGATCATCGACCAATGTGTGGCTCAGGGCGTTCCTTTCGCAAGAGAGTATAGCGGTTACCTATCCAACAGATCCTTTGGTGGAGCGCAGGTTTCAAGAACATTCTATGCTCGCGGGCAGACTGGTCAGCAACTTCTGCTTGGAGCCTATCAGGCTTTAAGTCGGCAGATTGGTCTCGGCAATGTCCAAATGTTTCCCAGAACGGAAATGCAGGACCTTGTTCTGGTTGATGGGCATGCCAAAGGAGTCGTGGTGCGCAATTTGGTTTCCGGAGAAATTTCATCTCACTCAGGAGATGCGGTGATTCTGGCTACCGGCGGCTACTGTCCAGTCTTCTATCTTTCCACCAACGCGGTGGGTTGCAATGTCACCGCCACCTATCGAGCCTACAAGCGCGGTGCTGCCTTTGCAAACCCCTGCTACACGCAGATTCACCCCACATGCATTCCGGTGAGTGGTGAGCATCAATCCAAACTCACTTTGATGTCCGAATCACTCCGCAATGATGGGCGTGTTTGGGTTCCCAAAAAACCGGGAGATGCACGCAAATCCTGCGACATCCCCGAGACGGAGCGTGACTACTTCCTTGAACGTAAATATCCCAGTTTCGGTAACCTGGCACCACGAGACATTGCATCTCGAGCTGCCAAGGAGGTCTGCGATGAGGGCCGTGGGGTTGGTCCTGGCGGATTAGGAGTTTTTCTTGACTTCGAGGATTCCATCAATCGACTTGGTGAGAAATCGGTTCAAGAGCGCTATGGTAATTTATTCAACATGTATGAGCGAATAACGGGAGAAAACGCTTACAAACAGCCCATGCGTATTTTCCCTGCTCCGCACTATACCATGGGTGGATTGTGGGTTGATTACAACTTGATGAGCTCTATTCCCGGCCTGTTCGTTCTTGGAGAGGCCAATTTTTCAGATCACGGAGCGAATCGTCTCGGGGCCAGTGCGCTGATGCAAGGCCTTGCTGATGGGTATTTCGTAATTCCCTACACAATTGGTCATTACTTTGCCTCCCATGATCAGTTCAAACCCTCGACTTCCCATGATGCTTTTAAATCAGCCGAAAACGAAGTTAATACAAAAATCAGTCAACTGCTCTCCATCAAAGGCAACCGATCAATACGATCCATGCACTGGGAGCTCGGTCGTCTCGTTTGGGAAAAATGCGGCATGGCGCGTGACAAAGAAGGTCTTGCTGGTGCAATAAAGCGCATTCCCCAATTAAGAGAAGAGTTCTGGCAAAATGTCAGTGTCCCCGGTAGTGCCAACGAACTGAACGTTGCTCTGGAGCAGGCTTCACGAGTGTCAGATTTTATGGAATTTGGCGAGTTGCTCTGTCGCGATGCTCACAATCGTGATGAATCTTGTGGAGGTCACTTCAGGACTGAATACCAAACAGCAGACGGTGAAGCGCTCAGAAACGATAAAGATTTTTCCTATGTTGCTGGCTGGGAATACCAAGGAGATAAAAAACCACCCATTCTGCACAAAGAGCCGTTGAAATATGAAGAGGTCAAAATGACCCAGAGGAGTTATAAGTAATGAATCTTACTTTAAAAATTTGGCGTCAGAAAAACGCCGACGATGCTGGTGAGTTTGTCACTTATCAGGCAAACGATGTCAGTCCAGACATGTCTTTCCTTGAGATGCTGGATGTTGTCAACGAAGGTCTCACATCCAAAGGCGAGGCTCCAATTGCATTCGATTCTGACTGCAGAGAGGGAATCTGTGGTACATGCTCGCTCGTGATCAATGGGACACCCCACGGTGGGCAGAAAGCAACCACAGCTTGCCAACTCCACATGCGTCATTTTCAGGACGGCGAGTCGATAACCATCGAGCCATGGCGGGCCCGACCATTCCCTGTGATACGCGACCTGATTGTAAACCGCCAAGCATTCGACAAGGTCATTCAATCCGGCGGTTACGTTTCTGCCAGCACGGGTGGTAATCCGGACGCCAACGCGATTCCTGTTTCCAAGGATAATGCCGACATGGCCATGGACGCCGCAGCTTGCATTGGCTGTGGAGCTTGTGTGGCTGCTTGCAAGAACGCGTCCGCCATGCTCTTTGTTTCTGCCAAAGTTTCCCATCTTGGTACACTCCCTCAGGGGCAGCCAGAGAAAGACCAACGTGTTCTCTCGATGGTTAAATCTATGGATGAAGCAGGTTTTGGCAATTGTACTGTTACTGGAGCATGCGAAGCTGTCTGCCCCAAGGAAATCTCTTTGGATTTCATTTCTCGGCTCAACCGCGATTATGCGGCCGCGGTGGTAAAGTCTGCTTGGAAAGGCAAGTAGCCTCCTCCAAAGATGAGCTTTTCAAATAATTGAATTTGGAATATGCTATCAATGCCCTGAAAATTTGATTTATGGGCCGAATTGATATGCAGTCACCTTGGGCTCAAAGTAACCAGACATTTCCGTCCTGGACGTACCGGGAACTTCGCTCGCTGGTTTGGCAGACAGTAAACAACCCACCCTCCTCTAGCCGTCGATTGAATGCGGTATCATTCGTGCATCAACTTTTTCTCTCCTCTGTGGTGGCGTATCCTGAGTTGTGGTCTATACGGCGAAATTACTACTCCGAAGCTTCGCTTGCCATGGTCGAGATATGCAAGGAGCTTGAGGAACGAAAAGTCTCTAGTTTCATTTGTTTTGCCTGCTTGCCGGAAGACAACCTTGAAACAATCAACGCCGTTGAAACCTACTGCCTGCAGAACCCGTGGAGCTCTGACTTGGTCAGATTAAGTCTTCTCATGGGAATGGGTGAAGTGGAAATCGCAGAAATACTCGATATTCCTGAGCGATCTGTTCGTCGCCAGGTTGCTGCTTGCCGATCATTGGTGCTTCCAGTGCCATTGTGAGGGCTATCCGGCAGGGGGCTAACTACCGCGTATAAATCGGGCGGGTGTATCTGCCTCTCTTTTCTGAGTTCAATCCCCATCAGACTTGCTTTCTTGTTTTGCCCAGCAAGTGCTCTATGATTGTCTTCCAAACACACGATATGAAAAATGAAGGTAACATCATCAGTGGATCGATGAATGAAGCAATCAACAGGCAGATTGGTCGAGAATTTGCGGCTTCACTTCAGTATATATCCATGGCGACTTATTTTGATGGGGAAGGACTGACACAGCTATCGGACTTCTTTTACCGACAGGCTGATGAGGAGCGTGATCATGCCATGCGGTTTGTGAAATACCTCGTTGATGCTGGTGGTCAGGTCGCCATTCCTCCTGTTGCCGGCCCTCAGAATGAATTCCCAGACATCAAGTCGGCCATCTCACTGGCATTGGACTGGGAGCGCGAGGTCACGCGGGATATCAATGACATGATGAAGTTGGCTGTTGATGAGTCTGATTTTATTTCTCAGAATCAACTATCGTGGTTCATCAATGAACAATTGGAGGAACTGGCTACGATGGATAATTTATTGAAAGTGATCCAGCACGCGGGGGACAACGTCTTATACATTGAAGATTACGTCGCCTCTCATGGCGTCAAGCGGGGAGAAAGCGGGACCAAAGTCAACAGTGAGAATTAATCCTTCACTGTTTCCTGTATTTTGAATCATTCGGTCTCCCGTCGAGTGCGAAATTTAAAATGAACCATCATCAGATCAGGGCAGGAGTCCCTTGGTTCATGAATCGATATTAAGATCATTCCATGAAAAAACAGAAAATGAGTCAAAAAGGCAATACCCAACCCAAAGGACCTTGGTTGAATCGAGCAATCATCTGGGTTCTGGCACTGGTTTTTGGTGTATTAGTTTATTTGCTCGAAGGTTTCTTTCTGCGAGACATTGAAAGTATTGATGGGCCTGATCGCGCAGCCATTCAAGCCAACTATGTAGACGCGGCACTGTCACAAAAATCCAAGGTTTTGTCCGCGCAGATCGCGGACTTGAACCGCCAAATAGCTCGGCAAAAAGATGAGCAAAAGATCTTGTCTGATGGTTCACGCAATCTGCAGCAAACCATTGGTCAATTGATTGAGATGCAAAAACTTTCCCTGCAAAAAGAAGTCGCGCTTACGGATTCCGATCAAGAAAACCTTACCAGTGCGCTGAATGGTTTTCTTGCAACCCAGACCGAGTTTCAGACTTTCAATGATACATTGCATGAAAAGGCAGAGCAAAAACGTCTTGCGGAAGACGAAAAGCAACAAATAGAGATTCAGCTGGAGAATCAGCGCATTCCGGCTGAAAAAGATTATTACACGAAATTGAAGCTCCACGGACTTTGGCTTGCGACGCTTCAGCTTATCGTCTTGATTCCGCTTTTGGCCACGGCTGCATTCTTTGTTTTACGCAAATCACAAAACGTTTACTTTCCTGTCTTTCTCTCCTTTGGAATCGCAACGCTGATCAAATCCTATTGGGTCATGAATAAGTATTTTCCTGCTCAATATGTGAAGTATATCCTGATCACCGTGATGCTGTTTGCTGTCGGTAAAATATTAGTTTATGCCATTCGCCTGGTATCCTTTCCGGGTAAACGCTGGTTACAAAAACAGTATCGTGAAGCTTATGAGCGTTTCCTTTGTCCCATATGTGAATACCCCATACGTACCGGACCCAGACGTTTCCTTTTCTGGACCCGCCGCACAGCTCACAAAACTGTCGTACATCAAGTTGAGCATGAGGGCGAGCAAGCCTATACTTGTCCTTCCTGCGGGACAGGCTTGTTCGAGGAATGCTCTGCTTGTCATGGTGTGAGGCATTCTCTATTGACTCATTGTTCTTCTTGCGGAGTTGAAAAGGAAATGGAAGCTGGAAACTAGCAGATGGTGGATTTGTTGGGGCATTGCTCCTTGGACATGATACATTCGCACTTTTGCTGCTTTAGGCATTAGAAGCATCGATCATACAATTAATCATGGGACATCAGGAATCTTATCATCACAATGAGGAATATGCCGAATTCCTGGCAAGCTGGGATGTTTCTTTTTATCAAAAATATATCGATCATCTGGTGCCCGATAGTCTGGACGATTCCGTGCTTGACGTAGGGTGTGGAGTGGGCCAAGTCGTGGGTTCCCTGCTGCAAAAGGGTGTCAATGGACATGGAGTCGATGTCTCGCATCCCAACATTCAGCAGGCACAAAGATACTCCGACCATTGTCAAGTTTATGATGGCAAAGTTCTTCCGTATCCAGATTCCAGATTTGGAGTGGTGGGGGCCTTCAACGTGCTTGAGCACGTCGAAGAACCCGAGGGGTTCCTGGAAGAACTCATACGTGTCACACGTCCTGGCGGTAAAATAGTGGTTTCAAGCCCTAATTTTTTTCGTGTAATCGGCTTCAGGGACTATCACCCTAGTATGCGTGGGGTTGGAAACAAATGGAACAACCTTTGCCGGCTTTTGCAAAAAAGAAAAGTTCTGAAAGGCCCATTCAATCACTGGCGATTTGACCGCATGGAACCCATCGTCAAAGACCCATTCACGCCAGATGACGATGCAATCATTGCAACCAATCCCATGGAGATCTCTGCATTTCTCCGTCATGGAGGTTGCTTGATCGAATCAGTGGCATGCACCGATCGCCAGGTTCACCCTCTCCTTGACTTTTGCCTGAACTTGTCTGTCTGGAAATACGGCATGCTCAATGGATTTGTGGTGGTCAGAAAACAATAAATCCAGCGGGCTTTTCATTGTTTTGTGATCAATGGAGCTGCGTTTTTGAATTAAATTTTAATGCTTGCGTGCTGCTGCATGCATCTTCTTCACATCCAGCCACAGGGATTGGGTCAGTTGTTTGCGATTTGTGTGAGGCGGTAACTGTGGTTGGCCAAAAGTAACCGTTGCCCTCACGGATTGAACACTCAGGAGCCGTATTAAGTGAGGAGCAAACGTCATGTCTTTCCAGAAATAAACGTCTTCTTCCAGAGAACCGCCTGCACACTCATATTTCACCAAAGCGGGTGTGACCGGCTGGCTTTCATCGCATGCTGGTTTCAGGAGGGAAGATTTAAACGGTAGAATGGTATCGCCATTTGAACTGGTACCTTCAGGAAACATGACAATCATGGAATCTTCCTTCCACACTCTCGAGAAGGTCTCCGTCAAAGCGTGCAAATCACTTTTTCGCTCTCTGCGTACGAAAAGAGTGCCTGCGAATTGTGTCAAAAAACCAATCAAAGGCCATTTGCGCACTTCGGCTTTGCTCAGGAATGTGGCCGGCACCACATAGCTGATTGCCATGATATCCACGTAGCTGAGATGATTCGCCACCAGCATCCCTTTGCTGGGAGGCGAGCCCTCAAAACGGACTTGAATCCCCAATGCTATGAGTATGTTTCGACTCCATTTTGATTGCCACTGGTTTTTCTGCCGTAAAGTGAGTTTTTTTCTGAAATTT
The DNA here is from genome assembly GCA_040264395.1 of Verrucomicrobiota bacterium. Lineage (GTDB taxonomy): Bacteria > Verrucomicrobiota > Verrucomicrobiia > Limisphaerales > AAA164-E04 > AAA164-E04. The sequence continues at coordinate 9,967 of JBDQII010000118.1, forward strand.
AACTGAGCGGCATCCAGTCCAGCGCATGTCAACGTGGTGAAGAGGTGAATGAATTTTCCTGTAAACCTGAATGGATGACGGCTAAGGCGTTTCAACATGACACCTGTTAATCTGCATGAATCAGCGCCTTGGAGGCAATCCGAGATTCCGAAGTTTTTTGACACCCCTGTCCGGGGATGTTAGCGTCCGTCTTCCTTCGTATGGCTCGTAGCCGAGAGAGACTTTCTTCGAGAGGGAGATTGAATATTAATAAATTGCAAGATGATGGATACGCCCACATCCGGACTGGCTTCGATCGGTCTTTTTTTCAAGGAAATTATTGCCAATCCGGCGCCTGTTGGTGCCGCTGCTCCAAGCGGCCCTATTTTGGGGATGCGCATGGCCATGCAAGTTCCCGTTCTCAAAGAAGGCCAGCATGTTGTTGAGCTTGGAGCAGGAACAGGGGCTATCACCACGCAGCTGCTCAAAAGCGGAATCGATGGCAAGCAGTTGGTTTCTATCGAGCGATCAGAGGCTATGTCCAGCCACCTGCGTAATCGATTTCCTGTGGTCAAAGTCATTCAGGGAGATGCCTCCAGACTCAAAAAGCTTCTTGAAGATGATCATGGCATCCAAAGCTCATCGGTGGCTTGCATTGTCTCTGGCCTTCCATTGAGGTCACTTCCTACCCCGGTGGTTGAATCCATTCTTGCTGAAGCTCAGTCAATTCTTCCATCTGGAGGTCGATTCATTCAATTTACTTACGACATACGCAAGAGCCCAAACCCCGCTTTATCCGCTTTTCATCGCCGCGATACCCGCGTTGTTTGGATGAACTTCCCCCCAGCAAGAGTTGATGTTTTTGAAAAGCCATGAGTGATTCATTAACATCCGCTCAAAGGCGTAAGCTCAAAGCCATTGCTCAGCGTCTGGACGCTTCAATCAAGATAGGGAAAAACGGTTTAACCGACGGATTCTTGAAGGAAGTTGACGATGCACTGAAGCGAGATGAACTTGTGAAGGTGCGATTCGTCGAGTTCAAGGAGGAAAAGAAAGAGCTAGCGCCCAAAATTGCTGAGCAGACTCAAAGTCATTTGGTCACTCGGGTGGGGCATGTAGCAGTTTACTACAGGGAAAAGCCCGATCCAGCCAAACGCAACACCAAGGAATAGGCTAAGTTTCTTCAGTGTCTTTCCTTCTTCAAAAAGAAGATACAGGTTGCTCTTTCCTATGAAATTGATTCGTATTACCGGTTTTAAAAGCTGTTGAGCGCGGCAGAACATAGCTCGAGTCAATTTTTTCTTGCGTTTTTTGATCAGATTGCACTGTTGAATACTTTGCTCTCACCGGTTCTTCTCTCCTGGTGGTGGCATCTCCCTCTTCTATGAAAAAGGGGTCCATGTTCCAGACTGCCAGAAAAATACTGGCTAAAATCAACAAAGGTAGTGGTCCTGCTTGCTCAGTCACAGTGCTTTTTATCTTTAGCTGTTAAAAGTTATCGCTTGTTCAAAGATGAATGTCTGTTTCATCCCTCATTTCCTATCGGATTACCACAGGTTGAACTTAAGTTTTTTTTGATTTTTTTCTGTTTTGTCTAGCATCGCATGCAGAGTTGGTTATTTCTTAGAATAATCAGGCTTTGTTTCGGTATTAATTACGGTCTGGTAAACAATTGTCATTGAATGAGTTAGTGTGTATATATCGATTGGGCTTGGGTTGCTTTAACTATGGGGGCAGGTATACGATCCGTCCAAAACCAATCAGCACAAAAATTGCTCATGTTGTTTTAGATGCTGTTTTGGGCTGTCTCCAGGGATCATCGTTGTCTCAGCCTTCCATCTGAGATTGTTTTCAAATTGCCAATACATGTTTCAATGATCATGGATTGGACCCGGAGGACTGCTGCACTGTCTGGGGTTTCATGTTTGCAATGTTTCCCTTTCGTGCGCCGACAATAAGAGAACAGAGCTGACGTTTCATTCAAGTTAGCAGCCAAGCTCATGCATGCGTCATTGTTAAATCACTAA
>JBDQII010000119.1:0-11930 GCA_040264395.1 Verrucomicrobiota bacterium
CCACTTTGCATTATCACGCAGGCGAAAGGTGTAAACAGTACCATCTTCAGATATGTCCCAACTCTCTGCCATCCCTGGAACCGGATGTAAATCAACAGGATCTTCCGTGACCAACCCTTCCGTAAGGGCAGAGATCACATTGTGCTCCGGAACCCCGGTAACGATGTGAGGGTCGATGCTTTCCGGTTCTGAACCGTTGGATAGGTGCAGTACCTGCTCGCGATTGCCTTTTTGGACTTTCGTTTCAGTTGGACCGCATCCCGTAGGAATAAAGAGAAAGCCCACCAATACAGAAATTACAAAAAGCTTCATTAATCGTCGTGTTGTTGAAACCATGGTCAAAAAATATGCCTCATCAGATTTCGTCAATCCCGCTGAAATGTCAATAGGGTCTTCAGGAAGTTCGACATGTTCCAACCATTCAAATGCGACAATTTTCTGCATCAAGTGAGTCATTCTACTGTAAGAGTATGAATGCGGACTACAATCTTTTACATATCATCTTATCCCGATATGTTGATTTTAATATTGAAACCTTGCGTTCATTTGTTTAATTAAGGGAAACATGGAAGCCATAAAGGACAGTCGCGAGAGGGTAAAGCACAGAGAAGCAACATTGAGCAAGCTTCTCGGGGAACGCATCGTTCTCATCGACGGAGCCATGGGGACGATGATTCAGAAATGCAAGTTGAATGAAGAGGATTTCCGTGGAGATCGATTCAAGGACTGGGAAAAAGACCTTAAAGGCAACAATGATCTTCTCAATCTCACGCGTCCCGAGGTCATTCGTAATATCCACCTCGAATACCTGCGCGCAGGCGCGGACATCATTGAAACGAACACATTCAATGCGCAGGCGGTTTCCCTGGCGGATTACGGAATGGAATCTCTCGCCTATGAACTGGCTCACTCCGGAGCATCTGTTGCAAGAGAAGCAGCGGATTTATTCATGAAGGAATGTCCCGAGCGGACCGCTTTCGTTGCGGGAGCCATAGGACCGACAACAAAAACTGCTTCTGTGGCCACCGATAACGAAAACCCCGCAGCAAGAGACATTACTTACAATCAACTTGTCGACGCTTACTATGAGCAGGCAAAAGGATTGGTTGAAGGCGGAGCCGATCTTTTGATCGTCGAAACCATTTTTGATACACTCAATTCAAAAGCTGCCTTTTTTGCCTGCGAAAAACTGATTGAAGACATGGGTTTCTCAATACCTTTGATGGCGTCAGTTACGTTTATTCAGGCTGGCAGCAACCGGGGCATGACAGGCCAGACGGTGGAAGCTTTCTGGAATTCCATCAATCATGTTCCCCTGCTGAGTGTTGGCATGAATTGTGCCTTGGGCCCCAAGGAGATGCGCCCCTTGATTGAAGAGCTCGCCGGATTAGCACCTATCCCCGTGAGTGTTTACCCAAATGCAGGATTACCCGACCCACTGCTTCCTACCGGATTTTCGGAAACGCCAGAAACATTTGCGCCAAAGATTCGTGAATGGGCGGAAGCTGGATGGTTGAATTTGCTCGGAGGTTGTTGTGGAACCACCCCGGATCATATTAGATTGCTCAAAGAATCCATTGATGGAATTTCTCCTCGACAGATTCCAGATATCGAGCCACGGATGCGACTAAGCGGACTTGAGGCGCTGACTGTCAGTCCGGAATCAAATTTTATAAACGTAGGCGAACGTACTAACGTCGCGGGTTCTCCTCGGTTTGCCAAGATGATCCGAGAAGGAAGGTTTGAAGACGCACTCTCAGTGGCACGCCAACAAGTAGAAAATGGAGCCCAGATTATTGACGTCAACATGGACGAGGGCATGCTCGATTCTGAGGAAGCCATGCTGACTTTTTTGAATTTAATCGCAGCCGAGTCCGATATTGCGCGTGTTCCCATCATGATCGACAGCTCCAAGTGGTCAGTTTTGGAAATCGGTTTACAATGCGTGCAAGGCAAAGGGATTGTGAATTCGATCAGCCTCAAGGAAGGGGAAGAGCAATTTCTGGAACAGGCTTCATTGATTCGGAGATACGGTGCCGCAGTTGTCGTAATGGCCTTTGATGAAACCGGCCAAGCAGACACTTTTGAACGTAAAATCGAAGTGTGCGAACGCTCATACAAACTACTGACAGAAAAAGTAGGTTTCCCGCCAGAGGATATCATTTTCGATCCAAATGTTCTCACTGTTGCCACGGGCATGGATGAACACAATGACTATGCGGTGGCATTCATCGAAGCCACGCGCTGGATAAAGCAAAACCTTCCGGGAGCAAAAGTCAGCGGTGGTGTCAGTAACGTATCATTTTCATTCCGAGGCAATAATCCTGTGCGCGAAGCCATGCACTCGGCTTTTCTATATCACGGCATTCAGGCGGGACTCGACATGGGAATCGTCAATGCAGGTCAACTTGCAGTCTACGAAGAAATACCCAAGGACTTACTGAAGCAGGTGGAAGACGTGCTTTTGAACCGTCACCCTGAGGCAACAGAACGCCTGATCACCTTTGCTCAAACAGTCAAAGGTGAAGAAAAATCGCAGGCGGAAATAGCCGCATGGCGCGAAGAACCCGTTGAAAAGCGACTTTCACATGCGCTCATCAAAGGATTGGTAGAACATATAGACCAAGACACTGCCGAGGCCCTTGAAAAATATGGCAAACCCCTTTCAGTAATTGAAGGGCCTTTAATGGATGGGATGAATATTGTCGGAGATTTGTTTGGCGAAGGTAAAATGTTTCTTCCACAAGTCGTGAAAAGTGCGCGTGTCATGAAGAAGGCAGTCGCTTACCTTTTGCCGTATCTGGAAGCAGAGAAAGCAAAAAGCCCACAAAAAGACGCAGGACGTGTCTTGATGGCAACGGTCAAAGGCGATGTGCATGACATAGGTAAAAACATCGTGGGAGTAGTGCTCAATTGCAACGGTTATGTGGTGGAAGACATGGGCGTGATGGTACCAGCTAACCGCATATTGGAGAAAGCCAAAGAATTTAAAGCTGACATGATTGGACTCAGCGGTCTCATCACCCCGTCTCTAGATGAAATGATGCATGTCGCTAAAGAAATGGACCGACTTGAGTTCAAGCTTCCACTGCTCATCGGAGGAGCCACGACCAGCAAGGCACACACAGCGGTTAAAATTGCCAATCATTACAACGGGCCAGTTCTTCACGTCCTGGATGCATCCAAAGCCGTAGGAGTTGTGCGTGATTTAATGAACGATGAACGGCGCCCTGCTTTCCTTGATAAGAATAAACAGGACCAACAAACCTTAAGGGAATCCCACGCGCTGCGCGGCAGCAAACCCCTGAAAACAATCGAAGAATCACGACAGAACCGGACCGGGATTGACTGGTCCAATCACTCCACTCTCAAACCCGATTTCATCGGTACCAAAACTTTGAATAACTTCCCTCTGGAGGACTTGGTTCCATACATCGACTGGTCTCCTTTTTTTCATGCCTGGGAAATGAGAGGTCGTTATCCGGCGATTCTTGATGATGCCATTGTGGGTTCAAAGGCTCGCGAGCTTTTTGAAGATGCTCAGAAACACCTCAAGGATATTATTCTGAACCGACGATTTACAGCTCGCGCGGTCTATGGATTTTTTCCAGCTGTATCCATAGGCGATGACATTGTAGTTTATCAGGATGCCGACCGATCGGAGGCGCTTACGACCTTCCACACATTGAGGCAGCAAATCCATAAACCAGATGGGCAATTCAATCACGCACTTGCTGACTTCATAGCACCGCAGGAATCGGGGGTGGAAGATTACATCGGTATGTTTGCGGTAACAACGGGGCACGGCGCGGATGAGCATGCCTCAGAATTCCTGAAAGATCATGACGACTACTCATCCATCATGGCCAAGGCCCTGGCAGACAGGCTGGCGGAAGCTTTTGCGGAATGCCTCCATAAGCGGGTGAGAAATGAATGGGGTTACGGAAAAAAGGAACAACTCGATAATGAGGCTTTGATTCGCGAAAAATATCAAGGTATACGGCCTGCGCCCGGATACCCTGCTTGTCCGGATCACACTGAGAAACAACTGCTCTGGGAAGTATTGGACGTCGAAAACCAGACGGGCATGAAATTGACTGAAAGTTGCGCTATGTGGCCGGCGGCCAGTGTGAGCGGCTTATATTTCTCACATCCTCAATCAAAATATTTTGCTGTGGGCAAGATCAACAAAGACCAGATCAAAGACTATGCAAGCCGCAAGTCTATCTCAGTGGATGACGCGGAGAAATGGTTGTCTCCATGGCTGAATTATTGATTGCATTGACCCCTGACTCTGGGCTATCTCCTAAGCATGTCCATGATTTCAAAACGTCGCATCAAGAACACATTTGCCGCCCTACTGAGTATTGCTCTCATATTACCCACCGTTCAGGCAGGAGAATGGGAAGTGCTGTTTGATGGTCACGACATGGCGTCGTTCAGGGGATATCAAATGGATACTTTTCCGATGGACGGATGGACCATCAAGGATGGAACCTTACGCACCATCGCCGATGGCAAGGTTGTGGACATTATCACGAAGAAAAAATATCGTAACTTTGAACTCATCTTTGATTGGAAAGTAACTCCTGGAGCAAATAGCGGAGTGATGTACAGAGTCGATGAATCGAAAAACAGCCCGTGGCATACTGGTCCTGAATACCAAATACTTGATGATTCCAAACATAATGACGGAAAAAACCCATTGACCTCTGCAGGTTCGCTTTACGCTCTTATCGCTGCACAAAACAAAACACTCAAGCCTGTTGGCGATTATAATCAGTCACGCATCGTGCTTGCAGGGAATTCACTGGAGCACTGGCTCAACGGAGACAAAGTCGTGGCTTGTGACATTGGGTCCTATGGAGTGAATGCCCTGGTGAAGGGCAGTAAATTTTCCTCCCACGAGGATTTCATGCACAAACAATCCGGACATATTGTTTTTCAGCACCATCACGATGAAGTCTGGTTCAAGAATATCAAGGTTCGCGAATTACCCAAACAGGAAATTTTGCCTGACGGGAAACGTGTCAATACGATTAGCAAAGCGCAACGGGAGGCTGGCTGGCGTAATTTGTTTAACGGCAAGAATACGAATCAATGGCGTGGTTTCAAAAAGGAAGCCTTCCCGCAAAAAGGCTGGATCATTGAGAACGATTGCATCAAACATATCAGTAAGGGAGGCGGCGGCGATATCATCACCAAACAAAAATATGGTCAGTTTGATTTCCAATGGGAGTGGAAAGTCGCTCCTGCAGCCAACAGCGGGGTAAAATACTTCATCATGGAAGAACGTGGTGGCGCCATTGGTCACGAATATCAGGTCATCGACGACACTGAGCACCCGGATGCACTGCGTGGCCCCAAATGGCAGACAGCGGCTTTTTACGATGTGTTCCCAGCAAATAACCGTGTCCTACAACCAGTAGGATCCTTTAATGAGAGTCGCGTGACAGTGAAGAGTCAACAAGTTGAACATTGGCTCAATGGTATCATGGTTCTCAACTACACATTAGGTAGTCAGCAATTACTGGATGCGGTATCCGAAAGTAAATTCAAGAAAGTGGATCGGTTCGGCTATCGCCATCAAGGCCATATTCTCCTTCAAGATCACAGTGACGAAGTTCACTATCGCAATCTGAAAATCAAACGTCTGGGTAAAGGCAAAAAGAAGAAGTAAGCCTGAATCCCAATGCTCTGAGTGATTCATTCCAAACGATGGTCCGCTTTAGTTTTAGCGGACTGTTTCCCTTCAAATCGGAAGGGAGATACAGAACAAGGCTCCCTTTCCTTCATTGGGAAGAACGGTTATTTCACCTCGATGATCTTGAATGATTTTCTGACAGATGGATAATCCCAGCCCAGTGCCCTGCTTCTTACCGTAGGTTGCAAAGGGCTCGAAAAGTCGGCCGACAATGTCGGGATGTATTCCTTTTCCGGTATCTTCGATATGCGTCTCCAGATGTTGTCCAGATTGACGGATTTTGAACGACACAACGCCACCGTCAGGCATGGCATCCGCAGCATTGGCGACGAGATTGTGAAAGACATGTTTGAGGCGCCTTGGATCGAAGTTTAGCTCTACATCTGGAAGATCTGAATTTAATTCAAGTTGTAATCCTCGTGTTGATGCTTCCACACCCATTTCCTGGATTATGTCGTGAATAAATTGACCATAATTGGATGGGGACAAAACAACTTCCGCTCTGTCACCACTGGTGAATTCCAATAGTTCGTTGATCATACCGCTCAATCGATCCACCTGTTGGGCAATTCGATCATGTGTTATTTGGCACATGTCAGAATTGATTGTGCTTTGAGTTAAAAATTCCGAAGACAGTCGAATAATGTGCAGCGGATTCTTAAAATCATGTACGATTGATCTGGCAAACCTTCCCACAAGAGACAAACGTTCAGCCTGCAAGGATTCTTCCACATATTTTTGGTTGAATTCACGCAAACGGGTGCTGGTTTCTTTGAAGAGGCGCAATGCAAAGACTGAGGATTCATGAAAAAGATCCAAAATGATTTGCCTTGGTATGAACATCACTTCGGTTTTCACAATCGCACTCACCGAGGCAGATCTTGGCCCTTGATCAAGAACGGCCATTTCACCGAAAAAATCCCCTTTATTAAGTCTCGCCAGTTGGCAAAAATGAAGGTTTGGCATCCTCACTGAAACAAGCACAGCTCCCTGTGCAATCAAATAGATTCCATCCCCAAGGTCTCCTTCTTTGAATATGATTTGATCTTTTTCAAAGAGCTTGTATGTCGATGTGGTATGGAGACGTTCAATTTGCGCATTATCCAGTTCGGCAAACAAACGAATTAATTTTAAATCAATGGGCATTAGAATGATGCTTCAGGAATATCGAACAAAAAGGGTTTCGTCCTTATTGAACCTAGCGGTCCTATGAGAGGCAAGTTTATTCGGGAGCGCCTTATACCATTTTATCAGGCGTAAAGAACCTGCAAATTATCGAAGGATATTTGGAATTGAAGAATACATTTTGATCTCAGTAGCACTTAGGATTCACTTTTTGTATGCGCCCGCCAATATCAACGTAGTTTATTCTCTGTAAAGACAGGAATTGGGTGTGACCATCATGAAATACAAGTCCTCAGCATACTGGCAAGCGATTTAGTTAAGATGACTCGTAAGACCAAAAAGATTGCTTCGGCTTGGTATGCGAGACTGTGTTACCTTTCATTGTGCTAAAAGAGCTCGATCAAGAGTCCTGAACAAACTCACTGCTCCAAACCAAATATGGCCCTAGCAAATTCGCGTGCAACGAAGGGCTGCAAGTCATCTGGCTGTTCCCCCACTCCAATAAATTTAACTGGAATTTTTAATTCATTCTGAATGGCAACGACCATGCCTGCTTTGCTGGTACCATCGAGTTTGGTGATCACCAGCCCTGTCAATGGAACCGCTTTATTAAACTCACGAGCTTGATTCAAGGCATTCATACCAGTGGTTGCATCAAGTACAAGAAGTGTTTCGTGGGGAGCATTTTCGAGTCTTTTCCCCATCACACGGTGCACTTTTTGCAATTCCTTCATCAAGTTATGCTTTGTGTGAAGGCGACCAGCAGTGTCAATCAACATATAATGCCTTTTGCTTGACAGAGCGGAAGAAACGGCGTCATGAGCTACAGCGGCTGGATCTGCTCCATAATCGCCCTTCGTCAAAGGAACATTCAATCGCTCGCTCCACACTTTCAATTGATCAATGGCAGCTGCTCTGAATGTATCACAGGCAGCCATTCCAACAGATAGTCCCTTCGCCTTCAGTTGATGGGCCAGCTTGGCACACGTGGTGGTTTTACCGGTGCCATTAACACCCACCATGGAGACAACTGTCAGATCGTCCCCCTGATCAAGCAGGGTGTGGTCACCTTTTAGAAGCGCCTTTTCAACTTCGTCTGCAGCAACCTGAATGAAATCGAAATCACCTTTACCTTTGGTCTCATAGGCTTTTTTTGTGGCTGCAATGATTTGAGTTGTCATGGACATGCCAAAGTCAGCAGACAACAAGGCCACCTCTAACTCTTCCGCACTGTCAGCTGTCAAACGGGCCGAACGTGAAACGATCCGCTTGATCTCATGAACCAGTTTGTTTTGAGTCTTACCAAGGCGCTCCTTGAGTTTACTGAAAAATCCCATTGCTTTATTGTAATGTAGTTGATTGCTGGTGACTGGCAGAGCTAGTCGATGGTATGAACGAACTACTCATGCCTAATCTTTTGAGAAAGCACATGGTATCCTCATTAGATAAAACGACCTTGCCCATACGGATCCCGCCGGAAATATGCCCATGGCAATCAGATCCTCCAGTAACGAGCAATTTGAATTTATCTGCGAGATAACGATATTTACGGACCAAGCTGGGTTTGTGTGAGGTGTGGTAAACTTCCAAACCGTCCAATCCCTGGCTGACAAGGTCCGTTATTACCTCGTTGGAAACTCCAAGGCCAGGGTGCGCTAGAACAGCCAAGCCGCGATCTGAATGAATGGTCTGAATCATTTCGGTCGCACTTGGATAAGTCGATGGCACCCAACCAGGTTTGTCTTTGCAAAGGTATTTCCGAAAAGCATTCGATACATTGCTGACGACACCATGTTTTACCAATGCTCTTGCCACATGAGGACGCCCGGGAGATTGGCAGTTGATGGAATCAATAACCCGATCAACATCCCAGTTGATGCCTGCATCCCTTAATCGAATAACGATGTCGCATATCCGTTTTCTCCTTCGAGCTTGAAAAGCTTCTAATTTCTCTGGAATTACGGAAAGAACGTCGTCAGGAAAGTAGCCGAGCACATGAATTTCCTGTCCTGCATGCGAGGTAGACAATTCAATCCCAGGAACCCAGCTGATGTTGGCAGATTGACATTTTCGTTTCATATCACCCCACCCGCTTATCGTGTCGTGATCTGTTAAAGCCAAGGCTCTCAGCCCTAATGAATCAGCGCGCTCCACGATTTCTTGCGGTTCGAGGGTACCATCGGAAAAAATGCTATGGAGATGCAAATCGGCAGACATCAGGAAGGATTACTGTTTTTCAAGGGTGTTCTGGAAGGTCGTAAGATATCTTGACGAATACGGTCCAGTAATCCGTTTACAAATTTACCACTTTCCCGGGTTGAAAATCGTTTCGCAATTTCAATGGCTTCGTTGAGACTCACCACCGGAGGTATGTCCTCACGATAATACAATTCGAATATCGCCATTCTCAAGACATTGCGATCAACAACGGCCATCCGCGTCAGATCCCAATTACGAAGATACTTTTGCAATTTGAGATCCAGCTCTTCTTTTTTCTCCAACACTCCACGAATCAAATCTTCGGCAAACACTCGAATCGACGCATCTCGAGTCGTTGTATCGGAAAGTTCTATTTTCTTCCCCCATGTCGCATTGCCCTTCTCATAACCTGATTCGGATAGTCTATGAGTATGCCAGAACTGATTTAAGTTCACAGCAAGATCCTTTTCCTCTCCAGGATTTAAATCATATTGGAAGAGGAATTGAACAGCTCGCTCGCGTGCTTCTCGTCTCAGTCCCATAACACAGGCAGAATAGTTTTGATTATCACGTCATTAAAGCCGGAAGCCAGCAGGTTGTTTTGTCGTTTGAAACGGGCAAAAGATGATTGCTTTTCACAATGAGGGATTTGCTGCATGTCAATAACCGGGTACCGAGGGGTCAATTTCCTGCGACCAGGCAGAAATTCCGCCTCTGACACTCTTGAGGTGCTTGAATCCTTGTTCTCTTAAAAAATATAAAGCCTTCATGGAACGAACGCCAGCCTTACAATGAATGTAGTAACTTTGATTGGGATCCAATTCGGTAAACTTTTCGTGCAGGGTGCTGAGTGGCACCAAGGGAACATCCCGAACTTTTGCGATTTGAAATTCATCTAGCTCACGCACATCAATAACTTTGATATTCAGTGAGGGATCATCCAATGCCTTCTTCATGTCCTGGACCGTAACTTCATCAGGATTCACACCCGGATCTTCTGGTGCGTCAGGGATCCCACAGAATTGGTCGTAATCGATAAGTTCGGTGATCGTTGGATGATCTCCACAAATAGGACAATTGGGATCTCGTCGAAGTTTCAACTCTCTAAACTTCATGTCCAAAGCATTGTAAGTCATCAAGCGCCCGACCATTTTTTCGCCGGCATCCAATGCCAGTTTAATAATTTCTGTCGATTGCAAGCACCCTATGACGCCAGGCAACACTCCCAGAACGCCCCCTTCTGCGCAACTGGGAACCATTCCTGGAGGTGGTGGTTCAGGGTAAAGGCACCTGTAGCACGGTCCCCCCAAATGAGGAGCAAAAACGCTTAACTGACCTTCAAACCGAAAAATACTTCCATAAACATTAGGTTTCTTGAGTAATACGCATGCGTCATTCGTTAAATATCGAGTGGGGAAATTGTCAGTGCCGTCCACCACTATGTCGTAATCCCTGATGATATCGAGCGCGTTGTCCCCCGAAAGTCGAGTATCGTGAATATCAACTTCTGTATTTGGATTAATTTCCTCAAGCGATTCTTTGGCAGAAACCGCTTTGGGCCGGTCTACATCCTTTGTGCCATGTATGATCTGACGCTGAAGATTTGAAAAATCAACTCGATCGAAATCGACGATACCTATTTTACCAATACCGGCAGCTGCCAGATACATGGCAATGGGCGACCCTAAACCACCTGCGCCGATACATAGCACCGATGAACCCTTTAACTTTTTCTGACCAGCCATCCCTACTTCCGGAAGAATCAGGTGGCGGGAGTAACGTCGTATTTCCTCGTTGTTCAATTGCATATAGCCTTATCGATAGGTGACAAAGGATACTGGAAATAGATAACAAATCAAGGATCACCCCGAAAAAACAGTTGATTCTTTGAATGATCGAGCTTCGCTTTGCTTCGTTAAACCAGTCACCTGAGTGTGAAAGCAATGAACACCAATCTCATCACAGTGAGTCAAGTGTCCATGATTTATTGGCCCAAAAAAACGCAAGCATGAGAGATCAATTTTAATACTTGTTCACAGACCGAAAGGCATCCATCTTTATGAAAATTTACTGAACGGCAAAAAATGAACCTCAGATCAAGACTTCGCACCGGGAATCAAGCCTTCACCCTTATTGAATTGCTCGTCGTCATTGCGATTATTGCTATTCTTGCAGGCATGCTGCTTCCAGCCCTGTCGAAAGCAAAGTCAAAAGCACAAGGCATTGTATGCCTGAACAACCATAAACAACTTTTACTTGGCTGGAAGATCTACACCGACGATTTCCAGGGGAATTTACCCTACGTCAAACATGGCCCTTCCGAGTGGGTAGGTGGCTGGCTCGATTTCACACGTGGTAATCGTGACAATTGGGATCCGCAATCCAACCTAACCAAAAGCATCCTCTGGCCTTATCTGGGAGGCAGTCAGGGCATCTTCAAATGTCCAGGCGACAAAAGCGTGGTCCAAACCCCTGAAGGCGTGAAACCACGCATAAGAAGCATGTCCATGCTGAATTGGGTAGGCGGACGAGGAGAAGGCAGAGCGATGGGATGGTCTGATTCATCGGGTCCATGGCGTATTTACAGAAAGGATTCAGATTTTGTTGATCCTGGGCCATCGCAAACAATCGTTTTTCTGGACGAACGTGAAGACAGCATCAATGACGGTATGTTTGTAGTGGACATGGGAGGTTACCCCGGGCAATCAACTCAGTTCCGTATCGTCGACATACCTGCCTCATACCATAATGGTTCGGGTGGATTTTCTTTTGCCGACGGTCATTCAGAGACAAAGAAATGGACAGATGCCCGCACGGTGGAGTCATTTCAGAAAGGCAAGATAACGCCCTATGATCGCCCTTCCCCGAACAATGTAGATATCGCCTGGATGCAGGAGCGCTC
>JBDQII010000120.1:0-11885 GCA_040264395.1 Verrucomicrobiota bacterium
GGATTTCCCGGCCTGCTTCATCGACGCTCAGGGTATGGCTGTGGCCTCCCACGTGGTCGTTCGCATCCAGGAGGGTGACTTCATGGCGGGAATGCAGTAGCCTGGCACATGCCAAGCCTGCAATGCCCGTGCCAACGATGGCCATGCGCGCTATGACGCACCTCCATTGTCTGGTGTGGTCGCAACTTTCGGGCAGCCCCCCAGTTGAATAATGCAATTAGTGTTCAAGTAAATTTTAGAAAATGGGGTGGGTTGAAAGACTTGGTCGCAAATCAACATCAAATTATAAGATTTAATTTATTGTGATCATTCGGGTTCAAAACATAAACCACCTCCCAAAATACCCAGTGATCAAAACATACTACATATCGGGCTTTGAACAAGGTCGGTAGTGATTTAGAAGGTTAAAAGATAATTTGCTGATACAGCACAACCTGAAAACAAACTCTTAAAGTAGTGCAGAAAAGACGAGGTGGCACAAGGCTGTGACACCAATTATTAGGTCGCGATAAATCTTAAAATATACTTAAAATAAACGCTAACAAGGGAATACAAGAACTAAAAACCCGAATAAAGTGCCTCATCACGTTTACCTATTGGTCCCTCTACCATCACGGCATCATGAACCGGTGCCACCACATTCACACCCACATCCTGCATACGCAGAATCGCTAATCGAAGCATCTCGGCGCCGTTGGCCTGTAGCGGGAAGTTTCTGACGCTGGATGGCCTGCTATCAGAGTCTACCCGGCACTGTCAGCCAAATACCGATCTAAGAACACCTTCTCCGAACCCCTGACGCTCAATTCGGTCACTCCAATTCCAACAGGTTGGAAAGGTATCTTTGTGATTTCGTAATAAGTGCTGGGCCTCGAAATCGCCAAGTCCGGCCGTGTTCGCCAGGCTTTTTGCTCCCATCCCGTAGTTTACGGCCAGCATGCACTGCTTGTACATGGTTCGCTCTTTTGGATGGCTCTGCTTGGTAGCATCTTCAGGGACAGCTCCCGCCTTTTTGGCAGGGTTCAGGAATACATGAAACTTTTGTCATTCGCATTAACTTACCCGCTGTTAACGCTCTCCGGCTTTACCGAAGGCCTCAGAGGCAAGACCGTTTCAGTCTATGACGGTGATACGATTATTTTGGCTTGAACAAAGAGCAGCGGCATCACTCTACCGATACCTTTTGTCCAGCCTGTTACCATGACAACTTTGCCTTCCAAATAATGCTTGATTGTTAAAAATCGATTCAGAAAAAGATTGTGTGACAAAAAAATGATTCGGGGAATTATGGGAATCTGAATGAGGAGATATTCAGGCTCGAGAAATGATCCTTACGACCCAGGTTCCTTGGAACCCTCATGTCGAATGCATAAGGGATACATTACCACAAAAAAAAGGCCAGAGATTGCGGTGATTTTTTCCACTGCAACACAAGGCTTACTCGCTAATGGGCCTATCAGAGTAAATCTTTTCAAATCAACGTTTTCAGGGAATGAATGGATACAAGGACAAACCATGCTGTTTCATTCACCTACCCGCCAAAAACCTGTTTACGAAGAAAGTCATTGGCTATTTCATGGAAGTTTTTTTCCCAAAGAACATTCATTTCAGGCCGAAGTATTTCCATGATGTTTTGATGCTCTTTTTGATCCAGCTTCTGAAGCAATTCAAGAGCTGGATGAACGTTCTTCAGGGAATGATGCAGTAATCTTTTTTCGGTTTGATCAAGTTGGGAATAATATTGGTGCATGCCCAATAAAACTTCTCCGAGCGCTGAATTTGGACCAAGAACGGGACGATAATCCTTCTCAAATTGTTCCGGGGATAATCGCCTCTGTCCCTTGAGCGCAGCATCCATGGCCCTACGGGATTCAACGGTTTCCAGTAAGTATGAAGCCACCAGGCAGCCGAAAGGTCCGATCCTGGAGGATCTGGCCAGTTCAAGCAGTATTTGTTCCGAATGAGAACTTGCACGCTCGTGGAGCAGCATGGATTCTATGCTCATTATCCAAGGCCATGATCCTCTTGGAAAGAGATCATCCTTGAATTGAAAAAGTAACGTCAAGGCGATCTGTTGGAAAGGATTGCTCGTTGGAGCGGTATGGCTTTTACCTGCGACTGCATTGGATTCCGCTTTGTTTCTCAATTTCATGGCAAGCTTCTCTCCAATGGTTCGGACAGGGATTTCCATGCCGTTTTGTTGAACTACTTCGGACCAATCCAGACGTCCGAGCTGAAAATCACCCTCTTCTTTCGGTTTCCAAACTCTTTGAACTAATAATCCTGTTTTTGAAACTAATCGGGCGAATATTCCTGCCTGTTGGGATGAACCCTGATAGGATTCCGCTGCTTCAAAAAAGGCGGGAGAAATCCATTCTGTCAAGAGACCCAAAAGACTTCCGAATGGGTTGGATCTATCAAACGTATTGGCAGATGAATTTGTAGCATCCATGATGAACGTCATGGATTTGTGCAAGGCATCGCTTTGCATAAAGGCCTTCATGAGAAGACGTGATGTTTCTGTGTCACGCAATTCCAGAAGAGTAAGGGAGTGATGCGTTAAATCCAATTTCATCAGAAGGTCCATGTTTTCGAACTTCTTTTTAATCGATAAAGAATCGTTCTTAATTTCAGTTTGCACACCCTCTCTATTAAAAAAACCGATGGAGACCACTGGAGCAATATTGAGTGCAAGCATTTCCTTGAATGAATGCTGGTGCTGGGTATTGAACCCCAAACCAAGCATGAAATTAAATAAGGAACCATCCTCCCCAGGGTCTGGGATTGGAAGCATGTCTGCGAGTATGGTCACACCGCCTGCACTGCTTGGTATATCATCAGCCGTGGCAATATATTTTTTTTGAAGATCGGGTAGAAAAAAAACAAATCCGGTTGTTGGAGAAAAACCCAAAGCGACCAGCGGTTCATTCACACCATCCGTTTTATCATCAAGAACACTCAGCATGAACCCTTCACTTGAGAGGATCAGCTGAATTTCACTCACGACACGATTAGGAGCCAGTAGTGGGGCGACAATGTGGTGGAATGCTTGCAAAGTCACCCTGTCGAGGTGTTTCACTTTGAAACGCATCACCAGGTCTTTTTTCCAGTCGCTTAAATCTTGAAGTTTCTCGACAAAACCCAGGATGGCTGCATCTCCCGGAGAGAACGATTGTATTAGAGCCGGAGCATCTTTGAAATCGCGCAATTGCACGCCCATCTTCACCAACCCTTTGCCTGGATCCTTTTCAAAGGAGATTTCATGCTTAAGAAAACGTGCGGATGCGCGTAGTTTTTTTTCCATTCGATTGCCTAATCCGTCATCAAAAGGCATGCCTGTTTTCAATTGCAGGTATTCAAGAACATCCTCTCTGGAGTTATTCAAAGACCCTTCCACCTCGATTGCTCCCAGTACGAATGGATGGTCTTTCTCTTTGAAATCCACATGCATATCCGCAACTTTTAAATTTGTTCGGCGTGTGATGGTAACCTCACCTTTGAGATGGCTACCCGATTCTGCAAGGAATGCGTTCACATTGTGCTCGAAGTTCAGGGGATTAAGTGCCTCGTCCATCAAGGCAGGTCGATCCTTTGTCCACGCAACGGGTACATATTCTGATCGATCCCCATTCGGAGGGTTTGAAAGGATCTGTCTGAGCTTTTCCTGAGATGAAAAAGCATTGTTTGGGGCGAAAGTAATCTGACCGCATTGATAACGTTCTCCTTCCTTGATTAGAAACCTAAAAGGAGTTTCCACTCCTTCTTCTCTTAGAAGACGAACTTCCACATCCGCAAATCCAGCGTGCAGATAACCTGCCCGCACGAGTCGACAAACAACGTCAGGAAAACTTTCTACCGCCGCACTGCGATGGGCAGCAGCCCAGTAGACTGTTGATTTAGAAAGTCCATCCGCGATTTTCTCAAGAGTATAGGATTGTTGCCCTTCGAATTGAAGGGTCTGAGGATCCGTGTAGAAATCCATAAACCTAAATACCTCATCGGCCTTTTCAACTGATTCAGGTACAACCTCCACAACACACAAGGAGCAAATAATAAGACTATATATAAAATTAATTTTCATGTCTTTGACTCGACTCATCTCCCGTTTCCCTCTCAATCTCTCCCCTGACAATGACTCCTATTGCTAAATAGTCCCGGCAGACAAAACCTAAAGAGTCTGCGCAATCAACCCGGTAACTCTAAATGCATATTCAGGCCATCAACGTGGATCCGTGAAACATCTCATCTCAGGGAAAGGTCTTTCACATTCAAAACAATGGAAAGAGTCATAGCATATACTTGTTAAACGCCATGAAGCTTCCAAAAGGGCCAATATAAATACATCATAAGATAAAGGCCGAAGGTCGCCATTGCAGGTAGGGGATATCGGGAAGTGGATAAAATTAATGGAACGGTCATCCTGACACCGAAGCCTGCGGACAAGGATGCTACTGGGGCTGAAAAGGAAAAGATGAGGTATCGGTTTAGGAGATGTTCATTGGTAGAGGCAGTGATTGGTCATCTTAAGAAAGACTCAAGAATGATGAGATGTTATCTCTAAGGAACCACAGGAAATCAAATCAATTTCTTACTGGCAGCCAGCGCATGGAACTGCAAGAAATGGGTGAGCATTCTTTCCTTTTTCCGAATTTGGGAGCTTGTAGCATGGTCGATCAAGGGAAATGCACCGGGATCGATCTCGAATATGTTTCCCAAAATTCCGAAGCAAATCTGAGAAGACCTCGTCGCTGAGAAAATAACCATTTCTCGCATCTATCAGCCCGACATGCTTAAAGTATTTGGACTACAAAACCCGGCATGAATTGTAACAGCTAACTTCATCGCCATCCCACAAGATAAACCTCAAATAGTGTTGGCATTATTCGTTGCTTTGATGACGATGGTTTTCATCGGTTGTAAATCGAAAACATAAGATGTTCAGACGAACGATGCTGTAGCTCGAAGAGACAAGCGGTTCCATTGCATCTTGTAGCTGCTCCAGGTAGGAAGGAAAATGTTGAATTGTCTGTTGCTGAAGGTGGGGGGGCAACGCGAAAAAACAGGGTAGACAAACCTTCTGAGAGCTAGCGCATGAACACGTTGAAACAAAGCTATCCATGAAAGTACTTAATATTGCAATCGAAAGCGGAACAAAGAAATATGCAAGATCTGGAACTTAAATCATCGCCCCTCATTCGCCTGATACTACTGCTGATCTGCATTCAATTCATTGTTCAGACCAATCAGGTCATCAATGGCCAAAGTGCAGCAGATCGACTCGACACCACCCATGTCAAGATTGATGTAGTCACTCGTCTTGGACAAGATTTCATGATTTTTGGTTGGGAAAATGATACCGACTGCAAATATGAAATCTACAGAGGCTCAAGTATCAGCCCCACGCATTGGGAGAAAATAGCAGAACTTCCGCCGCTTGATGATCCCAGGCGAAGTTACTTTTTGCCAATACAGGGCGATCGTTCAGTTCAGTTCGTTTACATTAAACAAATAGAAGATGTGGGTGGTGGGGAGGGCTCTGTGCCTACCGAAGCCCCCATGACCATACCTGAACTTGAACTGGAGATGATGCCCATCCCTGCAGGCAAGTTTGTGATGGGAAGTCCGGCAGGTGAAAAAGATCGGGATGATGACGAAGGGCCTCAGACAACCGTGACCATCAGCAAGCCGTTCTGGCTGGGAAAGACAGAGGTGACCCAGGCCCAATGGAAGACTGTCATGGGGAGTGACCCAAGTTATTGGAAAGGAAACTACCTGCCAGTGGAGAGGGTCACTTGGTTTGATGCAGTGGCGTTTTGTGAAAGACTCAATGCGATGAAGAGTGATTCGCTGATCGCTGGTTATCACTATACCCTGCCGACAGAGGCACAATGGGAATATGCGTGCCGGGCAGGAACAAGCACACGTTTTTATTATGGCGATGATCCAGATTACAGTCAGTTGGAAAAATATGCTTGGTATGCGGGCAATTGCCCGAGTAAGACACACACAGTAGCGGGCAGGACACCCAATGATTGGGGGCTCCACGACATGCACGGAAATGTATGGGAATGGTGCCTGGACTGGTTTGGTGATTATAAAGGTGGAAGTGTGTCAGATCCAGCAGGCCCCTCTAGTGGTCAGGATCGGGTGATCCGTGGTGGTGGTTGGAACTTTCGTGCCGATTACTCTCGGTCGGCCTACCGCAACTATTACTGGACTGACGACCCTTACGACTCACTCGGTTTTCGTATTGCGCTCAGCCCAGTCCATGTAGAGTAAAAAGAAGCGATGTAAGGGAGGGCTTTGACAAGGCTGGTGGTAAGTCTTGCTCCGCTTCCTTACCACGAGGATCGAAGCTTGGGAGGGGCAAAGACGTGGATGGATTTTATCTTTGCCGTAATTCATTGATCTGCAGGCTTTCCAAAAAAAGTCATCGAGCTTCAATGCGCCTTACCGGAGCTCGGTGTATCACAGGATACACAAACATCATAAATCGTTCTTTCATTGGACGGCATATATCAACATGATGGGAGCACGGCAATATCTTGCATTGAACCAGAGATAAACTTATGACAACACCACTTGACTCCGAAACCATCGCGAAGGCCCTTGAGTCCCTGAGTGGATGGGATCACAGGGAAAACAAATTATCCAGGCAATACGTGTTTGACAGTTTTCCCTCAGCTATTAGCTGTATTGTTCAAATGGCCTTCGCCTGTGAACAGGCGAACCATCACCCTGAGATTTATCAGGTTTACAACCGCCTGAACATTGATTTGACCACTCATGATGCTGGATGTCAGGTCACTCAAAAAGACTTGGATCTCGCAACAGCCATAGAGGCGGTTGCTCAGAATCAGTCAAAGACTTGAGCTGATAGAGCTGCTAATGACGCTTTTGCAGACAGCCGTTTGGTGTTTACACCGCGGTAGTCGAGCTGCTTGTCACAGAAGGGCTTCAAAAATAATTGAATGACAATTCACCCTGAAGATTGTCTTCCAAGAAATGTTGTATCCAAGAATGCTATTTCAAACATTGCTACATGCAAAAAGGTTCCGTGAGGAACTCACATGCATGGTTCAATGATTTTTGCCTCCACCAACTTTTTTAGTTTTTTTTACAGACGCTTTGCTGGGAAGCATGCGTTTGCCAAAAATAGCCGTCAGCAGATACAAGAGGCTCAGGGAAAAAATAAGGATTCCAAAAATAGTGACCGAATTTCCAACATCAGACTCATGGATCCTTCTGTGAACATGCCGATCGGTACTCAGCCAATACTTTACCTTCATGAGGAACCGCATTAAGTTATCCAGCCAGACAATTTCATGTTCCATGGACCAGATCATGAGCCAAAGGCCACTCCCCATTCCTGTAAGTGAAAGGCCAGAATGCATGAGCTTACTTTTAAAGCTTTTCTTCATCTTTACCAAAATGTTCCAACTGACGAACCTGAGCGCATCACGTGATTGCGCTTTTTTATCTTTCAGTTACGCTCAAGCTGGATGCGAAATTAATACAGCCATGAAGTATTTTTGCAAGTCATCGCTCAGCCTCGATCTCTGTCACGGAAGCGGTGAAAGAGGTAGCATTATGGGTAGCTTGTCAATTTTCAATGTTTTCAGGAGAGGGTATGTCTACCTTTTTGTTCAGTAATCCTTTTTTGATTTTGTAGCGCACGGCCAGATACCAGGGTAAACCAATTATCCACAGCGCTGCTACGGCAATAAACAAAACCACTGGATGATAAGAGAGACCGCTGGGGTATTTCCGAAGTTCAATTTTGGCTGAATCGATGGCAGCCCAAACGGCACTGACCAATATCATGTAGGGGGTAACTGATACACCCGTAGCTGCCTGAATGATCTCGGAAGCAATCCACAAAAGCACGGTAATACCAATTCCATATAGAGCATGCATTACTGCAACATGCCTTTTGGGGCTTTAAGGGTCCATTACAATATGAAGCCATATTTATAATAATGACAAAACTTTCGCATGAAACAGTATTCGACAAATTCCTCAACTATTGGAGTTATTGATGGAAATTTTAATCGGGTTTGACCGCTTATTAAATGGAAACAGGTCATCTTACCGTGTGATTGTTTCAGGCTTTCAAAATCGACTGAAAACATCCAGAAATCATGAGGGAGTAGGAATACCGACATTGCGTTCTCAGAGGATAGGGGCATTTTTCTCAGAAGTGACAATGGTATCATTTTCGCTTTGTCAGTATTGATGAAAGTAACAATCAGGCACAGAAATCAAAACGACGACAACCGCTCAAAAACAGCGATGGTCTGTGAACTCGCAGGGAGGTTGAAATGATCATAGGAATTATTTTCATGTTACTTCTTGTGACAACTGCATTCAGTGGCTGGATAAGGCAGGACCCTGATTACAGGGAGGCATGCTCTTCCCCAGCTGTATCCAACAATAATTCAAAAGGGCCTAAGTATTCCTGCTCAAAGCGACTGAGCTTAGGTGAGAGGTATCAAGAGGGTCGACTTACTTTCTCCGGACGGAAACCTTGTGAAAAGGCCTTGCCATTGCAATATCTTTAATGCAGTGCGGCTTTAGTTCAAAAAAGCGCATACAGGGAAGTCCACAAAAGTAAAGATCGCCCCTATGAAAGGGAAAATATACACGGGGACAATGCAGCGTCGTTCAAGCTTTGCCAGTAAGCCACCACCGAATCTTCCCATACTGCTGTTGTCGGAGCCCCCCACTTTACGGTCACTGAAAAATCAGTGACCGTCGTCATGCCTGAAACGAAAAGTCCCATGATTAGCCAATCGAATGTGTATCAAAATCCTTGAGTGACTGAATCGTTGATGACAAATCTGGAATTGTTTTCTAAAGATCACTGGCATCATGCCGATAAGTAACAGCAAGTTAGGTTTTATTTCAGCCTCAACCACAGAATCAATTCATGTTCGTACTAAAAAAGTGTCTATTCGCCTGCTGCCTGATTCCTTTTGTTTGTGTTGCCCAACCTGATCTCCAAAGGCAAGCATCTGGCATCGTTCAGGTGGTAAATGGTTTTGTGGTAGACGCAAGCCTTACTGGTAGTGGCCATGGTTACACGCATCCCCCCAGTGTGAAATTCACGGGAGGTCAACCTGATGAAGCGGCTCAGGCTGAAACCATTCTGGAAGGTGGAAGGGTCGTGGATATCAACATCACCAACGCAGGCAGCGGTTACAAGGAGATTCCCGACGTGATTGTGGCATCTCCACATTCGGAAGTCAGTCTGACTGTTTCTGTGAGTAAAACCGAAGTCACCGTGCCTGAGTCTGAGTTACCTCAAAATGCGCTCGCGGTACCTGAAGTCCTCAATGGTTTCATCATTGGCGCCAAGATCATCTATGGAGGTCAAGGTTATACAACTCCGCCATTGATCACTGTTGTTGACCGCACTGGCTCAGGCGGTCTTGCGGCATCAAGCATTGAAGATGGCGCTGTGACGAACATCAGATTTGTTCAGGCAGGTATTGGGTATTCTGATCAAGCATTCATACAGATTGATGCACCTCCCATGAACCCGGATGCCATGGCGAGGGTGACTGAAGTTCAGGTCACACTGGAGCCGGAATTACCATGCAACTTCTACATTCTTGAAGCATCCGCTGACATGGAGACATGGGAGCGGATTGGCGAAAAGTTCTACGTCGATAAAACCATTTACACCAAAAAGATAAGTGTTGGTGATGGGAAGCGGCTTTACAGAGCGATTCAGCTTCCCTGAGGTCACGTATCTACAAGTTTTGTTGAGTCTATCTCAACTTCATAGATGACCTGTTTCTTTTGGGGAAGGTTATTAACTCAAACGACACATTTTGGTCGTCTGTACTAATCACCGCCTCCACAGCCCCCTCCACAGCCGCTGCTACAGCCGCTGCCACATTCACCTCTGCAGTTGCCATATCCAAGATAACCGTTGCTTTTCAACTTCCATGCTCCTGATATCGCCGCCCCGATAACAAGCATTACAGGCAATCCATAAAGCAACCACGTGGGATGTGTGTTCAGGATATAAAAGAAAGCCGTCAAACCAACAACGAGCATGAAACCAAAAATCAATGTTCTGGTGGTAGAAACAGCAAATTTTTTTAACGCTGACATAAAACCTTTGAACCAGATCTCAGGGAATAAAATCAATTATAAAGCGTGTGAAATTTCTTAAGGGTATGCTTGAAAAAATCATAATTACCCAGCAACAGAGAAAAGTAAACTTGTGTTGATTCAAGTCTTGCAATGACAGCGAGCGAGGGATTTGATCACTGATTTTTTCAATCCACAGTCGATGAGTGAAGAGTTTTGAATACGAAGATCAAGTCACGATGCGTTAATCGAAGTTGATAAAAACCCTATTCTGTAGGAAAAGTTTGTTCCTGATCTCATGTCTCCTTCTTTCGTTTGAACCCAGAATGAATAACTTAACGGAGAGAGAACCTAATACAGATGCTGTAGAGCGTCCCAGAAACTTTATGCAAGGACTGCTTAGCGACTGCTTAGCCAGAATAGCCGGGGCCACCCAATAAGGTTTTGAACCCATTGTTTTCCCAAACTCAATGTGTACCATCTATTTTGCCAAAACTGCTCAAAGGATAAATATTGTGAGCGATGTTTTCTTCCGTTTTACGCTCAATTGCCTCTGTAAGCGCAACAATACAAGATACTTTTGTTCGTTTATGCCTGCCAATCAATGAGGCATGCCTCGTTCTATTGAGCCTCTGAAAAATAAAGTTGGTAGAGGATCGCTTGATAGGTTGTTTTGAATGTTGTTCTTCTTGTATACAAACTCTAGAAGGCGAGAATTTCACCTGACTCCTCGACTTCGACAGGAATACCATCCAGATTTGAAGGGATTTTTCGAATAAGTCCTGGAGTTATTTTTTTAACAAAAAGAACGATGGAGGTTCTGCTGTCAGATTTTGAAACACCTACGCCTACCCCGATAGCTTGATCCAAAGCTAGAAGCTCAGCGCGTTTATTTTTAAGTAAATCCAAAGCTTTCTGAACCCCCTTGCTGGCAGCGGCCCCACGAGGCTTTTTTCCTTTGCCTCCGCCATTGCCTCCGCCATTGCCTGCGCCATTACCCCCATCAGTGTCATCCAAATCACCGGGATTAACGCCGATGTCGGACTCTACAGTTCCAAAATTTACTTCGGAGAGCCCTAAATCTTGCAGGGCTGTGATCACTCGACCAATGGGATTAGCAAATGTCCAGGTGTCGCTCCCAGCAAATAGCAGTCCAACGGGGCGATTATCGCTTTCAGTGACGATTAGTGAACCTGAATCCCCCCCTAAACTGAAGGAGCCGGCAGATGATTGAATACCAATCTGATCGTAGAATGTTGCTGTTCCTCCATTATACCCCACTCGGATTGTGGTGCCAATGATCAGGATCTCTCCACGAGTCAAACCAGTTGTGCGTCCGCTTTTTTTGACAGCAAGGTTCAAGCCCGGGGTGGTTAGTGGATTGTTGGCCACAAAAAATTCATCTGCAACGCCACCGGGCCCATCATTATCAATATTCATGCTTTGCCCATTTTCGTCAGTGACTGGGAATGAGCTCCCAATCACCGGACGGGCGATGGCGAGATCGACAAAATTTTGTGACTTGCGTCCCTTGAATCGTATTCCCACGAATCCAGCGAGTTCTCCGATGTGTATTGGGTTAGCACCTGCAAAACAATTACGAGAATAAGCATGCATGATGTCCTCACCAATAATGGCACTCCCTTCTCGTGCCATCACGTGGTTGTTGCTCAGGATATAGTTTAGCTGTCCATCATTCACAAAACCGCCAAGAGTTCCTATAAAGCAGCTCCCACCTGATGCCAAATCGAGGTCATTGCCGATCTGGACACCCCCGTATTCTA
>JBDQII010000121.1:0-11861 GCA_040264395.1 Verrucomicrobiota bacterium
CAACGGCGAGCTTCTTTTTGGGCGCGATGAATATCATCGCGGAATGAAGATCGATCAATACATCATGGATGCCGGTCTCCGTGCGGGACGGAATGACATCGTGGTTAAAATCTGTCAAAACGAGCAGGTAGAAGATTGGACCATTGAATGGGAATTCCAGCTTCGCGTATGTGATGAAACGGGTAAAGCCATCCATTCCCTTGCTCGTCAGTAAATCACGAGCAGAGTTTCCCACTCACCCCATGGAGGGACTGGTTGTTGCCTGTCCCTTGATGACCTTGCCGATCGTCTGTAAGCTCAAAGGCCGGCTCTGGGATCTCCTTTGAAATGAAAGGGTTTGTCTCCCAACAGCTGATCAGACGTGACAGTTGGGCAGACGTACTTTTCGATGTGCTCCACTATCAACTCGGTGCCTTGAAAATGATCCACGTAGGGCCACATTTTCGGGTTGTACATCGTATCTGTCATGTCGCGCATGAGGACGACATTTTTACCATTCTTTGCCATTTGCCTTAAACCGAATGGACGCCCCAGAACACACATGTTGGTATGCACTCCCAGGAGGATGACATTTTTGATCTTGTGCTGCTCCAATAAATTCCACACCTCCTTGCCATCGTCAGTGATGGCATCGCTTGAGTCGATTTGCAATGTGTCGACCTGTCGGATCCAAGGGGCTCTGGGATTCCTGCCGATGCTCTCCAGGTATTTCGCCCATGCTTCGTGCTCAACGGGATCGTCATCCTCACCGCCATCAGATTGATCAATGGGGTAAACTCCTTGCTCTTCTTCGGGGATGATGTAGCACCAAGCTCCAATGTCTTCCGGGAGGTTGGGTGCAGTAGGAGCATTTTTTGCTTTCAGCCTACCTGGATGCCCTTCGTAAAAATCCATGCAACTGCTTGGAGAGTGAATGATAAGGACTCCTGCTTTCCTTGCTTTGATCAGCACTTCATTCATTCGCGGTGACATCTCACCCACGCGGGTCACTGCATTTTTACAATGATGCAAATCCCACATATCACAAACAATAACCGCGGTCTCTCTTGATTTCCATGTTTGTTGGATATTGTTGATCCGGTAACCAGAATTGGTGTCTGAAGATTTAACCCGCTCACGCAGGGTCATATCAAATTCGGAACTGGCAGCTTGAACGTGTGTCATGAGAATCAACAATGATGCCCCAGCCAAAAGAGCCAGACGGCATGACTTCCTGCGAAGTTTTGAAATGATGGGATCCATAATTATTCTTTAGTAAACCAGAGCATGAAATTGTTCAATCTGAAACTAAGCTTGTATTTGTTCACAGTGCAAACCAGACCAAGTGGGAAATTGAATTTGCATAGGTGTGCTTCCGTAGGCCGGTGAGTATCCTTATCGTTAATTTACCCTGTAGCATAAGGGTGTGTTTTGGCCGCGTAGTATCGCTGCCTTACTGAATGACAGAGAATAGGGAAGATTTCCTCACACTGTCTGAGTCATGCCATTACTTGAGGTTGTTTGAAAGACTTTAAGGCATGACTGTTATTTGGGGCCAGGGAATGAACAGGCAGATTTGGCAGGCTTTCGATGCTAAGCTGAAGGAGTGATCGTGCCATCAAACAGATGGCCAAATATTGTGCTTTCAGGGAAATTGAGGAACGGTGTTTTTCTGCCGTTATTTAAATGTCTTGAATATAAATTTCCTCGTCATTGCTTTCTCCTCCAAAACCTTAAGAAAACTTAAATTCCACCGTAAGCGTAAAAAAGGTAAGTCTTGCATCATTCCGTTGACTCAAATCTGCAAGCAGGCTTTGATGTCAATGTGAACCCTATGATGAAAATCAAATCTGTCTTAACGGTTTTGTGCTCGCTCTTAATTTGTGATGCCTTGCATGCTCAGAGCTCCGAGCGCCCGAACATTCTCTTCATTTTTCTTGATGATTTTGGTTGGAAAGACACCAGCTACATGGGATCTGATTTCTACGAAACACCCCATCTCGATCGATTGGCACGCGAGGGCATGATATTCACACAAGCCTACTCCGCAGCTGCCAATTGTGCCCCCGCAAGAGCAAGTTTGTTAAGTGGTCAGTACACCCCTCGACATCAAGTTTTCAATGTGGGGACTCGCCCCAGAGGGAAAGCGAAGCACCGGCGACTGAATCACATTCCGGGAACTGACACACTACGCACCGATATTCAGACCTGGGCTCATCGCATTCAAAAAGCAGGTTACCGCACGGCTACCATGGGGAAATGGCACTTGTCTGATGATCCGATACCTTATGGGTTCGATGTGAATGTCGGCGGCACGCACTCTGGAGGGCCGCCACGTGGTTACTATCCACCGCATGGTAAAGTGCCGGGATTGCAGGACGTCCCCGAGGATGAGTTTGTGACTACCACACTATCCAGGAGAGCCGTTTCTTTTATTGAGTCCAGCAAGGACCAGCCCTGGTTTTTATATCTCACGATGTTTGCGGTTCACACACCAATTCAGGCAAAAAAAGATCTCCTGCACAAATACGAATCCAAGACCCCGGGCAGACTTCATCATAATGCTAAAATGGCAACCATGGTACAGGCTGTGGACGATGGAGTAGGGCGCATCGTAACGAAATTGGAGGAACTGGGTTTGACCCATCAAACAGCGATTGTTTTCTTTTCCGATAACGGTGGATACGGGCCGGCAACGGACATGGCTCCATTGAAAGGATACAAAGGTGCCTATTACGAAGGCGGCATCCGTGAGCCATTTTTCGTCAAATGGCCGGGCGTTGTAGAGGCTGGTAAGGTCAATGAGACTCCCATTATTGGAGTGGATTTGTATCCCACATTCCTTGAGATGACCGGTGCGACTGCCAAGGATGGTCAGGTTCAGGATGGACTTAATCTTGTTCCCTTGTTCAAGGGAGGAACACTTTCTAAGCGTTCCTTGTTCTGGCATTTTCCTGCTTATTTACAGAGTTATGGTGGCAAAGGCCCGTTCGAACAAAGAGATCCTTTGTTTCGATCGCGACCCGTCGGGGTCGTGCGGCATGGGGACTGGAAATTGATGGAGTTTTTTGAATCAGGTGACCTGGAATTGTACAACCTCAAGCAAGACATTGGCGAGTCCAGGAATCTGGCGAATGCCCACCCTGAAACACTGCGGAAACTGCATGGGATCATGAAAGAATGGCGTCAAAAAACAGGGGCCCCCATTCCCTCAGATCGTAATCCCTCATTTGATCCCGTTGCAGAAAAACAGGCCATTGAAAAAGCGCTGGCCTTAAGAAAGTCATTTCCTTGATGCCAAACATGTCTTATCGATTCTTTGAGTCCTTACTTGGAAGGGCGGGTCTTATAGCTTTGGTTCTGATTGCAATGCCGGACATCAGAGCCACCCCCCCAAATGTACTATTCATTGCGGTAGACGATTTAAATGATTGGATCGGGTGTATGAAGGGACATCCTCAGGCTCAAACACCGAATATGGACAGGCTCGCCGAGCGAGGGGTGTTGTTTACGAATGCTCATTGCGTCGCTCCTGCCTGTCGCCCATCACGCTCAGCTGTATTCACTGGAAAACGACCACAACAGACGGGCGCATGGTCCAATCAGAGTCGGGACATCATCAATGACTATCCGCGAGGCGATCTTTTACCACAATATATTGCCGATCAAGGCTACAAAACGTTTGGAACAGGGAAGCTTTTCCATGGAGGCGGCACTGAATATTTCCAGCATGCATATGAAATACACCAACGATGGAGTCCATTCTCATCCAGCCAGGCTAGCTATACCGCATTGGAATTACCAAGCAAAGGAAGTGAGCATCCAAAGCACGTCATTCAAAACGGTCCAGGAGGGCATGATTATGTGTTGCCTTTGAACGGACTTCCAAGTGAGCGCAATCCCTCCAAAGCATCAGGGGAATCATTTGATTGGGGGCCTTTTGATGTGGAGGATCCGGAAATGGGGGACACGCAGATCACCGATTGGGCAATGTCACAATTGAAATCAGAACATGCTCAACCCTTTTTCATGGGAGTTGGTTACTACCGCCCTCATATACCGCTCTTTGCGCCTCAGAAGGATTTTGATGCTTACCCTTCTGCTGATCAGATTCAGCTACCGTCCGTATTGGCAAAAGATTTGGGGGACATAGGAGCAGCAGGCAAACAATGGGCGCTGGAACCGATCACCGCAGGTTCTCACGAGATTGTCGAAAAATCGGGCCAATGGCGTGAGGCCGTGCGAGCTTATCTTGCCTGTATGACCTACGTGGATCGTCAGCTCGGGAGACTCTTGGATCAACTTGAACAATCCAAACACGCCGAGAATACCTGGGTCATTTTGTGGAGTGACCACGGTTGGCATTTAGGTGAAAAACGTCATTGGGGTAAATGGACCGGTTGGCGTGAATCGACACGCGTCCCCTTGATCATTGTCCCCCCCCTCAATGAAAAACAAGCGATTCGAGGGAAGCCATGTGATGAGCCCGTGAGTTTGCTTGACCTTTATCCCACGTTGATAGAAATCTGCCAGCTTCCCGAGAAGAAGGGACTCGGTGGTCAATCCCTCATGCCACTCCTGCGTGCACCCAGAACCTTCATTAACCGTCATGTGTTTACCATGTTCAATCCCGGTAACGTAGCCATCACTGGGCATCATTGGAAATACATCCGCTACGCCAGTGGAGAAGAGGAACTCTACAACATCAAAAACGATCCAAATGAATGGCTCAATCTTGCGAGCCAGAAGGATCAAGAAAAAAGACTCCATCAGTTTCGGGCGAGGCTTGCAGGAAATTAAACCAATTCCAGTAATTGCCAGATTGAGGTTTCTGATTTTGTTTACCGTGCCTCTGCAATTATTTGGGTTTTCCGAAGAAGCGGTCGATGAGAGATGCATCGAGGGGTTTTGTTGTTTTTGAGACAAGGAGCGCAAAGAAGGTAGACCCGATGATGTCCCAGAGAAAGGGTTGGATGTTGAGAAAGGAGTAGACTTTGAACTCCTGATGGATAACGTAGCCAGCAATGTAGAGCACCAGGTGGGTGATGCATCCTCCAAGCATGCCGGCAATGATTCCGGCCCTCGTAATCCCCGGCCAATAAAGTGCCAGTGCCATGGGCATGAGGAAACAACCTGCGAGTCCTCCGGTAGCAAACACGATCAAGTTCTGTAAATATTGTGGCGGATTCAAAACCGCCATGACGGCTGCCACGCCGATGACGGCTGTGACAATATAAGTCAACCACTTGACTTTCTTCTCAGAGGCGTTGGGGTTGAGATGATGATGGTAAACGTCGCGAACAACTCCCGAGGATACCATCAATAAGAAACTATCCACACTGCTCATGACGGCTGCAAAAGGTGCGGCAACGATAAGCCCGGTTAGCCAGGGCATGCCTGCATTTTCGGACAATGTGCGTGCCAGTGCCGGCATGATACGATCGGGCTCGATTTCCATGCCGGGCAGAATAACCCGAGCACAGCAGAAAATAATGATCAATGGGAAATAAATGGCGGTGTAGTAAACGGAGACAAGTACGATGGAACGTTTCAAAACGCGACTGTCAGTGAAGGCCATTTGACGCACCATGTTACTTGGTTGGCCTGCCCCTCCGAAAGCCCAGAAAACAAAAAAGCTAAAAGCCATGCCTAGTGACAAAAAGCCCATATCCTCGTTTTTGCTTGGCCCCGGAGGTGTGACATAGACCCCTTTTTGTCCGTCGCCACGCGCATAAGGAAGGGTAGAAGTGATGTTCACTCGCCCCCACTCGGAAAGGTTCAGCGCTTTGTCTTTCACTTTCTGGTCTGGATCGGGTTGTATGAGCACTTCTAGCTCAGGAGCTGTTGGTGTGTCGGGCTCTATCACGACATGGTTGGCAATTCGGACGATACGTTGATCGTCGGTATGTATCCAGGTGCCTTTTTGAATGGAGAGTTTTTCCGTCAACGAAGACTTCCACTGAATGGTGATCGTTCCCATTTGGGGAGGCTTCATTTCGGCAAGTTGCTCGGTTGCCTTGCTCAGCCCCCCGACCTGACTCAAGGCCAACACGAGCATGACCATAACGCCTATCACCATGACCAGCCCTTGCATGACATCAGTCCAAACCACCGCACGGAATCCCCCATAAGTCGTGTAAACGATGACCGTAGTGGCAAAAAGCATCAGGCAAAGGAGATAATCAGGTTCCGTAGATTGAGTTAAAAAGAAATTTCCTTTCCAGCTTGCAACCCATTTGACTGCGGATTGAAAAAAATCTAAATCTTCAAGTAAGGTTGCGAGAATGACGCTCCCTCCCTTGAACTGCGCCAAAAGATAAAAGAACATGAAAAAAGTCAGTAAGGATGTCGCTACCAAACCGACAGATGCGCTTCCGAATCTGGCTCGCAGAATGTCCGGCACCGTGACCGCATTGGCTTTGCGCGAAACCTGATTGAGACGTTTGGCAAGCAAGCCAGTGGTGACCAGGGGGACGATCATATAACCTGCAATCCAAAGTGCGAGGACCCAGCCGTGCGTATAAATCAATGCAGGAAACCCCATGAAGCTACCTCCGGATGCATTGGTGGCAGCGAAGGTGAGCGCAAAAGCCCAAACCCCCAAGCCGCGGCTCCCAAGAAAATATTCACTGACGAATTCTTTTTTGCTGCGAATCCTTCCAGCCAGCCAGGCAAGGGCAAAAACGAAGAGCATGTAAATTGCGAAGCTGATTAAAGCTGCATTCTGGCCCTGACCTTTTGCGCCGGCGTCAGTAATTAAATTTTGGAGAGATTCCATGGATTGTATTGTTTCAGGTGTGTGGGCTTTCGGCTGCAGGGCTACGATTTACGCTCGCCCCCTATCGCCTCCTTTTATTGGCCATTGGCTTGTTGGGCGTCGATCGTATGCTTCAAGTATGGCCTGGCAATCAACTG
Organism: Verrucomicrobiota bacterium; assembly: GCA_040264395.1. Lineage (GTDB taxonomy): Bacteria > Verrucomicrobiota > Verrucomicrobiia > Limisphaerales > AAA164-E04 > AAA164-E04. Next base: position 6,895 of record JBDQII010000121.1, read on the forward strand.
GATTGATTCGATGAATCTCTTGCAGCTTCATCACTCAGTGGATCATCCTTCATGACTTGACTGGCAAAATAGAAAATGATGATATTTGATCCTAACCAGGGAATAGCGACTCCCCAGAATACCCAGGCAGGAAATCCGAATACTGTTTTTACTGGCGTATCAGGGTCATGACCAAAACCTAACCAACCCGAGACACCCACGACCCACAAAGCAAAGGCGGCCCAGATGAGGAGGATCCAGAATGTTTCACGCCTTGAATTTTGGTAAACGGGGTCGGTTCCAATAGGGTGTTTACTCATGATGAAACCATGTGTTCAGGGTTTCCAGCAAGACTTGGTTGCATCGTAAGCTATATTTGCGAATGCCGGTTGCATGGTCGCAAGATCTTTTAGCTCCATTTCTTGTAATGCCTGGATCACATTTCCCCAAAGGAGGGTGCGCTTCTCCGAGAATGCATTCTCGCCATCAATTACAAAAGAGCTGATCCGGTCCATCATACGACTGAACTGGTGATCATTAGGTTTTGGGGGGCGATAAAATTGAGCTGAAAGAGTATCTCCAGTCTTGGTGCGTGCCGCAAAATTATCATCGTTCAAGATTCCGTCCACTGTGATGATAGTGGATTTAAGACCATCGTTATGTGTGAAAATCCAGGCGCGAGTATTTTTAGCCAAACTAGGAACCATGCCCAGTCCCACAATATCCTGTGTTCTGCCGTCGACGGTAGCATCGCCTTGTTTACTGTTGGTGCGTGAAGCCGCTGCTGAAAAAAGTTCCCAGGAAAAATGCCCCTTTCTGGCAGCTTTCCAAACATCATTGCCTTTGTATCTTTCAATATTCGAGATGCCGCTTTCGCCTCCCTTGCGATGAGAAGTCAGCGTCAGTAATGCATCCACGGCTTCCTTCTCAGCTGATGGGAAAGCACCGCGAATCAGTATCACGGTCTCCTCCAGTTCTGCTCCTGACGGCGTGTCCACTTCGGGAAGACGCCAGGTCTGAGCGACTGGGGTGCCTGCTTGAATGCGTGTCTTTTGTTCGAGGATCATTTGTCCCAGTCCATCAGTTGTCAAATTCTCTGGAAGCCCGACCACAAATCCTCGAGTGGTTTCGGAACTGCGTTTGATGGCTTCCTTGAGTTGTTGCGAATTGCATGTCCAATCGTCTTTCGCTCCAGCAGCCAGTATCCATGCATCGGCGCCAGCGATGGCTTCATCGAATGTATCTGCAATCGTCAAGTTGGGATGATCCTGACGATGCTTCAGCGTCTGATTCATGGGAGCACCGTAGACAGCAATTTCTTCAAACGGACTTTCGATGAATCGTCCCTCCGATGGCCATCCCATCAGGCAACGGTCAATAAGGTGCTGGGCAGGCGAACCGCCTTCAAATTGCGTAGTGAAAAATGCCAGTTTTTTCATTGGATCGACTTGGTTTTTTTTCTGCGAAATCATCCTCGCCAGTAAGTTGACAGGGGTTCCACTTGATAGGGCACTGTGAGTTCCGGAGTCAGGAGTTTCGCCGAACCTCGATACAATGATTCGACTCCAAAAAGGGTCATACCGGATGTTAGTAAAGTGCGTTCGGGCGGGTAAACAGCATGTCCCGATTTGATGGATTCTTCTATTCGATGCGAAAGTGGGTTGAAAAAGTCTGCCGTGGTGGTTTGTCGTGGTGGCATCGGTAGATGCATCTGGCAGCTCGTGATTTTACCACTGTCATGCATGCCGGCGTAGGTGAAATCCAGGACCAGTCCATTCAGCATGAAGAGGGTAGTCAAAAATCCATCATTGTGTTCGATGAAGTATGCAACCACTCCGGGGCTTGCCTGCTGAATCCAATCAAGCGTGGGTGGCATGAAAGACCATTGACCTGGTGCCTTGCACTGGTGACTGCGTGCAAGTGCAGCCATCAACAGTTCTCGGGTTGAATCTCTTTTTTCCAGCATGGACCAAACCTCATTTCCTCGGACGGCGTGAACCGATTTGACCCCTGATTCGCCACCTGCACGGCGTTCGGACATACACTGAGCAGTTTCCAGTCCATGAATGTCATAAGAATCAACACCTCCGTAGCAAACACTGACGCTTTCCCTTAAATTTGCGTTCCAGGGGATATCTACTGCTGGTATGCGCCAGGTGACGGGAAGAGATGAGCCGGCTAGGAATGCAAAATTCAATCGCCTCGCATCGTCCACCATTTCCACGCATTCATTCCAGTCTGTCGACAAATGCTTGTCATTGAAGACAGGTACTGATCGCCCGCTGGATTCAAAAACCTCCACCATTTCCTTGAAGAAATCATAGCGAGGATATCGTTTCTGACCTTTGGCATTCCTGGGGTAATCCCCATGTTCCGCAATAATGATGACGCCATCGACATCCAAGGCCTTGCCACCTCGTGTCAGAGCCTCTGAGATAGTCGGGTAAATGGGGACTCCGTGACGGCGTTCCCGGTCGCGCGCAAGATCTTTTTCAGGGAATTGATCCACATACATTGAAACCAATTTGATCTTCGGAAAATAATGTTGCCCATGCCATCCATAGCCTTCCAATAGGCGGTCGATAAAATGTTGAGCGTGACTGTGGCGTCGCACTTCAGTTGCCAGTAGAGCAACCGTCGGGGGGCGGTCTGCATCAGGGTTTCTGAAATGGAGAGCGGCGGATAACTGGCCACACGCGGTGGCGATGCCGGACATTGAAAGCGATTTAAGAAAATGCCGTCTTGTCCAAACGCCCTGAGAATCTGACTTTGAAAATATCAATTCATTCATGCACCACTGGGTTTAAATTCTACTTGGGAAGAGCACAATATGCCTGTATGGACGCAAACCGTCAATGGCAATAGGGTTGCGATGGGAGGAAGAAAAAGGCTTCAGCCTTCTGGGGGGAATATCAGCCAGAACCAGAGACTTCAATTTCCATCCAAGCGTGCGCTGCCATTGAATCGAAGCAAGAAAGCAGACGGATCAGCTCTGTTTTCCTTGACGCCATTTATCAAGTCCCACGGCAAGAATGATCACGATGCCGATGATGATTTCCTGCATGTAGGTAGGCCAGTTCATTTGACTGGATCCACTCTTCAAAACCCCCATGATCAATGCGCCCAACATGGTGCCTGTGATACTTCCAGAGCCACCACTCAAACTGGCTCCACCAATGACAACTGCGGCAATGATTTCAAGTTCGAGTCCAATCGCGACGGTGGGGTCTCCTTGCGTAAGTCGGGAATACTGCATGACCCCGGCAAGACCAAAGAAAAGCCCGGCAAGGGTGTAAATCATGATTTTATTTGTTCGGACTCGGATGCCACAAAGCCTTGCGGTGTCTTCATTGGAGCCAATCGCAAATACATAGCGCCCAAAGACCGAATACTTCATGACAAAGATCATCACAATGGCCAGCGCAATCGTGATCCAGACGCCGATGGGAAGTGGCCAAAGGTTCTGAGGTGCGATGGGTTCCATGATCCCGTTCAAGGCATTTTCCTCAGGATTGACCGTTTTGTTGCCCGCCAGCCATTTGGCACTGCCGCGAGCAATTCCCATCATTCCAAGTGTCACAATGAATGGAACCATCCTGAAACCAGCGATGATGGTTCCATTGACAGCTCCAATGCATCCACCCGCAAGAACGGTCAGGATGAGCGTGGATGCAGGAGACCAGTCCTGGAGTAGCAATGTCGCAGCCACGACACTGCTCAATGCAACAAGTGAGCCGGCGCTCAAGTCAATGCCGCCACTCACGATAATGAGCGTCATCCCCAAAGCCCCTGTTGCTACGATCACTGTCTGAGTCAATATGAGTTTTGCATTCCCACCGGTGAAAAACGTAGGTCTGAGCTCTGCGCTCAAGGAAAAGAGTCCGATCACCAGGAGAAGTCCCAGCAAGGGGCCAAATGAATTCAGGAATTGTTTCCAATTAAACGAGTCTTTGGAATGTGGGTCGGTTGCCATGAGGTGTTGAGTAAAAGATACCAGGTGATTTAAGATTCGATTGTGTCAATAGCTTGAGATTCCGGAGTGTCGCTCGTCTGCCCGACGGCGACACTGATCAATTCATGCTCGCTCCATTCTGAAGCAGGTCGGCTCGCTTTTATTTCTCCCCGGCACATGACTCCAATGGTGTCGCAGATGCCGAGTAACTCAGGTAAATACGAGCTGACAAAAAGGATCGCCTTTCCTTGTTTCGCAAGTTCGCAGATCAGACTGTAAATCTGTGCTTTGCTTCCGATGTCGATGCCGCGCGTAGGTTCATCCAGCAGGAAAATATCTGCTTCGTGGTGGAGTAACCGGCCAATGGCTATTTTTTGCTGATTACCTCCCGACAACTCACCGATGGTTTGTTTCGCGCTGCGCGTCTTGACCTTAAGTTTATCTATCCAATGTTCGGCTGCTTCCAATTGCTTTTTTCGGGGAATGAAACCAAATTTTGAGAAAGATCCAAACTTTGTCAGGGTTAGATTGTCCGCAAGATCCCTGTTCAGCAATAATCCTTCTTCTTTTCTGTTTTCGCTAAGCAGGCCCATCCCTTGTGCCAGGCGTTTGGTAGGTGTGGAGTAAGTGCTTTCCCGCTCCATTATCAACACTTTCCCGGAATCAACTCGATCCAGACCAAAACATGCTCTGAGTGTCTCAGTGCGTCCGGCGCCTACAAGACCGGCGACCCCGTAGATCTCGCCTTTGCGCAGTCGAAAAGATGCAGACTTGGGCTTGATGCGGCCGCGCAGGCCTTTGACTTCAAGTGCCGGTTGTCCAACACGATGCTCTTTTCGAGGGTATATATCCTTCATTTCCCGGCCCACCATTTGATGGATGATATCCTGGATATCAGCCTTTTTCATATCGCCTGTGCCTACGGATTCGCCATCTCTTAGAACCGTATATCGGTCACTGATCGTCTGGCATTCTTCCAGGAAATGACTGATGTAGACGACACTGACTCCCGATGCCTTGAGCAGATTGATGACAC
>JBDQII010000122.1:0-11860 GCA_040264395.1 Verrucomicrobiota bacterium
GACCATGCGCACCGTACCTTCCACATGAAGCACCCGGTGCTCAATCATCCGATTCGATCCAATGGTCAGGAGCACCCAGCGATCACTGGCTGGCACACTGATCATGACGGGAGTCGTTTGACCTGATTGAAAGGTGTCTTTGTCGACAATAATTTCCAAGCCGCTGGAATGATACCCTAACCCTTGGGCATCCGGATTACTCACCCAGAATTCTTTTTCAGAACGCACCTCATTTCCAGGCCCCTTCAGCTCTCCCCCTCGATCATCACGACTGATCCAGACCACCGTATAGTATCCTTGAGTGTCCGGGGTAAATGTCATTTGAGCATGACCTTGAACATCTGTTCGCAAAGTTTGCTCGTGAATCACCTTCTCTTGATATCCTCGTTTCTTGAATCGCCAAGGCCGCTGATCAGGTCGCTCAGGGGGAGGGGGGAAAACCGAATGCCGCTCCATGATTTCAAGCAAAGGGGCTCCCTGAATTTCTGTACCCTCGGGCGTCCACCACACTTCATTCCATATCTTTTGCAACACTTTGACCTGCCCTTCCAACTTCACTGGTTGCTCGTTGACATCCATCACGTGCACATCAAAACTTAGCTTTTCGCCGGACCGAACGAGCCGATGATCTGCATCAATCGATGCGAAGTGCCCTTGCCTGGAGACCCTCATCACACGTTCCTCGATAATTTCTCGCCTCGAGGCATCTGTGACCCGCACCTCGACTCGATAGCTCATATCGGTCGATAAATCCGGCTCTGTATCAAACTCAATTGACACGTTACCGGCAGCATCGGTCTTGAGCTTGAATTCGTGTGCCAATATTTCTGAGGAAAATTGGCGGGATGAGAAACGTGATGGTTTCGAATCAGATAGCCAGGAATAAGGTTTCGGACGAGGAAACTCAAAATCAAAAGGCTTTCGATAGACCCTGACTTCAGCATCAGCACCAGCAACAAAACCACCAAAGTAATATTCGGCATGAGCTTTCAGCAGAATCTTATCTCCAGGTCTGGGAGGCTGGATTCGATCCCCTTCTTGTGTGGGTAGATCGATCGAAAGTTTCATTTCCGGGCGTTTGTATTCTTCCAAGCGGAACAATTGAGCCTTCCCAATGAGCTTATCATCCGCATCAGTGCATTCGATGTAATAGATTCCCAGAGGAGAATCTAAAGCGGGTTGCCAGAGACCTGCCGCAGTGCCAAAGGAATTCAAGGCCACATCATCCTCCATCACCACACTGCCTTTCGGGTCACGTATCTTGATTTCGACTTTTTTTGAGGCGGGAGTGGCATACCCTTGTGCCGATTGCTTTCTGACAATCACTTTCCAGCGAATCTCATCTTCAGGCCGATAAGCAGGTCGATCTGAAAATGCATAGATTTTCCATGGTTGTATGTAGGCATTACTTCGAGGATTGGAAAAAAACGACAGATTTTGCTGCTCTTCATGACGAGCGGTTACCAACCATTCCATGGATGAAAAATCCCCTATATCTTCGAACACAACCAAACCTTCATCATTGGCTTTGCGTTTGAAATTACTCCAACGCCATTGCTTTCCAGTTCTTACACGCTGCCAGAGCCTTACCTCTGCACCGGGCAAAGGATGTCCATTCACAGAGTCACATACCCATACAAGCATGCGATTACTCGATGCACGCGCCATCACAGTGAGACGACTGATCAATACAAACTCACGACCTTGTTCCTTACCATCGACCAAGCCAACCGCGAGGTAAGCTCCGTCTTGAGGTGTCGAGTCCAATACAATTTCTTGCGATCCACGTTCATGGTCCCCTTTGTCTCCAGTGTCGAATATTTTGCTGTAAACCGATTCAAGCTTTCGAGTCTTTATGGTTTTGATCCACTCTGAGGGATGATGCCCGCCTTCATCCATATGAAGGTTTGAACCCAAATCTAATTTGAATAATTTCAACTCGTAGCGGGGAATATTGCGCCATCTCGTGTTGAAACGAATTTTGGATCCGGGAACGAAGGCATGACCAACGATCACGTCAAGTTCTTGGCTGGTGGTATCTTTTAATCGTGACTCAATTTGTCGATAATGGCGCGATTCCTCACGATCATAGAGACTGATAAAACGACGCCAAATCTTGACGGCTGCGGGGTAGTCGGGACGAAACCCCCAAGTGCCATCTGTCTCTTTGACGGGTTTCCCTCTGCTTGCCAGCCAATTGCCATATTGAGCCAGCGCGTTATCCATCCAATCATGTTTCGTTTGCCCTGAAATGGCTATGTCAAATGCACGTGTGACTCTCTCATGCATGTAAGGCGACTGATTCAGTCGATTTTGAAGTGCAACGGCCAAGAGAAAATTGGCATGGGCTTTATCTTCGGAAGCACTCGCAATTTTTACGGCACTCTCAAAGATGTTGACCGGTATTGCATTTCCGTGAAACGCTGACGATGACTGATAACTACCACCTGAGGAGTAGGTCGCTTTCCACACGATGGCAAGATAACGCTCCCGCGCAAGATTCACGTCAGAGGAAGAAGCCCAAAGGTTCAATGCTTTTTCATAATGTTTCCAGGCCTTGGCCCAATAACCCCTTTGTCGAGTCCTCCACCAGAAATCGCCTGCAGACTCATGCATGGTTGCCTGCATTTGAAGGAAATCAACTTCCACATCCAATGATTCAAAATCCTGCAATAGACGTTCAAGTGCGTTTCCTATCTTATTCGACAACTTGCCCTCCATCTGCCTCGATCCTGCCAAAGATCGCCACTCGCAATCCAAACGACGATAATCGATCCAAAACGAAACTTCCTCAGCCCCTTCATTGGGTGAAAGCGAATTATAGGCCTTGAGAGCAAGTTGATAGGAACCTTCAGCAAATAATCGCTCACCTTCAGCAAATGCAGGCAGACTTCCGGGGTGTTCCTGCCCTCCAAGAAGCAGGCAAAAACAAAAAAAGAAAATTCCAAAGCACCTTTGCATGACCTTAATCATAACATTGTGGACCCTCGAAGGTCGCGATTTATTAGAAATTAAACGCGATTTATTAGAAATTAAACCCGAATTACCACCCGGAGCGCTATGGATCAGCCCCTACTGTTCTTATCTTCAGACCACAACATCGTTTGCTTTGCGCAATCCTTGGTTATGCCTGGGATTTGTGTTGAGTTTTAACAGTTAGGACCGACCCCTAGAGTATAGCACTTTTAATGTTTTAGAATTATGGTAGAAACCGGAGTGCAATTTAATTCACCTCTCACGTGAAGACGGAAGTTTTACCCATTCATAGCAGTGTCTTGTTCGAGGTAGCTGCCGAGAAGGCTGCAACCCTGCTTGACCGCGGCGAGATCGTTGCTCTGCCAAGCGAAACGGTTTATGGGCTTGCCGCAGATGCGTTGAATACAAGCGCTGTGCGATCCATTTACGAGACCAAACAACGTCCTGCCAACAATCCGTTGATTGTCCACATTGCCAGTCGGAACATGCTTCAGACCTGCGTTAGAGAATGGTCCGATATAGCTGAAAAATTTGCCAATGCCTTCTGGCCTGGCCCCCTTACCCTGGTGCTCCCCAAGGCAAAATGTATCACACATGCTATTTCGGCAGGACTGGATTCAGTGGCTATTCGCTGGCCTGCTCACCCATTGATGCAAGCCGTGATCCGTAGACTGGGTCGCCCGCTTGCTGCACCAAGTGCCAATTTGGCCAATCAACTTTCTCCCACCTCAGCTGAACATGTATTGAACCAGCTCGACAAACGAATCCCATTGATCGTTGACGGTGGCTTTTCGAATGTCGGTATTGAATCAACGGTATTGAGTCTGTGCGGCGGGGCACCCACAGTCCTTCGCCCCGGTATTATAAACTTGGAAGCACTGCAGGCCATTGATCCTTCAACCAGAAACCTGGCCGGCCCCTCAAAGCGAAAAAACTCAGAACAACCACAAGTGAGTCCGGGCCTTCATAAAAAACATTATGCACCAAAAGCCCGGTTGAAAATTCATCATTGGGATAGCACAAGCAATCTGGTCACCGCAGTGGAAGCATTTGGCGCAACCCAATCTAAGACCTGCATCATATGCCACGAGCAGATTCCATCCGCTGAAACATTTCTGCGAGTATCGGTAATCCCTCACGACCCCGAAGCATATGCCAGAGCTCTCTACTCAGAATTGTTTATTGCAGACCAAGAGAAACCGGACCTGATACTCGTTGAATCAGTCCCTGACACCTCAGCCTGGCAAGGGATCAAGGACCGCATTACACGCGCCTCCAGTAATTGAGTGCCCGCAATAGTGGGTATGTGATTTTTTTCCCGAAACTCTTTGACGCTTAGTAGGCGTTTGCTATGTTTGCCGATCTGAATTTTGGATTATGGCAAAGCTAACCATCAAAGATGTCGACTTGAGCGGCAAGCGAGTTTTCGTCCGAGTTGATTATAACGTCCCCATGGCTGAAAGCGATGAAGGGATGACAATTAACGATGACACGCGTATTCGCGCGACCATCCCCACCCTGGACCAATTGGTGTCGCAGGGTGCTAAAATTATTCTGGCTGCACATCTTGGAAGACCCAAGGGCAAAAAAGAACCCAATATGTCACTGCGTCCGGTAGCCCAAAAACTCAGTGATTTGCTCGGACGCCCTGTGGCGTTTGTGGATGACTGTATTGGTCAAAAAGTTTCACAAACAGTCAGTGCGCTGAAGGCCGGAGATATTTTACTCTTGGAAAACGTTCGCTTTTACAATGAAGAGGAAGCCAACGACAACGAATTTGCAAAGCAACTTGCCGCTAACGCAGATGCCTACGTCAATGACGCTTTTGGAGCCGCGCACAGAGCACATGCATCCACGTCGGGTATTGCCCAAGTTATATCCGGCAAGGGCGGCCCCTGTGTTGCAGGGCTTCTCATGGAGCGCGAACTGACGTTCCTTGGGGATGAGCTGGAAAACCCGGAAAGTCCATTCGTGGTCATTCTGGGAGGGGCCAAGGTTTCTGATAAAATTGCAGTCATTGATCGCTTGCTGGAAAAAGCTGACAGCTTACTCATCGGTGGCGCCATGGCTTACACGTTCAAGCTTGCCAAGGGGCTGTCCGTTGGGAAATCACTTGTGGAACCCGACAAGGTCAATGTGGCCAAAGCAGCAATGCAAAAGGCTGCGGAGCGCGGGGTGGAGCTACTCCTGCCAACTGACAACACCGTGGTGACCCCCGTTGTCACTGACAAACTGAACAAAAAAGGCAAACCGATTCTGGAATTCCAGAACCCTCGCCATAACACAGATCCTGACATCCCGGAAACCGAGGAGGGTGTCGATATCGGCGAAAAAACTGCCGCAACTTATTCGGAAAAAATTGCGCAGGCCAAGACAATCTTGTGGAATGGTCCTATGGGTATCTTTGAAGATCCTCGATTCTCAAAAGGCACTTTTGCTGTTGCAGAGGCGGTGGCCAATGCGACGAGTCAGGGGAACGCCAAGAGCATCATTGGCGGCGGAGACAGTGTCAAAGCCCTGAATCAATCAGGCCTGGGGGATAAGGTCACTTTCATGAGCACTGGCGGAGGTGCCAGCTTGGAATTCCTGGAAGGCAAAGAACTACCCGGCGTAGCAGCACTATCAGATCGTTAAGAATTAATCTTACCCGCAACCATAAGTTGCATTACTCAAGTTACTCAAGAAAATCGTTATGGATAAAGACCGCAAACTCCTCATCGCAGGCAATTGGAAGATGAACAAGACAGTCGCAGAGGGACTGGATCTCGTTCAGGAACTCGTTCGCGAGGTCAATCAAGTCAAAGAAATTGACATCGTCGTTTGCCCTCCTTTTACAGCACTAAGTGAAGTTTCCAAAAAAATCATCGAATCCAATATTCGTCTGGGCGCTCAAAACATGAGCGAGCACACTGGTGGAGCCTACACTGGAGAAATCGCCGCGGAAATGTTGAAAGAATTTCTTGTTCGCTACGTCATCCTGGGTCACTCCGAACGCCGTCAATACCAGGAGGAATCGGATTCATTGATCTCCAAGAAAGCTTTGACTGCACACGCTGCCTCCATCAAGCCTATCATTTGTGTCGGTGAAACCTTGGAACAGCGAGAGTCTGACGTCACGAAAGATGTGATCGGGAGTCAAATCAGGGGAAGCCTTGCAGGTTTGACATCTGAGCAGATGTTGGAAACTGTCATTGCCTATGAACCTGTTTGGGCAATTGGTACAGGAAAGACGGCGTCATCGGAACAAGCCCAGGAAGTGCATCATTTCATTCGCACTGTGTTATCAGAATTACACGGAGACAGCATCGCAAAGCAGGTGCGTATTCAATATGGTGGAAGTGTAAAACCTGGCAATGCGCGTGAATTGATGAGTCAACCGGACATTGATGGAGCCTTGGTGGGCGGCGCTTCCCTGGACGCTAAAAATTTCTCTGAAATCGTTCTAAACAGCATCTAGAAATGGCTCCCCCCCCTGAAAATCTTCTGGATTTCAGGATTGCAAGCCTCGATCGGCTTTGACATGCTGCCCATTCTAAATTTTAGATAACTTGAAGTTAGTATGAGTTTAATAATTGGATTCTTGACTATTGTACTGGTGCTCACCAGTTTCTTTTTGATTCTGCTGATCTTGGCACAGCTGCCCAAAAAAGAGGCCGGAGCTGGTTTGGCTTTTGGAGCCGGTGCTGCGGAAGCAGTGTTTGGAGCCGGTGCTGGCACCCCTCTTTCAAAAATTACAAAAATATTTGCAACCTTGTTTCTCGGTCTTGCTGTGTTGCTTGGCGTCATGAATTCTTACGAATCCAAACGCAGTTCGAGGTTGATTGATGAGGCAGCAGCAAATCAAGCTGCTACTACAACCCCCAACGCAGGGGAAACCTCACCGGATCCAAGCGTCGATCCTGTTACACCTGCTGCCATTCCTGCTACAGACAGTGAGGAAGGCAATGAAGAGGTTGCAACAAACGAAAACGTGCCTGCAGAAGCAGATACACCTACGTTGGAACCTTCGTCCCCAGGTATTGAGAACACGGAACCTTTAACTTTGGAACCCGAGGTGCCTGTCACGCAACCGAATCCTGATAATTAAAATCGAGGACTTTTGTAAGAATTTCAACCCCCTGATTGCAAAAGCAGTCAGGGGGTTTTTTCGTCCTTTCGCCTCATGCAATTATCCATTATTGTCATACGTCATGGGCAGAAAAACATTTGGTGAACTTGGTTACCCTGGAAGGCTGATTGCGGTGGAAGGTCTGGACGGTTCCGGTAAATCCACCCAGATCAAGCTCATCAAGCGGTGGATGGAGCTACAGGGGCTAAAGGTGTTTTTCAGTGAATGGAACTCCTCCGTGCTGGTGAAGTCAGCCACAAGCAAAGGCAAAAACCGCGAATTACTCACTCCCACCACATTCAGCCTGATCCATGCCACGGATTTTGCAGATCGATACGAACGACAACTTGTCCCACTTTTGCGAGCTGGATATATCGTACTTTGCGATCGCTACATTTTCACGGCTTTCGCAAGAGACGTGGTGCGAGGGTGTGAACCAGACTGGGTTAGGGGTATTTATGAATTCGCGGCGCAACCTGACCTTGTTTTCTTTTTCAAGGCTCCATTGGAGGTCACCCTTGCTCGAATTCTGGAGGGACGGCCTGCATTGAAGTATTTTGAAGCAGGAATGGACCTCAACTTATCTTCCGACATCTATGAATCGTTTCGCTTATTTCAGGGAATGCAGTTGGAACAGTATCTTGCCATGTGCATGGAGTTCAATTTTCTGCTTGTCGATGCCAAGGGGCGCGTCGAAGAACAACAAAGCGTCCTTAGACAACTCATTTCCGCGAACATCAATTTGGACGTATTTAAAAAGGATTAAGCTTATGCCAACTTCGCCTAGATCAAAAGCGACCTCTAAAAGAAGAGAAATCCGAAAATCCAATTTTCGCAGGGAGCTCAAAGTTTCGCCACCGGTACCATCCATAAAGACATTTTATGGCCATGGCATACCGGAGGTTTCTTTGGAAAAATTAACGGGGAAACTCATTGTCCTGGAAGGTGCGGATGGATCAGGTCGTTCAACACAGATTAGAGGACTGGTGGACTGGTTGGAAGGAAATGGACATGCCACTGTTCAAGTAGGAATCAAGCGTTCCACCTTGGTCAGCGAAGAACTAGAACGCGCCCAAGAAGGCAATATATTAAGCCAAACAACGATGAGTCTCTTTTATGCGACTGACTTTGCCGATCAATTGGAAAACATCATTATCCCATCACTCAAGGCAGGATTCATGGTCATCGCCGATCGTTACATCTATACACTCATGGCACGGGACCTTGTACGCGGAATGAATCGCCGCTGGGTCAAGAACCTCTACAGTATGGCTCTCGTTCCAGATGCAGTATTCTATTTAAACGTATCTCCTCAAAAACTCATCCAACGTAACCTTGAGAAAACTCAGAGCCTCGATTTTTGGGAAAGTGGAATGGATCTCGGAATAACTCGAGATATGTTCGATAGCTTTGTTCAGTACCAGCACAAAATGAAGCAAGAATTTCTCCGTATGCAAAAGGCTTATAAGTTTAAGGTCATCGATGGAGACAGGAGTCTTGATGCGATATACGAGGAACTCAAAACCTCCATCAACCTTGTCATTGCAGGCAAGCGAAAATAATTAGATCAGGACATCTCAAAATCTTTCTCGGCCTTCAACAAAGTATAACAATCGGTCAAATCTACTTCCTTCAGGATTGAGGGAACAAAGCTGGATAGAGGCCATTGATATTCTTCGGAAGTCGCAATGGAATGAAACGAATCCAGGGCGCCCTTAAGTTTAACTGAGTAAACAGCATTACTGTACATGGCCGCAAAGGCCGCAGGTAAACTCCCCCAACCTTGAGCAACTATCTGAACACGCGAATGCCCTGCTTCTTCCAACCAACGCAGCACCTGTAAGACATCCAATGTTTTTTGACCAACATAGGGTCGATTGAGCATGATACCATGGATGGCATAAAAATAATCATTTCCGTATGGTTGCAAGAAAGAATTCTCGCCGCACGTATCTGGCCTGGACTCCCCTACCCCGCGCACATCGCACGCGTAAAAGGCCACTTTCTTTTTCTCAGATGGAACATGCTTACGCACCCACTCATCCTGACGCACTTCACGATCCGCAGAATGATGTGAAATATAAAGCACGGCATCGGCTGTTTCGGATTTAGGACGCGAATAGTGCCGCTCCTGATCTAGTCGATAAACAATACATTGCGCATCAGGCTCGGTCTCAATCACGTAAGAGGTGGCGTGAGGCAAAGGATAGCCTCGACCTGAACGAGGCCTGAGAATCCGGTAATGTAAGTCATTGAATGAGGCCGGCAGTCCTAAATGCCGAGAGAATGCCTGCCGGATACGATTGACTGATAATTCAGTGCGATTCTTCGACAATGAGTTTGCTTTTTCTGCCGTAAATTGAAACACCGTTTTGGAGCCCATCTCTGCAACTTGTCCCGCAGACGTGCATTGAAGATCTTCGTCTTTTTCGAGTTTGATCTCAGATTCTGGAGATGATTTTTGAATACCTGTGGTGCGATTAAACCAATCGTACATGGCTTCTCTATTTTCAATCGAATAACCATGGTAAGTCGGCCCAACGAAAAGTTTCACCTGATCTTCCGCACCCAACAATCGATAAACATGCCGCAATTGCTCAAAGGCCTTCCGGGCACCTCGCACATCAAAGTAATCCTTTTCCTTGGCAAGAATCACGACAGGTTTGGGCGCCATTGCAATCAGGTAATCCACATGATCAACGCCTAAGGCAATAGACTTCGGAGGGCATTGCTCGGTATCGGCTGGAAGCTCATTTTCTAAATTACGCCGGAGCGTTGTCACAAAACAACTGGGCGCCGCCATGGTCCAGCGAGATTCCAGACCGCACAACCAGGTTGTCATCGTCCCTCCACCGGAATTACCTGTAACGCCAATGTGTCTGGGATCGACCTCCTCACGCGTCAGCAGGTAATCCAGAGCTCGAATGCCATCCCAGGCTCTCCATGCTCCAATGAATTCATCGACCAGGAACTGCTGATTACCCGCATAAAGATGCTCGCGAACCCCCACGCCTATCGTTGATTTAAAATCGTCACCTACATATTGCAAACGCTCCCCCTGCCCTATTGGATCATAAATCAATACGACGTAGCCCATACGCACCAATCCCTGGGAAAAACTCTGATAGGCGGCTTCCGCTTTACCATTGCTTGAATGACCGCAGGTTCCAATCACTCCGGGCATTGGGTGCGCAACACCTGTTGGCACGTATAAATTCGCAGTGACAAGGAATCCAGGTCTACTTTCAAAAATCAATTTTTCAACTCGATAACCATCACGTTCCAGGATGCCTGTGATACGTGGGTTGAGTGGGGTTCGCTCTGGCTCAGGCCCAAAACAACTGCGAATGTGTTTTTTGATCGTTTTGATATATAGCTCCGCGTCAGATTTTGTCTGGAGCGCTCCCCTGATTTCGTCCGACTTCTGAGCCTCCTCGCGAACTCGCCTTACGTAAAACTCCTGAACCATGCGTGGGAACCTGTTCAAAGGAGGCGTTTCCGCCATATTTTCCTGACCCAGGACTTCTGGAAGAACCGTTTTTGAAGAAAACAAAGCCCCCGTTGCAGCATAACCTGCCGCATGCCTGAGCCAGTTTCTTCTTGAAAGGATTTTTTCTAAGGATTGCATGGTTTAAAATGAAAAAAATCTGTTCGTTTTCGAAAAAGTTAACTTTGAGAATGGTTCCATCTGACAAAGATCAGGCGAAGATCATGATTATTTGAGCAAGCCCAGTATTTTTCTTTTTTATGGATGATCATGTTTTCCATTTCAGTATCGCCCGCCTGACTTTATTACTGGATACACTGCAGCCGAGTATATGTGAATGCTTTGGATTCCTGGAATGATTTTATTCCAATAAACTCAAAACCTGCGTTCTAAACACAGCTGAAACTGAGCAGGTCCGCTGATAAGCGTCCATCAAATATACCCCAAGCATTATCTATGGTTGCCGATTCCATGAGCTTCCTTGACAAGAAAAACCTGTGACGTTTTCTGGAGCGTAACCTGCTCCTGGACAAAACCAACATCAAACATCGGAGGTATATGATAGTGTTTTAATTTTGGGAAGGATCATTCTAGTCTCCTGCACACCTTCTACATGTAGTGGAAATCTCATATAAAAGAGGCCACTTATTCCATGAAAGCCTTCCCCGTTGTGAGGCTGATTTCACCCAAACCCAAACGGGTAATAGAAATTCCCCTGAAGACCAGGATGGCCTGAGCTGATGAAAAGGGCATGTTACTGCCCCATTTGAATGATTGAAAAGTAATGATGGAGAGGATGGGAACGCGCAATAGAAAACGGGCCTTGTGGTGACACACGGTTGCACACCAACAAGACCCGTTCCAAGCTGTTCTGCCACTCAGCAGGAGCTTAAATATTGTAATATTTTAAAGCTGCCGGCAGCTGCAAGGAATTCCCCCTGCATCTGCCGACGTTGATTCTATTTCTACTCTTATCGAGCACGGAAGTAAGCTTGGCCCTGATCCGCAGCCACTGTGTGAGGACTGGTTGCACCATCCACTGGAGCCCATGGACCAGTTACCGCTGGAGCTGATTCCAGAGCACCGCTGTCCCAAGCAATGGATACTTGTCCACCATCTGAAGCGATGGAAATACCTGAACCTTCAGCTCCAACAATCTGAACATTGTCGATGGCCCACCACCAGTCGTTGCCTGCATCGAAGTAACCAAAGGTCACTACTGCACTACTTGCACCGGCTGGATTGTTCAAGGCGACGATCACTGATTCGTTGGTATTGGCGTCGTGGAA
>JBDQII010000123.1:0-11838 GCA_040264395.1 Verrucomicrobiota bacterium
ATCAGCATCCTTATCCTTCACTCTCGACGAACCAGAAAGTGACGATTTTTTAAAGCAACCGCTTTTACCCTTTCAACTTAGTCACAGGGGCCCAGGTATTGCCATAGGTGATCTGAATCAGGATGGTTGGGATGACATTTGGATTGGATCTGGTCGTGGAGGCCAACTTCGAACTTTCTTTGGCAATGGAGAGGACTCCCCGAGACTCGAGAAATGGCCTGTTCCATTACCCGATGATTCCATGGGGCTTTTGATGGGATACCTGATAGGGAAACCAGAACTGAATCTTATTGGTCTCGCAGGGTATGAACAAGTGGCTCCTTCAGGACTCGTAACTGGAAAAAGTGACGGATTGGATTGGGAATCAGTAGACGCTTCCATTCCGGGTGCTGGCCCCATGGCACTTGGCCCGCTTAACGGGCGAGGAGAGCTTTCGCTCTTTCTGGCCGGTGGAATCAAACCAGGCCATTATCCGGCGGTTCACCCCTCCACTTTGATGGCCTTGCGTAATGGGCTCTTCACAACTGATAAAAGAAACAGCACCCTGATGGGCGGTTTGAGTATGGTGAAGGGTGTTGTCTGGAGTGATCTCAACAATGATGGTTTTCCCGAGTTAATTGTCGGAACTGAATGGGGCCCTGTCAGGGTTTTCGAGAACCGATCGGGTTCATTGTTTGATGTAACCGATCCATGGGGGCTTGCTGGATTCAAGGGGTTATGGAATGGGATCGCAACGGCTGACCTGGATGGCAATGGTTATCCTGATATCATAGCAGGAAATTGGGGGCTCAACAGCTCATGGCGTGCAACTACCTCACATCCTTTTCGACTTTTCCATGGCACTTTTTCAAATCCCGCTGTGACCGATTTGATCGAAACCGATTACCAGTTCGATTTAGAAATGACTCCATCGCGGATGTTGGACGAACTTGGTTTAAGCTTGCCGTTCATTTATCAAAATATTCGTCACTACAGGGATTACAGCGAAGCCTCACTTCAGAAGTTGACAGGTAAAAGATTTCCCTTGGGGCGGATTTCTGAAGCCACAACCTTTGCCAGCATGGTATTCTTCAATGAGGGTCCGGGACGAGTTTTCAGAGCAAAAGAACTTCCCGCCGAAGCCCAGTGGGCGCCCGTATACGGAGTGCAAGCAGCCGATTTCAATGGAGATGGTTTTGAAGACTTAATTCTTTGTCAGAACCAAAGCAGGACGAGGCCTGGTTGGTCTAGACAGGATAATGGTGGTGCACTTATGCTTCAGGGAGACGGCAAGGGTGGTCTGCGGGTGTTGCCTTCCATGGAATCGGGTTTGCTGGTGAGCGGTGATTTACGAAGTGCTGCTCTTGGAGATATCAACAAGGATGGGCGTACGGATCTAGGTTTGACAATTAATAAGGGGCCTTTGAAGATCTATCTCAACCAATCCTCAAATTCAGGGCTGCGAGTTCGACTTAATGGACCAGCGCACAATCCAGCAGGGATAGGGTGTCAGCTCAGACTTCATGGGGAGAAGAATGCCTGGGGGCCGGTAAGAGAAATACAAGCTGGTAATGGATGGTTTTCCCAGAACAGTCCAGTCACAGTGTTGCATTCCTCATTCAAGGCGACAGGTATTTGGGTGCGTTGGCCTGGAGGTGCTGAGACGCTTACTCCTTTAGGTCAAAAGAAAGAAATAACCCTGTCCTGGAAGCCTTAAAAACGAAGTTTCCCAAGACGCAGGGAAATCCCTTATTGATTTTACTGAGACGAACCTCAAGTGTTAAGAGAATGCAATATTCGCTGGGCAAGTTCAGGGCTCTCAATGCCTGTGAACTTACTTTCTCCAATCATCTTTTCCTGCTTCTCACCAATGTAATTGAATTGCCAGCTCTGCAGTGATCAGGTGCATTCGGGCTGACGACTCCTGTTTGCGTATTTCGTCTGATTCAAACTTTGACAGGGAAGGGGTGAGGCTTCTCATGATTCTGCTCAGTGCTCCTGACTTGATTGGTGAAAAACGATTCATGCAACAAGATCCAATAAGCCTAGATTGATCGCATTAACCTGTGCTTTCATACTGGATCATTCACCCTGGATTAAGGATTGAAAAAGATGGGTAAAAGTGTCCACCCCTGTTGACATGGTAAGCACATGGGTCATCTTTTTGCATGCCCGGAAAATCAGTCGCCTTTTTATTGCTCACATTCATCGTTCTTGCTCGGGGCGATTCTCAACAAGAATGGCCCCAGTTTCGAGGCCCCGAGGGTAGCGGCGTAACCCAGTCGTCCCTTGCCATGATTTGGTCTGATTCCAAGAATATGGAATGGTCTTCGAGCATTCCCGGGGCTGGTTGGTCTTCTCCAGTAGTTTCCAATGGAAGAATCTGGCTCACAACTGCCGTTCATGAAGGTCAAAAAAGACCTCTAGGTTTTCAGGCTGGAGCTCGCTCCATGGGAACTTTCCGAAAAGACGCCGATAATCTGAAAATGACCGAGTTCAGAGTCGTCTGTCTCGACTTGGATTCGGGGAAAATTCTATGGAGCGCGACCCCATCCAAAGCCATCCCTGCATTTGGCATACATCCATCGAACACATATGCCACGGAATCCCCGGCTACTGATGGTGAGCATGTCTTTGTTTATTTCGCCGCAGCAGGTGAAATCAGTTGCTTGGATCGTGATGGTAAGGTGGTCTGGAAAACGGTCACCGGAAAATATGGGTTCGGAAAGGGTTTCGGCAGCGGAAGCGGTCTGGCCATTTCAGACGACTTGATTTTTGTTCAGTGTGACAACGATGACTCATCCTACGTCTTAGCACTGGACAAAGTCACTGGCGAAGAAAGATGGAAAAAGGACCGCGATACGCGCACCAGCTGGAGCACACCTTTGCTTTGGAAATCAGGATATGGATCTCACCTGGTGCTTGCAGGCGCGGGGCATGTCACTGGTTACAATCCTGTCGATGGAGAGCTCCTCTGGAAGCTAAACGGATTCAGTGGTTCTTTTTCTGGATCCCCAGCCTGGGATGGAGATTACTTGTTTTTCGGCAACAGTGGCCCGCGTAGCACTGGCCCTTTGATTGCCGTCAAGGGAAACGCCTCCGGCGAATTGACCATGACCCGTAATCAAGCCAAAGACTGGGTCATTTGGTCCAAGTCAGGCGCCGGCCCTGGATTAACATCACCGGTGGCGCATCATGGGCTTCTTTACGTGATCAACGGCAGTGTCCTCAAATGCTATCAGGGATCAACAGGAAAACGTCTTTATGAGGAAAGACTGCCCGGTGCAGGACGTATGGCGGCTTCTCTTTTGATTGCCGGTGATTACCTTTATGCACTCGACGAGGATGGCCGCACATTTGTCGTAAAGACAGGGCCTGCATTTGAGTGTGTATCGGTCAATAAGATTGATGATCTTTTCTGGTCGACGCCTTCTGTAGCTGGTGACCGATTACTGCTTCGGGGAGCTGATCGCCTTTACTGTATCAAAGAATAAGGATCAACAATTCAACTGTTCGTAATACACAGTCTCAGTTCATGAAGTCTTGATCATTTGCAGTTAAGGCTGCCCCTCTTGCATTCCACTGTTTGGTCTACGAAGGCTGGCTCAAAAGCATTTCACCCTCTCTTGTCTTATTGTACATATTCAATGCGCTCATCTTCGTCCTAAGTGGTGGAGATGATTCAAGCTAATATCATAATTAGCAGAACAATCAGAAATGCGGTTTCATGGCGCATTTCGCATACCTTGCAAGATGCTTGGCTAAGCCAGTAACCATGAAACGTACAGGAAACAAGTTGAGTCGTTTGTATTCTTGGCGTTAGATCTATTTATTCCAACTTTAAACAACTACTCTCAGGCAAGGACAGCGATAATCGAGGTGATTTATCCATGGCGTTCATCGATAAATCGGATAGATCACTTCTTCAAGAAGAATTGGGTGAGGAGAATTTTAAGAGTGGTGACCTTAAAAAGGAAAAACATTTTATGATTTTCCCTCAGGTCATGAGCTGGTCAGGTTGATCAAATTTAGAAATTGAACTAAAAATAGCAGTACAAACAATGAACGACTCAAAATTAAATCGGACCTGGTTGGGGCATCCCGTTAGTCTTTCAACTTTGTTCTTCACCGAGCTATGGGAGCGATTCAGCTATTATGGTATGCGAGCGCTGCTGGTGCTTTTCATGGTCGATGAAGTACAGAAAGGCGGGATGGGGATGGATGATGAGATGGCTACTTCCATCTATGGGTTATATACCGCGTTTGTTTACCTTGCCTGCCTGCCCGGAGGTTGGATAGCCGATCGATTACTGGGGGCCCGTAAGGCTGTGTGGGTGGGGGGCTTGATCATCGCCGCGGGACACTTCGCTCTCGCTGTTCCCAGTCAGTCGGCTTTTTTTGTCGGGTTGCTCCTGGTCATTATCGGGACGGGATTTTTAAAGCCCAATGTCAGCGCCATGGTGGGACAGCTATATCCGGAAGGAGGAGCACGTCGTGATGCCGGATTCACGTTGTTCTACATGGGGATCAACATAGGCGCATTCCTTGGCCCGCTGATATGCAGTTATCTTGGCGAGAACGTAAACTGGCACATTGGTTTTGGAGCAGCTGGCATAGGAATGCTTCTCGGTGTCATTCAATATTGGTTGACTAGCCATCGCTTGGGTGACACGGGTATACTGGCAACGCATCCACGAGCTTCGAATGAATCAGCATCAGGAATGGATCGAGCGTGGTATCCTGTGATTGTTTTTTTTGCTGTGCTAACCATTGTTGTAGCGCTCGCTTTTTCTGGAGTTCTGAAGGTCGACGCACTGACGCTGGCTCAAAATACGACTTACGTGATTGTCGGTCTGGCTGTTGTATTTTTTGTTTATATTTTTACCTTTGGTAAATTGAACCCCACTGAATTCAGGCAGACCCTGGTGATCGTGGTTTTGTTTATCGCCTCTGCTATTTTCTGGTCTGGATTTGAACAAGCTGGTTCCTCTCTGAACCTGTTTGCTGAACGGCATACAAACCGACTGGCATTCGGGTTTGAAATCCCTTCTGGTTGGTTTCAATCTCTCAATCCTTTCTATATTGTTGTGTTCGCGCCTGTGTTTGCATCACTTTGGATTAGTCTGGCAAAACGGCAGTTGGATCCTTCGATGCCTGCAAAGTTTGCACTCGGTCTGCTATTGCTGGGCTTAGGTTTCTTACTCATGGTCGGTGCAGCAAAATGGGTAACTGCCGGTAACCAAGCTGCTCCTTACTGGTTGATTCTGACTTATCTGCTTCATACGATGGGTGAACTCTGTGTCAGTCCTGTTGGTCTCAGCTCTGTCACTAAACTGGCGCCCAAACGGTTTGTGGGTCAAATGATGGGGATCTGGTTTTTGGCTACCTCTCTGGGTAACCTCATTGCGGGGCTGATGGCAGGCCGCTTCAATCCGGAAGCCATCAACGAAATGCCAGATCTTTTCCTGCAGATTGTAATGACCGCCATTGGGGCCGCCGTGTTGCTGATTCTATTTACCCGACGAATCAAAAAACTGTTGGTAAAAATGGACTGACCGATTTCTTTTCAACGAAAGGAGCTCCATGCTCACTTCACTCGTACCAGGGAAACCTCTGAATGAGTATAGCGAATGGAAAAAAGTTGATCATTGCCGTCAGTCACACGTTGGTTCTTGTTTCTGAAGGTGCCTTCGATGTGACTCGCAGTCAGGATAGTGTAAGGCGTATTCGCTTTTCCACTTAAATTGCTTCGGGCGATGTCAAGAGTCCCAGCTAGAATTGCCTTGCCATTCACCTTGAGTCCTGTGCTGGTATCGTCTGCGATTGAGACTCTGAGCCTGGCATCCATGGTTTCGTAATAGTCCGTAATTACCTCCAGCGGTGTTTTGCCTGATGCGGAAACAATGCCATTATTGTAAAGAGAGGCCTCAATTCTTCCATTACCATGCAGGATGCCTCCGGGTTGAATGTCAACCCAACGCAGAGAGCTGAGGGTGCCGCCATTGATGAAAAGATTACCGTTGTTCGACAGGCGGATCTCATTACGGCCGGTAAGCTTGATACCTTGGTTGATTTGAAGGGTTTGAGTTGTCTCCATGGACCTTCCGCTTATCTCGAATCCGAGAAATTCGAGGTCAGTATCAGCGGAGACATTACTGTGAGTGATGCCCTTGTTTTCAATCAGAGCGGTCCACGAAAGTTGTGGACCACCATCGTCGCTCAGGTAGGTGACCCCGGCATTTGCGTATGCGTAATCCGACCAGTTTTCGGCATGCGACATCAACGCACGATCATTGCCTATCCAATGATGGTAAGTATTGGCGAAACCTTTTGCTTCGCTGACGCGTTCACCAAGAAGTAATGCATGGAGCTCCTTCACGAGTTCAGGGTGATTGGCAGCGATGTTTGCCTCTTCGGTTTGATCTTGCTCAAGGTCATACAACTCGAGTGGTGTATCCTTGTTCCCCCTGACTCGGGCCCTCACAAGTTTGTGTTTACCTCTTATGATGGATTGTCCGTTACTGGCTTCATGAATGATAAAATCTCGATTGCGCTGATGACCGTAGCCGCTGAGCACGGGCGCGATGGAAACCCCGTCGATGCTGAGTGGAGGGAGTGTGCCAGCCAGTTCGCAGAAGGTTGGAAGAAGATCAGTGATATCCACAATCCTTCCACATTGAGTGCCAGATTTTAGTTTTGATTTTGAATGGATCACCCTCGGCCATCGCATCACGAGTGGTACTCGGATACCTCCTTCCTGAATTTTTCCTTTGCTTCCGCGAAGACCGCCGTTGGAATCGAAGACGGTGTGACTTGAACCTCTCGGGCCGCCATTGTCAGATTGGAAAATTACCAGCGTGTTGTCGGCGATCGAGTCGGAGGTATCTCCATCTAGATTGGGATCGTCAAGTGCAGATAGAATATGACCAAAATGCGCATCCATGCGAGTGACCATGGCAGCCCATTGCTGAGCCTGAGGGGAGAGTTTTTTAAATAACGGGTCATCTTCGTAAGCATGGTCCCAATTGGGAAGGTGACTGATTTCATTAAAGGGTGCGTGTGGTATCTGTGTTGCCAGCAGTCCGAAAAACGGTTTGCCCGTCTGCTTGTAGTTCCGGGCATTGATGCGTACGAAATCGAGTGCAGCGAATGCGAAAGCATCGTCACAATAAGCAACAGCTGGGTATTCATGATGATTCTGATACGCGGGTAAGTCGGGATATGCATCATTTCCAATATACTTGGCAATGGAATTGGGGATGAGATGTATGCCTCCAATAGCATCCGTTTTTGCAGGAGCACTCCACAGGGATGGTTGAAAAAATGTATGAGCACGGACATGATGCAACTCAGCCAGTACGTGGGTGTATCCATGTGAGGTGGGTAGCGACTGGATATTGTCGACCTTGGGGTTGAGCTGATCCTTTGAACCACCGTATCCCCACTTACCCCAATAACCCGTGGTATATCCTGCAGCGAACATGGCATCCCCCATAAGAATATCCTCGGCACGCATCGCTTTCCTCGCATTGTCGGGGTCATTTGCGTCGGCAAAAGTGTGTCCCTGATGGAAACCTGACTGCTGGGATGAACGCGACGGGGAACAGACGTGGCATGCATATGCGCGGGTGAAGTTAACGCCTTGTTCGGCGAGACGATCGATGTTCGGTGTGCGAACGTAGGGCAAGCCTTTGTCTTTTCTTGCGGCTTGACCATTCGGACCGATTGAGCCCCAGCCCATATCATCAACGAATAGGTAGAGGATATTGGGACGAGGTGCAGGTTCCGCACTTGGAGCAGAAAAGACGACGAGCGTCTGGAGAATAAAAAGGATGGAATATTTCATGAGGTCATCCGAGATCAAGGAACAATGTTCGCGGTTCCCAACTCTTCGTTTAAAGCACGGTTTACAACTCGTACGACATACTTGTTTTTTGCAATCTTGCTGTCGAGCGCTGATCTCATCTGATCGAGAACCGGGGCTGCCTGAGCATTGATTTCATCAAGAACAATCGCGGCTTGAAGTTGTTCCCATTGTTCACCATTCATCAGCCAATAAAGTAACACCGGCAAGGCCTTCTGTGGCTTCTCCATTCTGCATAGAGCTCTTGCTGCAGCAAGAGCAACTGCGGGAGATGCATCAGACAGATGCTTTTCGACAAGAGCAAGTTTGGATACCGCTTTGACTCCTATGTTTCCAAGACCAGTGAAAGCCCAATACCGGATGGCAGGGTGAGGCGCTTTTACAGCAGCTGCAAGGCCCTCAATTGCTTCTACTCCGGAAGAGGCAAGAACTGCTGTTTGAGCGATGTGAGAAGCAAGGGCGTCTCCACCCTCCTGACGCAGAATAGCATATCGATTGCCGATGGTTTCCTCCAGTCGGTCAATCACTGCCTCGGGGATTAAACCCAGATCCTTCGTCTCCCGGACCCATGTAAGTTGCGCACGTCGCAGCCTGATCAATTCCCGTTTGAACGCTGGGTTATCTGCGAGGTTATTGAGTTCGTGTGGATCTGCATTACAATCGTAGAGCTCTTCATTGGGTTTGGTTGGAGAAAAATAGGCATTGGCAAATGGGACTAAATTTCCAGTATGGTGGAGTCTGCGCAGTTCCTTCATCGTGGCTCCTTTCTCCGGTGTATTCATATACTGATAGAAGGTTTTTAGCGGCTCATAATTACGAATGTATTTAAAACGTTTACCCCTCACCATACGGATAATATCGTAACGTTCATCCATGCGATCCCGGGCCCCAAAAACAAATTCTCGAGGCGCTGGTATTTGTTTACCCAGAAAGGGCTGGCCCTGTATGTGGCCGGGTATCGGGATCCCTGCAAGATTCATGACCGTAGGGCAGAAATCAACCGAGCTGATCAGCTGTTCAGAGGTAGTGCCAGGCTTGATTTGATACTGCTTTCGATATGCCTCGGGCATACGGATGATGAGTGGAATGTGCGTGCCGGAATCGTAAAGCCAGCGCTTGGCGCGAGGCAGTCCAACTCCATGATCGGACCAGAAGAATACAATCGTATTTTTCTCAAGACCATCATCGTGTAATTCTTCAAGGATCTTTCCCGCCCAGGCATCCATGGCGGTGATGACCTCGTAGTTTCGCTTCCAATCTTCTCGAGTGACGGTAGTGTCTGGATAGTAAGGAGGGATGGTAGTCAGATTCTCCGGATCTTGACGTTGCTCACGCTGGAGATCCTTCGTTACACTTTGATACTTGTCATCGTTTGCAATGCCGGATTCGTGGCACCCATTGTAGTTGAAGACGCTGAAGAAAGGCTGCTCGGCATTCCTACGGTTGCGCCAGTGAGCTTTTTTACCCGAAGCGCTCCATGTATCGGATGGTGCGTCGAACTGGTAATCCTGTTTGCCGTTATTTGTGCAGTAATAACCGTTTCGCTGAAGATAAACGGGAAATGGCATTATCTGCGGAGGCAGCTTGGCATTGCTGCGCATGTGGTGCGTTCCAATGGAAGATTGATACATTCCCGTGATGATACCGCTGCGGCACGGGGCACAAACCCCGGCGGTGGTGAAAGCGTGAGTGTAAAGGATGCCTTCGCTCGCTAAGCGATCCAGGTGAGGAGTGATCGCATGTGGATCTCCATAGCATGCGATTGTTGGACTGATGTCCTCGCATGAAAGCCAGAGAATGTTAGGCCGGTTGGGCGCAGCGGCCAGGTTGCACTTGAATCCAGACATCAAGATAGTCATGGTTATCTCGAACAGATATAAGGGTTTTATCATGGGATTTTGAAGATGAATTAATTTTTCGGATAGTTTATCTGCTGTGCTGGATTGCTTGTCTGAAGAGAAATTCCAAAATGGAGTTCAATGCACATTCTCATGAATATTACCTTTCCGTCCGTTTGACTTATTGATTTACCTGCGTCACTGCGGGAATTAACACTTTGTGCGCAATTAAAGGACGATTACTCATGGCTTTACTGAGACATGGAGCGGGGTAAGATCCAAAAACCAGAATATTTCTAAGACCTTAAATCACCATTGGGCCATGTGTCAGCTACTATGATGCATCTCCACTTCTCGCAATAACCCCTCTCCGTCGATTGCTGTAAACTAAGCATCAAAGCTGTTCTGGAACAACTAAAATGAGCTTTTAACGCATTCGTTGCCTCAGTCAAAGTTAGTTTCCTGCTGGTGAGTCCAGGATTGGAAACCCCGCTTATCCAGAATGGTTTTGGCAAGTTTATTACACGTTCGACACCTGATGATAAATCACAGAAGCCATCCCATTCCGAGGCTTTCATCCAAAGGCCTCGGATGTGCTTCGGGTTTGCCTTGGCTGGACGTTGCGGGTTATGTCGGTCGGCAAGGTGATAAAAAAGTATACCGCGTGCAATAGGCAAGGCGTGATCAGGCTGTCCCAACTCTGGAACCTGCAATCTTAATTGACGTTCTGTCAAGTGGGCATATTTGCGTTCAAACGAATCTCTGGGGTCAGGTCCTATGAAAGAACTTCCGTCGGCAGAATTTGAGTTTGGGTAATGTAGATAAAACTTGATAGTGCTTTCCAATCGCCAGCGAATGCCTTGAGGATCTCGAACGCTAAAATCAATTTCCCCCACGGTGCGCCCGTTCTCAAAAACTTGAAGGTGGTGAGCCTCCAGTTCGAGGTGCAATCCTTGAATGAGCCAAGGGGAAAGCAAGGATTCAAAATATAGACCTACACGTCTACTGGGAGGTGTTTTAAAATTAGAAATCAATGAGGTGCTGGGAACGCAGTTGAACTTGCCATGAATACTAGCCAATTCGCCGAGGCCATCGGGGCCTTCGAATAAGGGAGCAGAGTCGATAATCCATTTCAAATCAGCACAGGCCTGATGTTGCCATAAAGAGGGTAATGTTTGAGGCTCCACTGGAGGAGGAGACAAGGATCTGGTGTTTAACGTCATTTGAGGGACATGCAAATGTTTGCCGGGGGCAAAGGGTTATCGGTAATCGTCCGAACGGGTAGAGTTGCTTTTAATCCCAGCTACGGCATAAAATGGATATGAGCCAATGGATTCGGTTTTTTAAAAAAAAATGTTCTTACTTAACAGGGGCGGACAGGTTTTTAAATATGTTCATTTGGTTTAGAGCCTGGTTCGAGGGCTTAGTTCTCAAAGGTGACTTCAGGCGATTGCCTTGATTGATGGCAGATTTATTGTGTGGTTTCCTATGGTGGTTTCAAGGTAAATCATGTCAGGTATTCGAGCATTCATAAAAATCAAACATATGGAATCGGTTTTGCTGCCAACCAATGCTTTTCACCCCTTTTATGGAAGTTCTGTTGGGAAACAAAAACCGAAAAGGAGCCGCTTTCCCATTGTTTTCAGTTCACACTCCGAATCATGCCATCGATTCGCCATTTGAAAATCCTCACCATGCATGCAGCAAGACCTGAGTATCGCTGTTGGATTATCGGAGCTCAGTCGTTTAATCCGCTTGGATTTACCGGGTAGGTTTTCAGGTCAACAGTCCGACAAATTAAAAAATGTAATTTTATTTCCTTACAAAAAATGGCGTAATAATTGAGAAGTATCCGCTTCATTTAAATGATACCTAAAAAGCATTCCATAAAAAGCTTAGCAACGAAAGCAACTCCTGTCTTGGCGATGTATAAATATCTAGAAAACGGATGATGGAAACATTCATTTCTCTATATATTTCAGGGACAGAATGAGCCTATGTTTCCTTCGAGGTTCTTCCGGAATCAAGCCTTGAATCCATTTCTGGATTGGGCCCGGATTTCTTACTGATACAATTTTTCGAGTTATCGACCTCCAGTAAAACTTTTAAGGAAAGTATCTCTTGACGGTCGTTTACCAGCCTTTAATCTTCGATCAA
>JBDQII010000124.1:0-11702 GCA_040264395.1 Verrucomicrobiota bacterium
CCAGGTTCGGTGATCATGCCCCCATGCCGTGTAAAACACGCGACCTTTCCCGTGCTCACGCGTGAGCACGGGAAAGGTCGCGTGTTTTACACGGCATGGGGGCATGATCACCGAACCTGGTCGAATAAGGGGTTTCACGCGTTGATTGAAAGAGGGGTTCGATGGGCTTCCGGTCATTCACACACCGTTTTGAAACCTGTCGAGGGATTGGCAGATTTTGAATATGAGAAATCATCGGATCGTTTGCCCAACTACACGGCGAATGCTCGCTGGGGAACTCAGGGCCAACCCATCACCACCATGCAGAAACCCTTGAGTCCTGAGGAATCTCAGAAGCACCTTGTGACTTTTCCAGAATTTGAACACAAGCTCTTTGCTTCTGAGCCGGAAATCATCAAGCCTTTGTGGTTGGCATTTGATGAGCGAGGTCGCTTGTGGATCGCTGAATCCGTGGATTATCCCAACCGTCTGCAATCGGAGGGAGAGGGCAACGATCGGTTGAAAATCATTGAGGACACGGATGGCGATGGAAAGGCTGATAAGTATACGACTTTTGTGGACAAGTTGAGTGTGCCTACCAGTTTTATTTTCTCAAATGATGGTGTGATTGTGATTCATTCCGGAAAAACAGAATGGTTTGCCGACACCGATGGAGATGATCGTGCGGATGAAAGCAAAGTCCTTTTCGAGGGGTGGGGTATGCGAGACACACATGCAACGGCAAGTAACTTGCGTTATGGATTTGATAACTGGATATGGGGTGTTGTGGGATACTCCGGGTTCAATGGCAATGTGGGGGGGAAGGACATGCGTTTCGGGCAGGGAATCTTTCGCTTCAAACCGGACGGTACAGCGCTTGAATTTGTCAGATCCAGCAACAACAACACATGGGGCCTGGCTTTTACCGAGGACAATGTTGTCATTGGTTCAACCGCGAATGGTAATGCGAGCATGTATATGCCCATTGCCAATCGATATTACGAGGCTGTGAATGGTTGGTCTGCCAGTCGTCTGGAGTCCATCGCAGATAGTCAGAAATTTTATCCGATCACCCAGAAGATTCGACAAGTCGACTGGCATGGGAAATACACGGCTGGCTCGGGAAGTGCTGTTTATACGGCGCGCCATTTTCCGGAACGATATTGGAATCGAGCACAATTCGTTGCAGAACCTACTGGACACCTGTTGGGGATGTTCCTTCTTGAGCCGAGAGGTGCGGATTTTGTGGCGCATAATGTCAGGAATTTCCTGGCGAGTGATGATGAATGGACATCACCTATCTATGCTGAAGTGGGGCCCGACGGTGCCCTTTGGGTCGTTGACTGGTATAATTACATCATTCAGCACAATCCGACACCCATTGGTTTTGAAACTGGCAAAGGCAATGCTTACGACACTCCTCTGCGTGACAAAACGCACGGGCGTATTTACCGGGTAACACAAAGGGGAGCTCAATTGGGTGCTGGGCCTGAAGGTGGACTTGCGGCATCGGGTGCGTCAGGCCCATCACTTGTCACCGCTTTGAAAAATGACAACTTGCTTTGGCGGATGCACGCGCAGCGTCTGCTTGTTGAGCGTGGACTTCGAGATGTTGCGGCTGATTTGCATGCTTTGATTCGGGACACAAGCCTAGATGCCCTGGGCTTGAATCCTGCGGCTGTTCATGCGCTTTGGACATTGCATGGACTAGGCTTGATGGATGGCTCAAACACTGCTTCCACCGAAGCGGTGTTTGATGCACTGGATCATCCTTCTGCCTCAGTGCGCAAAGCCGCTGTCTCCGTGCTGCCGAGGAACACTCAAGGATTGGAGACCTTGCTGGTAAGTGGTCTTCTGGAAGACGAGGATGCCAAGGTGCGCCTGGCGTCACTGTTGACCCTCTCCGAAATGCAAGCAAATCTGGAATCCGGGCAGGCGGTTTTTGAGATGCTTCAATCGTCTCAGAATGCCGAAGATGTTTGGATTGCGGACGCTGCGACGGCCGCAGCTGCCCGTCATGACGCTGGCTTTCTTCAAGCGATGTTGTCTGATTTCAATCCTGCGGAAACACGGGAAACACCCGGAAAAACTTCTAATCTGATTCGCAATAGCTCCTTTGAGTCTGAAAGTGATGGCAACCCGGCCCGATGGGACCCGGTCACTCACAGTGGGCAAGGAACCTTCTCGCTGTCTAATGATGCACATACAGGAGGACGCGCGGTCCAGATCTCATCCGAGAAAGGTGGAGACCTCAGTTGGGCAACGCGCATCCGGGTCAAACCTCACACTGACTACCGACTCAGCGGGTGGATCAAAACCGAGGGTGTCGTCAAAATAAGCGGCGCAAGAGGTGCGATGTTCAATATTCATGAACTGCAGGATCCGGTCGGTGGAGGAACTCCCGCGGTAACCGGGACTCAGGATTGGACTCATGTGGAGCTGACATTCAATACAGGAGCGCTCGAATTCATCACCATCAATTGCTTGTATGGAGGCTGGGGGCGCTGCAGCGGATCAGCCTGGTTTGATGATGTCACATTGGTTCGCGCTCCGGGAAGTGGGTTTGCGGGTGAGCTTGGCCGTGTGTTACGTGTGGTGACATCCCACTATGCGCAACGTGGTCCCGTGGACAGTATTGTAGGTACCCTTACAGCCCTGAAGAATGCGTCTCCTGATCTTGCAACCTTGGTGTTGGATACATTGCGATCCAGCTGGCCGGAAGGGGTGGCTCCACAAATTACCGAGTCTCATGAGGCGGCTCTTCAAACTCTCATGCTGTCTTTGCCTGCACGGACCCGAGACCGTTTGCTCGCCTTATCCGTTCGGTGGGGGAAAGAAGAAATCTTCAGCGCGACTCAGGGCGCGATCATCAATCATCTCATGGCTCAGGTGAAGGATGCTGAAACATTTGAAGAAGACCGCGTCGCAGCTGTCAAACGATTGATCGAACTTGAAGATGAGCCCGAAGTCATCAAGCTAACCCTGGCCCAGGTTCAGTTATTGAGCACGCCTGCTCTAGCCAGCGGATTGATTGATGCTTTGAGTGTGAGTCGTCATGGCGACACTGGACGTCTTCTTGTGGATGCATGGTCCAGACTAACACCGGCAGCGCGTCGGGTTGCTGTTGGAGTTTTGATACGGCGTGCAGAGTGGACGATGGCGCTGCTGGACGGGGTGAAGAATGATCGTATCAGTCGAACCGATCTCGCTCCCGAGCACTGGTCTCAATTACGCCAGAACCCTGACCCTCGCGTCGCTCGTCGGGCCAATGAGATGGCAGACACAAATGTTGGTATTTCGCAAGATCGCGCTGCATTGGTCAAAGCCCTCCTACCCATTGCAAAAGAAAAAGGGAATGCGCAGCGTGGCAAGAGGGTGTTTGCAGAAAACTGTGTCGTCTGTCATTTGCTCAATGGCCAAGGCGGTCCAGTCGGTCCAGAACTGACAGGTATTAACGCCCGTGATCGCTCTGACATTCTACTGGAGATTTTGGATCCGAACCGTTCAGTGGAAGCCAATTATCGCATGTGGACTGTGGAAACCGCGGATGGAGAAGTTATTTCTGGCCGCCTTGAAGCTGAAACTCAGACAACGGTTGAAATACTGGATGTCGCGGCACAGAAGCATGTGATCCGAAGAAACGATATCGAGACTTTGGAGGTATCCAACAATTCGATCATGCCTGTCGGTTTTGAAGCCTTACCTCGAGAGGATTTGAAGGCGTTGATCGAATATCTGGCTCAGCCATCCGAATAAGAAAGCGTTCAACAATCAAGACACACAAACAGTCGACCAATCGACAAGCTACTTTTTCTGTGTGTGATTGGTTGTGTCTCGTTCCTTCTGTCGCACTTCGAGATCACATTTTGTATGTTCGAATGGGTTTATTTAAGTAACCGGAAGCCCAATCTCTGTGAGAATCAGTATAACATGGCCATTGAGAATGGTTTCTTTTGGACTGGCTGAAGGATGGGGGGACAGTTATCTTTTAAAAACTAACATGAGGTCCATTTTTGATTTATTTCGATCCACCAGTGTTCTCATACCGTTGCTGATCACGCGCATGGTGTCAGCGGTGGATTATTCTCTGAGCCCAGATTCCAAACCCCAGCCGGACGTGCCTAGGGGAGTCCTGCATCATGATGTCTGGCACAGTGACATTTTTCCCGGGACGATCCGCGATTATTGGGTCTATGTGCCAGCTCAGTACGATGCATCCAAGCCCGCTTGTTTGATGGTCTTCAATGACGGTCGAAGTTATGTGAATGATCAGGGTAGCTTTCGTACGCCAACGGTCTTCGATAACCTCATTCACCGTGGTGAGATGCCAGTCACCATCGGCTTGTTCATCAATCCAGGGGAAGTTCCTTCTTCCGGCCCCGGTCAAGCTGCCAGGAAGAATCGAAGTTTTGAATACGACTCTCTGGGGGACCAATATGTCCGGTTTTTGCTGGAAGAACTTCTGCCTCATATTGAATCCGACTACCTCATCACAGAGGCCTCATCCGGACGGGCGATTTGTGGTATCAGCTCGGGAGGTATTGCGGCATTCACGGCTGCCTGGGAGCGACCGGATGCGTTTGGTCGAGTGATCAGTCACATCGGGAGTTTTGTGAATATCCGAGGTGGACACGTCTATCCCTACTTGATAAGAAAAACGAAAAAGAAGCCCTTGAAAATTTTTCTTCAGGAAGGTTCAAACGACCTGGATAACCTTCACGGACACTGGCCCCTTGCCAATCAGGAAATGGCTGCTGCTCTCCAGTTTAAAGGTTATGAATATCAATTCATCATGGGGGAGGGGAGTCACAGTGGTCAGCATGGAGGAGCTATTCTGCCCGACACACTGCGCTGGCTCTGGGAGGATTACCCTATTCCCTGATGCACAACCACTCACCCAATCAAGAGATGCTTGACTCCATTCGGCACTGCGAAGTGGTGGCTTACTCTGGTGAAAAATATTCAATTCAACCCCGTGATCCTGTCGCCATAGAGGAACCTCTCGAGATCCGGGTGCAAGGGAGGGCGCTGGTTGTCACCATGCGAACTCCTGGCCATGATCCGGAATTAGCTGCCGGCTATCTCTGGAGTGAGGGAATTATTCAAAGTCCGCACGATATTCTTGAGGTGGCGCATTGCCAGCGAGGTTCAGGTTTGGATAATAATATCCTCAATGTTTTCCTGCGCCAGGGCATAGCTCTCGAGGATCATCAATTTCATCGATTCAGCTATGCCGCTTCGGGTTGTGGGCTTTGCGGTAAATCAACGATCGAGAGTATTCATACGAAGTTTCCAGCCGTGCAATCTGAAGTGCGACTTTCTGTTCGAGTGATGAATGGATTATTGGATACAGTTAAAAAATGCCAACCCCTCTTCGAAAAGACGGGAGGACTTCATGCAGCGGCTTTATTTACCTTCAAAGGTGAATTAGTCGAAATCTTTGAGGATGTGGGGAGACACAACGCGGTGGATAAGGTGATTGGTTCAAGAGTCCGTAAAGGTCACTCAAAATTGGAAGATCACCTTTTATTTGTAACCAGCCGAGCTTCTTTTGAGATTGTTCAAAAAGCCTTGTCAGCCCAGATACCCGCGATTGCCTGCGCCTCGGCG
Source organism: Verrucomicrobiota bacterium (assembly GCA_040264395.1). Lineage (GTDB taxonomy): Bacteria > Verrucomicrobiota > Verrucomicrobiia > Limisphaerales > AAA164-E04 > AAA164-E04. Next base: position 5,590 of record JBDQII010000124.1, read on the forward strand.
CCCTCGAGTCTGGCAGTGGAATTTGCAAAAGCAAACCAGCAGACCCTGATCGGCTTCATGCGCAGCGGTAGGTTCAATGTCTACAGTCGCCACGATCGCTTGGTAACTTGTTAGCGAAGGGGCCGGTATTTCTTATTTCACGCCGACGTTCAAGCTCATCACTCCTCCGAGGAACAGGCGCGTGCGCACATGTCGGCAGTTCAGGCGAATCATTGCCGCCTCGATACCTCGCTGCGCTGGGAAATGTTGCAAGGAAGTTAAAATATACCGATACGCTTCCGCGTCACCTACCAAACTCCACCCCATGACGGGCACGATTAATTTCAAGTAATTAAAATACATCGATCTCCACCACGGATTGGGAGGTTTACCAAAATCCAGGATAAGCATGCGCCCCCCAGGGCGTGTGACCCGGTGCATTTCTGCCAAACCCAATTTCCAATCCTTTAAATTTCGCAGACCATAGGCCATGGTCACGACATCAAAAGTATCGTCTTTATAGGGTAGTTCACTAGCATCCCCTTGCTGGAACTCAGGCAGAACAGTATCGGCACCTGGTTGCTTCCCAAGAATCTTGTTTCTGGCCTGAGAGAGCATCTCAGAGCTGAAATCCAATCCAGTCGTTTCCGCCCCTTGCGCTGCCAAGGCGAAGGAGAGATCTCCTGTCCCGCAGCAGATATCAAGCGCGGCCTTATTCTGAAGATCACCGGCTTCTTTGATGACAGTCCGTTTCCACCATCGATGGAGTCCCCCGCTTTGAACGTCATTGATGAGATCATAACGGCGCGCGATGCGATCAAAGAGATCCCGGACCCGATTGGCTCGGTTTTCACCAGGATCGTAGTAGTCGTTTTCTTGGATGCTCTTATCAGTCATTTGCGATCAGGTCTTCACGTTCCGCTATGCACTCAATGGATGCAATCCAAATCAGGCGGGACTCGAAGCTTTCATATCCTCAATGATACACATTAAGATGCTTTCATGCTGTTGTCCATGGAAGAAGCTTTGGATCGAATCCTTGTGAAGATGAATCCTTCAGTCTCGGAGTTTGTTTCCATCTCCGAGACTGAAGGAAGGGTTGTCTCAGAGTCTCTGATTGCCGGTATTTCGTTGCCTCCCTGGGATAATTCTGCGATGGATGGATATGCCGTAAAGGCTTCTGATCTTACCTCCGCCTCAGCGGAAGCGCCTGCAGTCCTGAAATGTTTGGGAGAATCGCCTGCGGGATCTTTTTCCGACAGTGTTATAGTTGCCGGGACTTGTCTGAGAGTATTCACCGGCTCTCCGATGCCCCAAGGTGCCGATGCAGTCGTGATGCAAGAGGACACCAGAACATTGGGTGAGAGTGATGAGCACGTTCTTGTATTGGATTCAGTGCGACCCTTTGAAAGCGTAAGGTTCAAAGGGGAAGATGTCAAAAAAGGGGATACATTGGTCAGTCCTGGAACCCGTGTCTCGGGTTTTCAGGTTTCACTCGCCATGGCCACTGGGTTGCAAAGCTGTTCCGTGCATTGTCGTCCCCGCGTTGGTATTCTGGCCACAGGCTCCGAATTATGTGAACCAGGGCAGCCTTTAAGCCCGGGGGGGATCTATGAAAGTAATCGTATATTGCTGAAGTCGTTGGTTCAGCGTGCCGGCTGTGAACCGGTGGTTTATCCTATTGTTGAAGACAACTTGGAGGCGACCTGTCAGGCATTGTCCAAGGCTGTTGAGGAATGCGATGCACTAGTTACAAGCGGTGGGGTTTCTGTGGGTGATTATGATTTCATAAAACCCGCTTTTAAGTCTCTGGGGGGTGAAATAGATTTTTGGCGTATTCGAATCAAGCCCGGAAAACCTCTGGTATTTGGGGAAATTAAATCTGTACCCGTCTTTGGTTTACCCGGGAATCCCGGCTCTGCCACGGTTACCTTTACTCTGTTGGTGCATCCGGCTCTGGTAAAGATGGGAGGCGTCAGCAAATATCAACATTCCTATATGCAGGGTAAATTGACAGAGTCCATGAATAATCCAGGGAACAGAAGGCTTTTTCTGCGCGTACAATTGAATGCCGACGGAGAGGTAACCATGTCCGGCAGAAATCAGGCATCACATGCTCTTGGTTCACTGGCCGCTTCCGATGGTCTATTGAGCGTGCCTGAAGGAACAAATCTGGCTCAAGGAGCGCTGGTTTCTGTTATGATGTGGCCCAGATTATCTTAGAAAGATCTCTTCGGTATGTTGAAGAAGATGGGTCTTTTTTGTGTTCTGGCGGCTGCTGGGGCTGTGTTGAGTTGGCGGCTGTTTCCTCCCAGACCTGAAGGAGCCAGTCCCGAAGTCCCAAAATTGATACCATTGCCATTCAAGGAGCGCGTGGCGTTTAGTGATTCCAATGAACGATTAAGGTTGTTTCCAGAAAATGCACCATTGAGTTGGTTCCCCATATTCAGGGAAGTGCTTGAGCTATCCCAGCTGCTGATCAAGCCTTCTGCTCTTGGAGATGCGCTGAGTCCACCACTTGATAGCGTGCCGAGTCCAGTCTGAGTGGAAGTTCCGGGGCTTGATTGACTGAGAAGATTCTGAAAATTTTGAAGCCTTTTGGTGCTTGGATTATGACGGCTGAATTGTTCGGGAACCAGATCTCCCATACCGAGCATGTTTGCCGCAGTAACTTCACGAGAACTCATCTTGGTCAGGGCATCAGGTCCTCTGTCAGATTTTAAAGCGTTCGTGGATTGGAACAAACCATCAAACTGGCCCTGATAATATTCAGGAGTCGCCACGCCATCTTCAGCCAGAAGCTCAGCGCCTGTCAGCTGATTTTCATTGTCTTTCCTCAGGTTTTCTTTGCGGTCTTCGAATTGGCGGTTGGTACGTTTTGTTTTGGATTCAGTCTTCCTTCGGTTTCCGTAAAAGACGCGCTCAGCCAGTTGACGAGATGATTTTGAGTCGAGGTCTGTTGATTTGAAATTGCCATCATCTGCCTCAAGACCATCCAGATCTGTTGATCCAAGGTATTCGTCTGTCGACTGAAAAGCCCAGTTATTCTTTTTGTCCAATGCTTCCAAAAGAGCTTTGCGGCGTTTATTGTTAATTTTCCCCGAGTTGAAAGGATTCTGCCAAGGCGCGACAACTGCCTCCACCGAACTTTTTTTCCCTCCCCCGAATTCACCGGTTTTTCCTAGTTTATAAGGATCTAAATCTTCCTTGGGGAGAATGAGTTTGGAGCTGTCATCATAAATAATGGGTTCACCCGCTATGGCAATCGCGATGCACATGCTTGAAAGCAGGCTCATGATGGTTGTGAATTTCCAAGTGTTCATCGTAAAAATGTTCTGTGCCTTCCCAGTCATATATACTCAAAGTAAGGCATGAGGTCAATGGTTCCGTTCAAAGCAAATCCATCACACGAGCGGAGCCACCTAAATAAATCACATTGCAAGTTGATGAAAAGAGCGAGCAATCAACCATGGCAGGTCATATCAATCTTGTATGATTGTAACCAATAGATAAAAATGATCCCGTTCCTCGAATTTAGCTTGACCTAACCTTGTGCATTAACGCGGAATTAAGAGCAATGACAAAGAAACACAAATCGCGTACGGCAAAGGTGCCGAACAAAGCCTCGATCGCCAACTTTTCGAAAATCATGGCTGCGAATCGATCTGAGATTGCGATTCGTGTTTTCCGTGCTGCCACAGAACTTCGCAAAAGGACGGTTGCCGTTTATGCTCAAGAGGATCGTTTTTGCATGCACCGTTTCAAAGCTGATGAAGCATATCAGGTGGGCAAAGGAAAGGGACCTGTTGCGGCCTATTTGGATATCGACAGCATTATTCAAATTGCCAAGGCCAAGGGGGTCGATGCCATTCACCCTGGCTATGGATTTCTGAGTGAGAACCCGGATCTTGCTCGAGCCTGCGCCAAAGCTGAAATCACTTTCATCGGCCCTCGTCCAGAGCTTTTGGACATGATGGGGGACAAGACTGCAGCGCGTGCTGTTGCTCAGCGGATTGGGATTCCCACCTTGCCTGGCACGGATGAGCCTATTGCAGAGCGCAAGGCTGCTATCAAAATGGCAAAAGCAATCGGGTTCCCTTTGATTATCAAAGCTGCTTTCGGTGGGGGTGGCCGAGGCATGCGGGTTGTCAAAACCGAAGAAGAACTGCCATCTCTTCTCGACGAAGCGCAGGCAGAAGCTGAGAGAGCCTTTGGCAATGCTGCTGTTTTTCTTGAAAAATTTATCGGTCGCGCCAAGCATATCGAAGTCCAGATTCTTGGAGATCAACATGGAAATGTCATCCACTTGCACGAGCGTGATTGTTCGATTCAACGTCGCCACCAAAAGGTGATCGAAGTGGCTCCAAGTTTTGGTTTGCCGCCCTCTCTTGTTGATAAAATGTGTTCAGACGCAGTCCGGTTGGCAAAAGAGATCCGTTACGAGAATGCTGGTACCGTCGAATTTCTCTACGATGTGGACGGGCAGAAGGGCTATTTCATCGAAATGAACCCGCGTATTCAGGTCGAGCATACGGTCACTGAAGAAATCACCGGAATCGATCTTGTGAGAAGTCAAATATTGATCGCGCAGAATCATTCTCTCACTTCTCCTGAACTCGGCATTCCAGCGCAAGAGCAGATTCCTCGCAATGGTTGGGCTATTCAAGCCCGTGTCACCACCGAAGACCCTGCCAACCAATTCATGCCCGATTACGGGAAGTTACTGGCCTACCGATCTCCAGGGGGACTGGGGATCAGGCTTGATGGTGGGATGAGTTATTCCGGTGCGGTGATCACGCCTTTCTACGATTCGATGCTGGTTAAATTGATCACCCGGGGTGGTAATTATGAATTGTCAATGGACCGGATGCACCGTGCCTTGAGCGAGTTTCGAATCCGCGGAGTAAAGACCAATATTCCGTTTATCGAAAATGTTATTTCCCACGAGGACTTCCGGTCAGGGCAGGCGACAACCCGCCTCATTGATAGTTCTCCAGAACTATTTGAGTTTCGTCCACGTCGGGATCGTGCATCCAAGCTTCTCAAATTCCTTGGCAATGTGACCATCAATGGGAATCCGCACGTCAAAACACCCCACGCTGATTTATCCGTCGCGACGCCCTCGAAGATGCCTTTTCATCCCGATGCACCATGTCCCAAGGGAACACGTGATCTCTTACTCGAACTGGGGCCCGTGAAATTTGCAGATTGGGTCATCAAGCAGCGGAGGTTGCTTGTGACAGACACCACGTTCCGTGACGCACATCAATCTTTGATGGCAACCCGCATGCGCAGCTACGATCTGGTGGGGTGTGCGGACTACATTGCACGCGAACTTGGATCGGAAAAAGATGGATTGTTCTCCATGGAAATGTGGGGTGGGGCGACTTTTGATACTGCGATGCGTTTTCTGAATGAAGATCCATGGCAGCGTTTGAGGGTGCTCAGACAGCATATCCCCAATGTTTGTTTTCAGATGTTGTTCCGGGGGAGCAATGCCGTGGGGTATTCCAACTACCCTGACAATGTTGTTGCCGGTTTTGTTAAACATGCAGCAGATGCCGGGATGGATATTTTTCGCATCTTTGACAGTCTGAATTACCTTCCCAATTTGAAGGTCGCCATGGAATCCGTCCAGGATACGCATGCCATTTGTGAGGCTGCCATTTGTTATACTGGGAATATTCTGGATTCAAAGCGTGATAAGTTCTCACTGAAATATTACGTGCAACTTGCCAAGGAACTGGAACGGATGGGGGCTCACATGCTTGCCATCAAAGACATGGCTGGCCTTTGCCGTCCCATGGCTGCGAGGAAGCTGGTCAAGGCACTTAAACAGGAAATTGGAATCCCCATTCACTTCCACACGCATGAGACAGCTGGAGTTCAAACGGCCACGATTCTTGAATCGGCGCAGGCAGGTGTGGATATTGCTGATCTTGCGATTGCCTCCATGTCAGGAAGTACTTCGCAGCCCAATATGAATTCGCTTGCGGTGGCTTTGGATGACTCATCCCGGAAAACAAAGCTCAACGTTGATGCTCTGAATCGGGTCAGTGATTACTGGGATCAAGTGAGGGATGTATATCGTCCTTTTGATACAGCACCCAAAACAGGGAGTGCGGATGTGTATC
>JBDQII010000125.1:0-11611 GCA_040264395.1 Verrucomicrobiota bacterium
ACTTGAAACCGAATGATTTATCATTGATTGTTGATATTACATTCTTAATCGATCCAATCACTGAATCAAAGTTGGTTACAATAACCCACGCAGATGTTCCTGTTGCAATAGTATATTCGGCAAGTATTCAGTAAAGTTTGTATACACGAGTATCTTGGATATTTTTTCGTTTAAAACACTGGTTTAAATTTAAGGCTCAGTATTTTCATGGTCTTTTATTAATCCTTGCGGTCATAACAATATTTAGAATTCCAAGGTTTGTATCCAAAAAAAAAGCCCGCCAATTGGCGGGCTTTTATTAGGTTGCTTAAATTTTACTCGTTATATACTTCTTGTCCGATCGATTGTATCGGGACATCATTTTCTATCGCATCATTGATTGTTTCAAGAGTGACAGCAGGATCTATTTCCAGTCTCTCTTGCAGATCAATGTCATCTGTTTTGACTTCTGCGGCTATTTGCTCTCGCTGAGCATCAACCGTTGTTTCAATCTCTTCTAGCTGCTCAGCAGTTGGTTCTTCTCCATTGTTCGCTGCTTTGAAAGTTTCGACTTCCTCGGCGACTTTTTGCTGAACTTGCTGCTCGACGATTGCTTCTTTGATTTGCTCTTTCAATACGACTTGAGCCTCCTCAGGAATCCTGTCAATATCGGTTCCAGGTGCACCAGCTTTGACTTGGACGACGTTGACAAGACTGTCAGGAAAGAATACAAGTTCTGGCTCGGGAGGATCGACTGGCTCGGTTGGATCCACTGGGTCGGTTGGGTCAGTTGGGTCGACGGGTTCAGGTGCAGGGGGAGGAACCGGAGCGACGTATCCTATGGGCAAACCGTTGTAAGTAACAATTGTTCCTCCGGATACAACATCTTGTGCAACAGCTCCGAAAGACATGCGAGCAGGAATGCTTGTGAATGCAGTTTCGATTTTGGCAGCTGCCGTTGGAACCGCGAGGGAAACCAACTGAATGATTTTGGTTTTGCTACTCGGAAAAGTTCGGGACGCTGTGACTGCGATATCGGCAGCGAACTCGGGAGCAGAAATTGCAGCAGCCCTGATGATTTGATCGCTGAATTGAGGAACCATGGCAGAAGCCCAAGAGGCAACAAGTGGTGCTGTTTCTGGAGCAACTCTCACAATGCTAGCGGTCATCTGCACTGCCATCTGGGGACGATGGTTTAAAACCTCCTTGAGAATTGTTTTTGCTGTGGCGATGCGAGCTTCGTCTGATGCTGCTTTGACTATTTTTGCAGCTTCGGCCGGAATTTCCACTGCAGAAAGACCTGCAAGGGAAGACCGAACGTTTGCAGATATGACGTTTGCTTTAACTGCCGCCGAACCAATTCCGGATGCTTGTGCAGAGGAGAATGCCAAAATTGCTGCTGCTACTACAACGCTTGTTTTCATCGTGATTAACATATTTTTAATAATCTTTTCCCGTTCACCTGGACAACTACTAGTCTTTTACACCTGTTTGTCAACTCAAATTATAGAAGCGAAAGCCTTGCAGCGATCGAAGATAAAGGTCGTGACGTTAAATAATTGTTCAAAGTTTTTACCATGGCTTCCCTTGTCTTAGCAAGTTTTTTTTTACTTCTTTTGAGCTGTAATTGTTTTTTTAAAATTAAATTAATGAGAAAAATCACCAATCAGAAAAGAATGACTTTATTATCCTGATAAGCAATCACATCCAAACATCATCAACTGCCCATCCCATCCTCAAATGAACCTCCGGCGACTGGGAATACCAAATTGTCTTTAACGAAACGAATTCCGTTCGCGCTGGTGGCGTCCAAATCTCGGTAAGCGCTTTCCGCTTCCACTATGAGAGGAGCGGTTTTAGTCCCCATGGTTTTGCAATAACGCTGCGGATATCCAATGTGAATCATTAATTCAGCATAACGGGTCATGTTTAAATCACCTGTCGGGAGATCTGTAAATTGCATGGCGCGACCTTCCCAATTGGGCTCCATCATTCGCAGCGGAATGTTCTTCCTTATGGTAAAATTCTTGACGTGACAGCCGTAAACCCTACTTCCCACTTTTAAAAATCTGGTTTCAAAGTCTTCACCTTCCCAGCAATGCGACGGATCCGCATTCACGCCCAGGCATGGATCACCATCACAAATATCAACAAGCATGTTAAAATCGTCTGCACACATGGCAGCGGAGCCGGGATGAATTTCATGAGCCAGAACAATCCCCAGAGCATTAGCGTGCTGTCGGATCTTTGCGGTTTTGTTGACAAACCTTTCCTTACCTTCTTTAACCAGGTCAAAATCTCCGCCTGCCCAAAATCCCCAGGGATAACCAGACGCGAGTTCCCAACCAAAGGCAACTCCCCAGAACATCGGAAGGATTTTGATACCCAGCTCAGCGGCAAGATCCATCAGGCCAAGGAGGTAGTCTTCGGACCATTGTTCAATTTCTGCAGGTGATTTGCTTGCAATTTCAGGTGGGATGAATGGTCGGATAGAAGGTGTCCCAGTCCATGCACTGGTGTGCACCCATGCAGGACAATGACAAGAGATACCGTCAAGAATCATTCCGCGTGATTGAAATTGGTTGGTAATATCCTTTGCGGAACGGAACCCATTATCTGCCTGCAACATGTAATTGGATGGCTGAACACCATCAGCTCCCGCTTGCTTTGCATAATCCAAAAACTGTTCAAGGGATTTCGCCCCATGCTGGGCTCCTTCCACACTCGCATGATAACACTGGTTTGCCATAATAATTAAATTGCTTAAGGTTTGTGGAAATTCTAAGCACGATATTTTCGTATTCAAGCTTTGATTCCCGCTCGAATCGGCAAAACAGCGCACAAGTAGTAAAGTCAAGATTCCATAGCTCTTTACTTTGCCGACTTTAGAGGCTACTGGTGGTGAGGTTTAGAGCTGCAAAATCAAATCAAGGACTGAATTAAACCAATCATGCCCAGAAACATCGTCGAAATGGAGATTGAGGCGGCAACTGCTGAGTTGCCTGACACCAAGACACTGCGCCTCAAATGGCCGGACAAATACAACCCTTCATTTAAAACAGGACAATTCATCACTGTTTACTGGCCGGATACCCCCAAATACAAACGCGCTTACTCTCTGTCCTCATGTGCGCTGGATAAAGGTTACTTCGAAGTTACGGTCAAGCGAGATGGAAAAATGGGCACTCGCATAGTAGACTGGGCAGTACCCGGCGATAAATTGTTCGTGATTCCACCAGTGGGCCGTTTCCTTCCTGTCTATGAACAGGAAAAGCATTTGGTATGCGTCGCGGGGGGGTCAGGGGTCACACCTTTCAGAGGCTTTGCACGTGAAGCAACCTATCGCGAACTCAGAACACGCATCACGATTCTCTACAGCGTTCGAACGACAAATGATATTATTTTCAACCAGGAATTCAGAGAGCTTGAAGACAAGAATCCTCATTTTAAATTTAACGTAACCTGCACGAGACTCGCAGAGGAAGATCCGTGGTCAGGGCGACGAGGCAGGATTTCTGCTGACTGGATCAAGTCAATTGCCACTGACATGGAGAATACTGTGTTTTATGCGTGTGGACCGACCGCACTGGTGGAGGGAACGGAACAACTTATCTCAAAAGAGCTGGGCCTTCCAAAAGAGCAATTGAAACTTGAGAAATGGGGTTGAAATGACGGAGATATTGAAGAGAACCCCTTTGTTTGAAAACCATGTCACCCTTGGCGGGCGTATGGTAGCGTTTGGGGGGTGGGAAATGCCCGTTCAGTACTCGAGCATCAAAGACGAACACCTCGCAGTTCGCCAGAACGCAGGTATTTTCGATATTTGCCATATGGGGGAGTTTTTCGTTCAAGGGGCAGATGCGGCATCGTTCCTTGACTCCCTACTCACCCATGATGTCACACAACTAAGCCCAGGCTGGGGGCAATACAACCTACTGTGCAATGAAAGTGGCGGCGTCATCGATGATCTATATCTTTACTGCCTGAAGCAGGACTCATATTTACTGATCGTCAATGCCTCTCGACTTGATGTGGACTGGGGTTGGATCTCCGAGCAGAAAAAAAACATCGGCTCCGATAAGCAAATTTCCCTTGAAAATAAGTCTACCCAAATGGGGGCTGTAGCGGTGCAAGGCCCCAGTGTCAAAAACTGGATCAACGAATGTTTCGAGGAGGAGGGTCAGGCAAGCGGTGTTGGCAAGGTCTCTGAACTCAAAAAAAATCAGATCAATGCCTACCTGTTCAACGGAAAAAAGGTATGGATTGGTGCCACCGGATACACGGGGGAAGATGGGGTCGAGATCATTGCGGACAATGATCTGATGGCTGAATTATGGGATTCTTTGCTCGCAAGGGGACATGTTGGCTGTGTGCAGCCGGCAGGTCTGGGCGCAAGGGATACATTGCGCACAGAAATGTGTTACCCACTCTATGGTCATGAACTAACAACCGAGACAACCCCGCTGGAGGCGGGTCTTGGCTATTTTGTTAATTTGAAAGGTGCTGATTTCATCGGAAAACAAGCTCTGATTGATCAAAAAGAATCAGGGGTGAGGAAAAGATGTATCGCTTTCCAGATGAAAGGAAGATCTGCTCCACCGAGGCCTGAATATTCTGTTTATTCGCTGGATGGGAAAAAAATTGGTCATGTTACCAGCGGTACTTCAAGCCCATCACTGAACAACGGAATTGGCATGGCCTACTTAGAGATAGACCATGCCAAGGTGGGAAATATGATTGAGATAGAAATCAGGGGAAGAAAATTTCCAGCTGAAATCGTTAAGAAACCAATTTACCGGAAGTCGTAATCTCCTTATACTGCTCCTTGCATTTAACGTAACACCGAAATATGAGCTCACTCGTTCCTGATCATCTTAAATACGCCAAAACCCATGAATGGGTAAAAGTAGAGGGAGATACCGCTACCATTGGAATCACTGACCACGCGCAGGCTGAACTTACCGAACTGGTATTTGTTGAGCTACCTGCAAGAAGCAGAAATTTGAAAGCAGGCGAGGCATGCGCAGTGGTAGAATCAGTAAAAACAGCAAGTGATATTTATTCACCAGTCTCCGGAGAAGTTATCGAGGTCAATGAAGCATTGGTCGACAACCCCGGATCGGTCAACACCGATGCTTACAGCGATGGCTGGTTTTTCAAAATGCGTCTTTCTGATCCCGGCAATCTGGATGAACTCATGTCTGCTGAAGAGTATAAAATCCTGATTGGATCCTAGCATTTGTGCTTTGGGATTTTTCAATCCTTTCTGAAAATCACAATACGGTTCGAGTTGGTTCCTTTAGCATTGTTATCCACCCCCCAACAGTTGGCAGTTTTGGTGAATTGCTGGGCGTTGATCATGACCAATTGAGGAACCAACCCAGTGCCTTCTCCACATTTGAGGACGGACTCTTCAAGTTTGATACTGCCCTTCTTCACTTCTCCCACTTCAAATGCGATATGGCCACCGGGTTTCAAGATACGATATAATTCTTTGAATACTTGGATCATCGCCGCTTCCCAAGCTTCTACTTTCTTGGCCATCGTGATTTTTATCGATTTGACATCGAACCCCATAAACCAACACCGCAACCAATTATCTGTTGCATAATCAACCACATCCAAAAAAGGTGGTGATGTCACCACAAGCGAGACAAGCTCATTCGCGATTTCCGGGGTCTGGTCTGCGGGCGCAACCAACAACCTGGATTTTGAAATCACAGCACTCAGGACCTTTGATTCCGAAACGGTCAGGCTTCTCAGCAGGGTTTTGGATTTTTTCAGAATAATGGCAGCAACATCCCTCAGAGGAGGCGTCTGGGATCGGCGCTCATTGATGCGTGTTTGGGATTTGACTGAGACAGCCTGATTGGGAGGCATCGAATATACGGAAAAGAAACCTGATGAATGCCCTGTCAATCGATTGATCGCAACCATGCGGATCCATTGATCAATTTGATCTAAATCGCCTGATCGTTCCCGGAGAAGCAGATAATTCCGTAACGCACAGATGGCCTTCAGGGTTTGAGGGTGGTAGAATACAAGTAGCTCCTCGGAGGTATCAGCTGCTTCATCCCACTTGATTTCCTTTAATCTTTTTTCAACTTCAGCTTGTTGAGGCGGAAACAGCCGGGGAAGGAGCAGGTGCTGACTTAGCGGATTGATGTCGCATCCCAGGGGTATTCTTCCTTTAAGGCCTGCTTCCAACAAGGTAGTTCCTCTCCCCATGAACGGATCATAGACGACATCCCCAGGTTGAGTCAGCCGGTCAATAAAGAATGCAGGCAGCTGGGGCTTGAAACAGGCTCGGTAGGATATTTCATGCAAAGAATGCGCTTGCCGCTGCTGTGCCGTCCAAAATTCATTGAGATAGCACGGGACTGATTTCAAAGAACCATTCGCACATTCATAATGAATTTTTTCAGTGATTGTTTGTTTCCCGAGCTCATGAAAACCTTTAATTTGCTCTTCAAGATCGATACTTCCACACTGTCCTGAAGCTGAGATTAGTCTGACGGAATCAAATTTCCCAATCCTTGGCTCAGGACTATTGAGGTCTAATTCAGGATGATCAATGAAACGGCGCCTTGCCATGATCAGTATCAGATATCAGGGCCATTGAACGCAGCAGCGAGGGGACTGGTCCAGCGTCCACCAGCTTTTAAAACCTGGTAAGTTTGCCCAAGAGACTCACAGGCTTCTACGAAGGAATCAGGTGTTTCGGTGTTGAAATCAAACATTTCATAATGACAAGGTATGACACAACCGGCGCCTATATCCTTGGCTAGTTTTGCAGCTTCCTTGCCCCACATATTGCCGGAAACCCGTCTTTCAGGACGACTGCCGTTGATGGGTAGAATGGCGAGATCAATCGACCATTGATGCAGGAGCATTTCCATTCCATCGTACAAAACGGTGTCCCCACTGTGATAAATGGTCCAGGGTCCGAATTTAATCACATACCCCAGATAAACATGGCGTCCGTGTTCATCAAGATCGAGGTTTTCATGAGCAGCCGGGACCGCATGGATCTCGAAGGGAGGAATCTTCAGAAACTGACCTGCATCCAAACCAAATAACCCGTCCTCAGAAACCTCCAATCGATTTGCTACAAAGGCACGATTTGCCTCGGGAATGATCATTTTCACCCCAGACGAATGCTCCATCAACGGTACAAGAGTCTCCTTATCCAGATGATCGGTATGGTTGTGACTCGATGTGATCACATCCACAAAAGTCAGTTTTTCAGGCGCCACAACACGTTCAGTCATTCGAACATGTGGTTTGTCAGTGCTGGCATACTTGTGCGTGAGGGAATCTGAAAGATAAGGGTCAAACAAAAAGTAACACCCTTGCCAGGAGACTAAAAACCCACTCTGACCCAGCCACCATGTATGAAAATGATCCATGTCATGCTTGACCGACGCAATATCTGCGACGAGGTCCTGATCTTGTAAAACAGGTTTGATCAGATGTGTGTTCATGGGATCAAATGCAGATTAAAATACTTTACATCGAGTCTCTCACTTGCCGAACACCCGCTACCATGTTCTGAAGTTTCTTCTTGGCTGCCCATCTTGCCGTTTGACTGAGTCCGCAATCAGGCGCGAAAGAGAGTCGATCTGCAGGCGCATGTTGCAGACAGGCTTTGACTCTTTCTGCAACATTTTCTGTCGTTTCAATAAAGTAACTCTTAACATCAACCACACCCACAGCGACATCACATTTTTTGGAAATAACCTCTAGTATCTCCAATTCCGCAAATTCCCGATTCGCCATCTCAACATGAATTTCATCGAGTTTCATATCGAGGAATTCAGGAAACATGGGTGCATACTTACGCCAACCAACTGCATGCCCTTTGAAGTTCCCAAAACAAAGGTGCGTCGATAAATGACATTTACCAACAACTCCTTCGACGGTGCGATTGAATATATCAACCAGGCGTTTTTTATCCTCTTTGTAAGCATAACAGCTCATGGAGGGTTCATCGACTGTGAGTTCAGTACAACCGGCGGCCACCAGATCTTCAAGCTCTTTACGAACCAGAGGCAACAGTGCTTCAGTGATCGAGTAACGGTCTTTGTATTGAGCATTGGGAACAAGTCGACCACTGAGCGTGAAAGGACCTGGAACACTCGCTTTTAATACGGGGCCACTGATCGGAGCAAGTCGTTGAAAACGTTTGAAGTCCTCAACGGCACCCAGCCCTCGAGGCGCTGCAAGTTCTCCCACAATCGCATGCTTGCCACGTTGATCATGCGCGGGTGGACCAAATTTCCTGGGACTTGCACTTTCAAGATCGATACCGTTCAGGAAGCCGTAGAATGAAAGGTTGAAATCTAATCTTGTCTGTTCTCCATCTGTGATGACATCGAGTCCGGCACGCAGCTGATCCTGGACAGCAACGGTGACGGCATCATCGACCATTTCCTCACGATCAGCCGAACCAAATACATCCAGATTTTGACTGCCAAATTCCAGCCACCCTGGAAACGGATAGCTGCCAATCACGGTGGTTCTTAACGGATGATCTTTCATTTTGTAATTTTATTTCCCAATTCCTGATAAAGTCGCGACATGCGGCGACCGTGCTCATCATAGGCAGCCTCAAAAAGTTCGGTTGCTTTTTCACTCCCCACCACAGCCGAAGCTGTTAACACCTTGGGAGTCTTTCCTGCTCTTGTCAATCGATCGGCCACCTCGGCCTTGATGCAATTGATGAGCAAGCAACCTCCCACCGTGCTCCCGGGCGCTACGGGGGTTTCAAGCCCATCGATAGAGATCATGGCGTCACCCACAGGAGCTCCGGTGTCCAAAACGATATCAGAAATATCGGATAATTTGACTCCTTTGGGATGTCGACTCTGGCTTGCATCTGAATGCTGACGACTCACCATGCCCACAACCTTCACGCCATGCCGCTTGAATCCTTCAGCCATTTCAACAGGAACAACATTGCAGCCTGAGGAGGAAATCACCAGAGCTGTATCCTGTTGGCTTAAATCAAAATTACGCAAGATTCGATCGGCAAACCCGGATACGTTTTCCAAAAACATAGCCTGGCGCTGCCCATTGGCCCCCACCACATCATGGTGGTAAGTCAGCGACAATTCGACAATGGGGTGAAAACCGGGAAAAGAACCGTATCTGGGCCACATTTCCTCCACCATGATCCGGCTGTGGCCCGAACCAAAAAGATGAACAAGGTGTCCCTGAAGGATGGATTCCGCAAACAGATCTGCAACTTTGCGGATAGTACCCATCTGTTCGGAAACTACGGACCACAAATTTTGAGCGGAGCTTAGATAACGCTCACCACTGGATGGAGACATATTCAGTTTATCCAAAATAATTTCTTTTCAAATCAACCGCTCAACGGGAATGGCTCAGGAACCATTCGTACAATTTCGGATTATTGTAGGTTTCCGTCCAGGAATCATGCCCTGCTTCAGGATAAATCGTCAGTTGAATATCGGATTTGAGACGGTGTTGAAAAAAATTGACCAATCGCTGACTTTCTTCCAGTTCGACAACATCATCTTGCCCTCCGTGAAAAACCCAGATCGGTAGAGTTTGAAGGGCTTCTCTTGATTTGGGGAGCAAGAAATCGCGTGTGTTGCCACCTCCGCATATGGGAGCGGCAGCAGCAAATCTTTCCGGAGCTTTTCCAACAAGGTTCCATGTTCCAAATCCGCCCATGCTTAATCCGGTGAGATAAACCCTCTTTTCATCGATACGCAGGCGATGAGTCACTTCATCCAACATCGCCAGAAGAGCTTCAGAATCCCAGACAACACCCTCGGGACACTGAGGAGAAACAAGCACAAATGGAAAATCAGGACGAGATTCCACTATTTTGGGAGGACCGTGTACTTTGACTTTCTGTAAATCATTCCCTCGTTCACCTGCTCCATGCAAAAACAAAATCAAGGGCCATTCCCTGGATGTATCGCTGTCATAAGCTTCAGGTAAAAATTGTAGATACTTGTAGGCTACCTTCTTGGAAACGACACCTTCAAAGGAATGCGTCGACTGCAGGCTGGATTCATCCGCACAAATCAAGACGTTATGGTTGAGCAGCGCAATCGCACAAAGCAGCAGGATTGATTTAGCATATCGATTCATGACTCCTTCATCTCTGAAACCACCTCTGAAGTCAAGTCATTGGGGAAGTCACTTTAGTGGATTGAACCTTGCCTTTTGGGCATTTGGTCAACAATCTCCCTGTAGGAAAACTGTTCAAAATGAACGTCAAGAGCCAAGCCGCCACAACAGACCAGAACGACACCATGCCAATTGATGATTCGGCAACAGTGGTGGGTACGACCTCTGTGAACAGCCAGCCCAGTGCGTCATCTTCAAACGGCATGGATCATCAACAGTTGATCAATAACTTCCAATCGATTGTGGATTCACAATCGATCTATTACCCTGTCGCTTATCGGTTCCAGCAACCCATAGGAAGTGGGCAACAAGGCGTGGTTTTTCACGCACAACGTCATGGATCACGCGGTTGCGTCACGGAACATGCGGTAAAAGTATTTGATCCGGGCATCTACCCGAATGTGGAGAAATATTGGACCGACATGGGCCGGATTGCCGCGCAGGTATCGAGACTTCAGGCGGCCCGATCTCCCAACTTGGTGGACTGTGACATCTACGAAGAAAACAATGGAATAGGATTCGTTCAAATGGAATTGATCCGGGGTGTAACCTTGTTGCAATTGCTCGATCCCAAAATCCAGCAAACGGTGCAATCAAGGTGCTCCACCCGTGAGTGGGCTACCCTGATGAAAATCATCTTCAACAAGCATGAAAACCGTCTTTGTATTCAGCCAGGAGTGGCAATCTACATCATGCGACAGATGCTCTCCGGACTGGAAACCTTGCACAGCTCAAATTATCTTCATTGCGATATCAAGCCAAGCAACACCATGATTGATCCACTTGGCTATGTTAAGATTATCGACTTTGGCCGTGCGAATCTGGTTAGCGAAAAATCAAGGATCCTGTTGGGCACGCCAATGTTCATGGCTCCGGAAATACATGATCGCATGCCCGCCACAGTGCAATCCGACCTCTATGGAGTAGGTTTGGTGGGGTTATTTTTGATGACAGGCAAACCAATGAGCACAAGACCGGATATCACGGAAAAGGAACTGCAGGAAATCAAATGCAAGCTTCCACGAGAATTGCCGCGCCTGCTCCCTTCATACGTCCTGCGTAATGAAAAATTTGTATCCATCCTGCAACGATTGTTAAATCCTGATCCCTCCAAAAGATACGATGACGCTCGAAAGGCAGAGTCTTACGGAGAAGGTCTGGCGATTGTTCACAAACAATTGACTCAGCTCAACATCGACTCTGAGTATCGTCGGGATCTGGCATATTATCTGGAAAAGTATCAAGGCTCTGCAGAGCACCCTCTTTCAAATCAAAATTGATTCTTGTGAAGGTATCTGTCCAATCCTCACAGCAAAAAAGGCCGTTGGCTTTCACCAACGGCCTTTTGATTTTGAGAATTACTTGAAAATAGAAGATTTATTTCACCACTTCCATCACGGCAAAACCACCCGGGTTCCAGGCTGTGGCAAGCGCATATAGTTTTTCAACTTTACCGTCTTTACCG
>JBDQII010000126.1:0-11558 GCA_040264395.1 Verrucomicrobiota bacterium
CTTCAGGAACAGGGCGACCCCAAGTCCTGACCTTTGATAACCAGTTTATTGCGTCCTACAGAGACATGTCGGTTCCTTTCCAATATTAAAGGCATTACACCCTGGAAGAAGCGCGAGAGATGATCCCTCAGATCGAGCAATGGCTGGGTGAGATTCACGCGCTCAATTTGCAACAGGAGGAGTGCAGGGGGTGGCAACACGCCATGTTCGAAGAAGGACATGATCTTGGTGGTAATCAAATTGAAGATGAGGTCAGAAACCTCAGTCGATTGCTCCATCTCCTGCAGGAATTCAAAGATAGAGAAATTCTCATCACAGATTTATCCAGAGGCCATGTGGATTTTCCCTCCATGATGGGAGGTGAAGAAGTCTTTCTTTGCTGGGAAGCTGGGCAATCAGACATCATACACTGGCATGCCCTGAATTCTGATTTAGCTGATCGTAAGCCCGTTTGATCCAGTTAAGTATTTTTTCGATTTTCCTCATTTCAGTTCCTGTATTTTTAAAGGTAACTTCAGAAATCTGGAAAACTCCGGGTATCGTTTGCCAACACTGAAAACCATGAATCCATTTTCTGAATTACCGACCCCATGCTATGTGGTAGATACGCAGAAATTGCGTCAAAACCTGGAAATCATCCGCAGCGTGCAGGATCGAACGGGGGTCAGAATTATCCTCGCCTTGAAGGGTTTTGCCATGTTTCGCGTTTTTCCCATCATACGGGAGTATCTCTGTGGAACGACCGCCAGTTCAGTAAACGAGGCCAAGCTTGGTAGCTACGAATTCGGTGGAGAAGTTCATGCTTACGCGCCTGCCTACAGTGAAAAGGATATCCATCAACTTTCACCATTGATCAAACACATCACATTCAACTCGTTTTCGCAATTTCATCGTTTCAAGGAGCAGGTCTCAAACATCAATCCCCAAGTATCCATGGGGCTTCGTATCAATCCTGAATATTCGGAGGTTGCTACCGAACTCTATGACCCGTGTCGGCCCTGTTCCCGCTTGGGTATGACATTGCAGCATTTCGAGAGCGAAGCATTGGACAGGATTGAAGGACTTCATTTCCACACCATGTGTGAGCAGAACTCAGATACACTCGAGCGCACGCTCAAGGTGGTTGAAGAGAAATTTTCGCCTTATTTCGAGCAATTGAAATGGATCAATTTTGGAGGAGGACATCACATCACGCGGCCTGATTATGATGTTGATCGACTTTGTCGTGCTCTAGATGCCTTCATGCAAAAATATTCACTGCAGGTTTACATGGAGCCAGGTGAGGCCATTGCCTTGAATACGGGTATTCTCATCGCAAGTGTCATGGACGTATTTGAAAATGACATTCCACTTGCAATCCTTGATACCTCAGCCACTGCCCACATGCCGGACGTGCTTGAGATGCCCTACCGTCCAGTTATCCAGGGGGCCGGGGATCCCGGGAGCAAGGCGCACACGATTCGACTCGGAGGTCTGACCTGTCTGGCAGGAGATGAGATAGGTGATTATGCCTTTGACCAACCTCTGAAAGTGGGCGACCGGCTTGTGTTTGAAGACATGGCCCATTACACCATGGTTAAAAACACCACTTTCAATGGGGTGCATCTCCCATCCATAGCAACATATAACCCATTGACTCAAACCGCAGAAGTGGTGCGTGAGTTTGGGTATGAGGATTACCGCAACAGGCTTTCATAAGGAAGTTTTCTTATCTGCACTGTCTTCCAATTCCTGATGGCTCAACCATTCCAGAGCAGCTTCCACAATGATTTCGTGTGTGCCTTGAAAAAGAGTGAGGCGTGCTTTACCTGATTGCCTTCTGAGTAAGGGGCGTTTTTTGCCATAGCTTGGATCCCTCGAAGTTTGGCTCGACAAAAGGAGTGGGATTTTTGCCTTGGTCTCGATGTATTGAATCTGATCCTCAGAGAAGCGGCTGTTGAGTGTCGCGACGGCATTGAATGCCCGTAAACTGTGCCCCACCGGGACACTCCCGGTATGTCCATCCATGATCCCTGCGTTGATATCCAGTCTTACTTTTTTGGCATTAGTTAGAAAATGAATGGGAGATCTATTCCAATATTGGAAATCGATTGCGGCGTGTTGATTGGGTTTGCCGCCGCAGGATGCCTCAATCATGGCCGTGTATTTGAGTTCGCGGCTCAAAGTCTCTGCGTGCCAGCGCAATAAATCAGAAATGGGAACCCATGATGAAACACCAGCCCAGATTTGAGGCGCCTTGGCTGCCAGCATGAGGCTTGCCATTCCTCCACCAGAGGCTCCCACCAAATAAATTCGACGAGCATCCACGCTTGCATCAGTGCGTGCGAATTCAACAGCGTCCAAAATATCGCTCACGACCAGATCCGAGCAGGTTGCTTCTGGTCGCTGGTTGATCCCTCTGAAATCGGGATGAATAAAATGCCAGTTTCGGTCTTTGGCTTGCTTGAGGTATATTTCGCCGCTGGCCTGCAAATAATTACCAGACCAACTGTGCAGGGCGACAAGCAATGGTCGGGGATGCGTAGTTTCCGGGGCTGGGCGCCAAATGGCTTTTTGTAATGTGCCGTCAACCGTCGATGTGATATCAACCTTCAAGGTCCCGCTGATTTTCTTGGAAGATGTTTCCGCTCCAATGGACGTGGCTACTTGTATCCATAAACTCATCCAGAGAACTGGAAGAAGATGGTGTGATTGAAAAGGCATCCATTGTTTCTATCCATTAAATGTTGTCATGTAAATATTCCCGGTGTTTTCAGACTTGATGTAGACCGGCGACTGGCTTTATGTAATGGCTTATGCCAACGCGTAAGAATCTGAGCAAGCCTGTGGGAAAGGCTGGAGTAAGAAGTTCATTTGATCTGAAAGATTATTTGGACCGCTCCAGTCGCGAGGTGGATCGTGCCTTGCGAAAATACCTGCCAAGCGGAAAGATTAAGCCCGCAACGATCCACAAGGCAATGCGTTACTCCATTTTTGCGGGAGGAAAAAGGATGCGTCCTGTTTTATGTTTGGCGGCAGCTGAGGCCTGCGGGGGAAATTGGGATCAAGCCATGCCTCATGCTTGTGCGGTGGAATGTATCCATACCTACTCTT
The DNA here is from genome assembly GCA_040264395.1 of Verrucomicrobiota bacterium. GTDB lineage: Bacteria > Verrucomicrobiota > Verrucomicrobiia > Limisphaerales > AAA164-E04 > AAA164-E04. The sequence continues at coordinate 3,094 of JBDQII010000126.1, forward strand.
TGATTCATGATGATTTGCCTTCGATGGACAATGATGATTTGAGGCGAGGAAAGCTTACCAATCATAAAGTCTATGGTGAGGCGATTGCTGTGCTTGCGGGAGATGCATTGCTCACGCAGGCCTTCGAGATTGCAGCTCATTGTGAGCCCACCAGAAGGTATCCTCTAAAGGATGTGATCCTTGAATTGACACGTGCCTCGGGATCTCGTGAATTAATAGCCGGGCAAGTCGCAGATGCGGAAGCCGAAGGTGGTGAGGTTATCGAATTCAAGCAGTTAAAATACATTCATGAATGCAAAACAGCCTCCCTTTTGAGCTGTTCTGCACGCCTGGGAGGAATGAGTGCAAATTGCACGCCAACTCAACTCTCCGCATTATCAGATTTTGGGTATCATGTGGGATTAGCCTTCCAAGTGATTGATGACATCCTGGATGTCACTCAAACCAGTGAGCACTTGGGCAAGACCGCAGGAAAAGATGAGATAGCTCAAAAGGCTACTTATCCGTCATTAATAGGTCTCGAACCCTCAAGGGAAATTGCGAAAAAACTCACAGACAAAGCCTTCAAAGCACTCAAACCGTTCAATCAAAAGGCGACCGCTCTTCATGTCATCGCGGAATATTTGCTGAAACGAACGCATTAACCCTGCGTTTAATCAGTCTTCATACCATCGAAGATCTTCAACCGAGGTTGCGCATCAATTTTGACCTTTAGGCGTGCCGTCTTCCGTCTGATACCAAATCCGATTTGCTTTTCAGCTGTTTTGAATCATATTATAAGATGGGACTTTGGCGTTCTAGGCCCAATTATTCTTACGTGAATAAGCAAATCGATCATCCGAGATATCTCGGGTGGAACAGTTAGCTGTGGCGAGGCACTTCAGTACCGCGTCCACCAAGGTAAAAATTTTGATTAAGAATCTCATTCATCTGATAATTTTGAATGGACGATGCGTTCGGTTTACGTCGTTCAAGGTTGCTAGTGGTTTGAGACATCTGTTTTCTCGGCAATCAATTTGTCTGCTGGCCTTCTTGTGTTTTTCGATTGGCTTATCCAGTTGCAAAACTGCTTCCAAAACGGAATCAAATCCCACCGCTGAGAAGGAACTCGCCAGCGCACCTTCGGCCAAGGGGGCTCTCGAGATGAAACAATCTGCGATTCTTGAAAATACTGTCTACAACAAAGAGTATGATGCTGAATTCCAACAGATTTTTTTGTTGGCCAATCGTGGAAAGTGGGAAGATGCAGAAAATCTAGCCATTGAGTTACATAATCGGGAAAGTGCGAAACCCGGCCTGATGGATCCATCCGTCGAGCGCGTCTACCGTTGGGTCTCCAAACAGTCTCAAATCCTCAGAGATCAGGCTTTGGAAGATAAAATTCGGCAGATCGATTCCAAAAATTCTGTTTTCAGCCCCAGTGTGAAGTCACTACTTACTGAGCAAACGGACCGGGGGCTCCCTCCTCGCAAGGATCTGCGCGATGCCGTTCAGGAAATTGAAGCGACTCCTTACATTCCTGAGTCATACAACAAAACCAAAACAATCATTCGCCAGAGTGAAATGTTTGACTTCACCAGCCAGCAAGGCCGAATGGCGCGTGAGTTAAATAAAAAGTTCTCGGTTAAGATGGATGACGTGGATCTGGAGACCATTATCTTCCAAATTGGTGATAAGGAACAAATTAACTTTGTGGCTGATAGATCTCTGGAAGCTTTCAAACAAAAACTCAGCATCAACTTCGATGACGTAAGGTTGGGCGAATTTCTTGATTATATTTCCAGGAATTTCGACCTCCAATTCCAGGTTGGCGACGATTTGATATGGATTGTGGATGGCAAGGATATGACAAAATCCATTGAAGAGACTCGCATTTATCGGCTGCGAAAGGGTTTTGTTTTGCCTGCCATCTTCGGCGCAGACGAAACCACCAAGACGGAAACCAGAAAAAAGAGTGGTGACGTTACAACTGTCACAGTCCAGAAAGCCAAGTCGTTTGTGCGAGATGGTGCCGGGGGGGCTCCATCCATTGAGAGCGCCATCAAAAAATTCTTCAAAGGTACTGAATATGAAATTGACTACGAACGCAATATCATTCTGGCCACAGGAACAAGGGAGCAACTAAGTGTTCTGGAGCGAATCATTGAGGAGTATGATCGTCACCTCCAACAGGTGTTGATCGAGGCAAGGTTCATTACCGTCTCAGAAGCGGCATTTTTGCAGCTGGGTGCTTTGTGGGAGACAGGCCGCAACCCAAGCTCCGAGAGTCGGTCATCAGAGGATCTTCTCGGATTTGGCCCCGAGAACATCGGGCTTGGACTGCAAGAAACTTTCAACAATATTCTGGATAGAGATAACCTGAGTGTCACCCTTACCGCTTGGAGCAGGAAGGTGAGACGCAAACCCTGAGCGCTCCCAGATTGACATTGATCAATAATCTTCCAGCCACCATTTCAGATGGTAAAGTTCAGTATTACTACGAAGAATATACCATCACGCAAACCACCACGGACCGAAGTGTGGTGGCTTCCCTGGTTCCCAAGGGAGCACCAAAGCAAATCACATCGGGAGTGAAATTGGATGTGCTGGCCAGCATCGGCGGGGATGGTCAATCCATTTATTTGGCGCTGAGCCCAGAGGTCAATCAGGATGTTGAACTGGTTCCTTTTGCCTCAGTATCGGATGCTTCAGGTAACAGCTTTGAAATTCGGCTGCCGGAATCCCGAACCCAAAGCCTTTCCACGCGTGTGATAGTTCAATCTGGCCAGACTGTTGTCATGGGAGGGGTTTTAGAGAGGGAGCAATCGACCTATGTCGAAGCAGTCCCTATCCTTGGAAAAATTCCTCTGATCGGGGCGGCTTTTCGTCGGCGCACTGAGGTTGATAAACCCAGATATCTGCTTATTTTTGTTACCGCGACCCTTCTGTCAGAATCAGGTGAATTCCTTCGCTATGAGGAAATTCCAGAAGGTGAACCCTTGTCATTTCGTTCACTGCGGTGAAACTGACTTCAGCTTTTATGATCACGGGCCTCAAACAGGTTTTGTGGCGCAATCGCCATTTGATAGTCATGGCTCCTGATTCGGATGCCGTGCATGTGGTCGTATTTGAGGAAACTTTCCGAGGGCCTCTGCGGCGTGAATCATATCGTTTCAAGCTGGATGGAGATCCAGACGAAACGCAGTCCATAGGTGGCCCATTGGATTGGGAGCATTTCGTGAGGTGTCATGTGGATGACTCCTGGATCATTATACTTCCGCATCAAGTCACGATTTCTCAAAGGATGGATTTGGATTCCTCTCAGCCGGATCAATTAGAGAATCGGTTGGAGGAACAGACGCGGCAGCTAGTTGGTTTGGGTGAAAGCAAGATCGTTGTTGATTACGTTCAGGCCCCTTCGCCCGACCCGGATCGCTCTGCGTATTGGATCACTTATTGTCAGGAATCGGAAGTTCACAAAATCATTCAGGAATTCGGTCTCAAGAATGTCGCCATATGTGACGTGGTCGCGGATGCTGATGCCCTTGCTGCAGGATTGCAGTCAAGCCCAGAAATCAGCGGGGAATGGTTGATGCTTGATGTTCGCGATGGGGGAACTTCGACCATTGTCTTCGAGGGCGCCCATCCCCGATATTGTTCCTTTTTCCCCATCGGCAATGAGATGGCAAAAGAGCAGGAAACGCGCTCTGCCGGGCCAATCCGTGTGGGGATACGTAATGAATTCAAGGGTTTAGAATCGCTGCGTATCAGGAAAGGTATCCCTGAGATTGCTTCTGAATGGTCTCGTGATATCAATCGAGCATGGCAGGAATACCGGTCATCCATCTTGAAGGATCATCAATCACGCGCGATAACTTGCCCTGTGATCCTACTGGCGGACAGTTCTGTTTTTCCTGCATGGGAAACGGCGGTCAGAGAGAAATTACAGGTTTCTCTTCTCAAGACTGAATCCATATGGCCCGAACCTGTTACAAATCTTCAGCCGGATGAATGGCGTCATTGGGGTGCTGTTTTGGCCACGCATCGCAAGAAAGTTGAAGTGCCCTCCTTGCTTCCTGAACCGGTAAAGGCGGCATGGAACGAAAAACAAATAGGAATCATTTGGAGGTCTCTAGCGCTTTTGAGCTGTGTGTTCGCCATGGTGGTGATGCTGGTGGCAGTTTTCCAGAAAGGAATGCTCTGGAAAATGAAAACCGAATTGATCGAAGAAGTGAAGGACGTTGAACTTCGATTTGATCAGAGTCTAGTGGTTCTGCGGAGGCTAAAGCAGGAATATCGCATGCTTCAACCGTTGATTCAGGTGGAGCAGGATACGTATACAGCCATAGAAATACTGGGTTCAATGCAGCATATCCGAACTAATAAAAATGCTTGGATGGTGCTTCTGGCTGACCAGGATTCCTACTACGCGAACGATGATCTTTCCTCAACGAATACCACCACGTCGTCGGACCTTGATCTCAGTAATAGAACCAATCGTGTCAACATGCATCGTGGATTCATTCTCGAACTTGTATTGAAGTCGGAGGGGGAGGCCATGCGTCAAGAATTGGCAGATGTTGTCACCTTTTTGCGTGATCAAGATTTCCTGTTCAATGCAGACACACTTCCTGCAGATACCAGGCGTCCCTTGGTGGATTCCAAACTGCTCATTCAAGACAGGCACTTTGCAGTTAGTATGGAAATGGATGCCACTGATGTGATTCCAATTTCAGACAAACTTGATTCATCTGCCGCCAAAGCTGCTGATTACAGGCCGCTTTGGCGGAGTCTGCAGCCCAACATTTCCCAATCAACAACGTCCAACAATGAGTGAGGGCTTTAGTATGATCTCTTTTTTCCAAAAATTGGCAGCAGACTCAAAATCCATGATCATCGTGGCCCTGGGAACATGCCTTTTTTATTTTTTGGTTTTGATCCCGCTGGACAAGAAAGTTCAAGCACTCAATACGCCATTGCAGCTTTCTTGGGCGAGGCTTGGAGATTCTATCAACACGAACAAGCTTGGAGGTGCTTTGGATATTCATGCGATGAGCGAACTGACCTCTTCGATGGAATCCACTTTTGCGAGTTTCACCGACGCTGAGGCAAATCTTATTAGTCGAGTGCTGCTGCCCGAAGAGACTCAAGCTAAGATGGAGCAGTCTTTTCAGCTGGTTGAATATGAAAACGCCTTGGTGGCGCTTGAGGTTTTTTTGAAGAAGAGTGCGGCTGAAAAAACAATTTCTGTAGGAGACGAAGTGTTTCAAGGATTGCCGCGGCATGATGTTGCACTGGAAGAGCCGCGTCTGTTATGGGCAGGGCTTGCCTTTGCAAATTATCTGCTCTCATTGGCAATCGAATGTCAAATTGATTCCATTCTCCGATTTGAATCGTTACCGCCCCAGCTGACGGAAGATGTTTCAATTTCAAAACGACATCGGTTGCATCGCTCGCGATTCAACATGTCCGTTCAATGTGACATGGCTGTTGCTCAACAATTTTTGGCGGCCTTGCCACTGCGAGGCGATGAAGCAGAAAACTTGGAATTGCCCATGGTGCATCCTGAAAAACCGGCCTTGTACATCGAACGGCTGCTTCTCAAAAAAACTACCCAAGGATCGGCTAATCAAGTGGCGTTGGAGCTTGTTGTCAACGGGTTTACCTACCATAAAACCAAGGAGAGATCAGGAATTGAATAAAAAACCAGTAAATCAAACAGCACTCTGGCCTATGTATCAATGGGTGTCTCTTGGTGTGATGATTGTCACGTTGTTGATGACTTTCCTTGCCGCGATGCGTCTGGGGGGTGATTTGCCTGACTTGCCTCAAATACGATCGTCAAGCCAAGCGGCATCAAAACACCCCTTTCAAACATTGGTGAACCGACCGGGCTTTCCCTTGATAAAGGCTTGGCCTGCGATGAAAAATGAAGCCAACCCGTTCTTCACCGATTTTTTCAAGCCCGCTCCCAAACCGGCACCACCGCCCAAGCCCACCATGAAGCAAGCGGAATTGCTCTATCAGGGCTGGTTCGAAAGCTCGGGCAAAGAACTGGAGGCGTTCGTGACTATTGACAATAAAAAACTCAGTGCAGGGATTAATGGGGATTTAAGCCCCGATTTTATTTTGCTTGAAATAAATTCAGAATTCATCCTCTTAAAAAGTAAAGATGACAAGGAGCACCGTATACCGTTCAGCAAGCGAACTTCATTGGAAATACCTATTCAGTAATGGACAATGCCACCACTCAAAATCGACACGGTGATGTCGCAGATTTATTGCTGGCCAAGGGCATCTTGACTGAGTCCTCGCTTGAACAGGTTAAACAGCGTCAAAAACGTTTGAGGGTCAGCTGTGCTAAAGCGGTTCTTGATCTGAGGCTTGCTTCGGAGGAAGAAACGCTCAAGGCCCTTGCTGAATCGGAACACCTTGAATTCCTCGACCTGGAGCAATATGAGCCTACGTCTGAATTACTTCACACTCTACCGGTCAAACTGGTTTTCCACTACCAAGTACTACCCATCAAGGTTGAAGATGATTGTTTGACCTTGGCCTTTGCTGAAGTGCCTTCACCCATTGAGTTGGGAAATCTTCGTTTAATTCTAGGCAAACGCATACAAGTGGCATTGGCTGCCCCAAGTCGCCTGCAATCCGTCATCAATCGCAGTTTCGGTATTGGGGCGGATACTGTTGAGCAATTGAAACCTGAAAGCCAATTACCTGATGATGGGCAGGAAATTGTGTATGATGTCGGACGGGCTCCCAACGCGCAGCTCAAGGATGGAACCATTTCACGTTTAGTAGATCAGATTTTGGCTGAAGCATTGAAACTGCGAGCTACCGATGTTCACATCGAACCTTATCATGATTCAATTCGACTGAGATATCGAATTGACGGGGTTCTAAAGAAAGTGCCCGTACCAGAGCAGCTGAGGCGGCTTTATGGTGCTATCGTTTCAAGGCTGAAAATTATGGCCGACTTGAATATTGCCGAAAAGCGGTTGCCTCATGACGGCCGTATCACCATGCAGACTAATGGGGAACAGTTTGATCTTCGAGTCTCCGTGATTCCCACCAAACATGGTGAAACCATATGTTTGAGGATTTTGGGGAGGGAGAGTCTGTTTTTGGATTTGACCGAGTTGGGCATGAGTGATGAACAGGAAAAGCTTTTTTCTGAAATGGTCAACCTGCCTCAGGGTCTGGTTTTGGTCACCGGGCCAACCGGGAGCGGCAAAACAACGAGCCTTTACGCCGCACTTTCGCGCGCCAATGAAGATGGTCGAAAAATCATTACCATAGAAGACCCCGTCGAATATCAAATAGAAGGCGTGTCACAAATACAGACTCGAGAACCGATTGGGCTTACTTTTGCCAGCGGTCTTCGTTCGATCCTGCGCCATGATCCGGATGTCGTTCTTGTCGGTGAGATTCGCGATCACACTACGGCGGAGATTGCGGTGAGAGCCGCTCAAACAGGGCATCTGGTTTTGTCTACACTCCATACGAACGATAGCGTTGGTGCTGTTACCCGTTTGCTGGGGATGGGGATGGACTCGCATTTGATCGGTTCATCCCTTGTGGCCTCCGTGGCCCAACGTCTAGCGCGGCGGATTTGCGAGCATTGCCGGTCCGAGAATGAAATATTGGATGCAGATCTGCGGCAAGAAATGGCTCAAGCGCTTTCCTTGTCGGTCCACGAAATCAAGGCTTGGAAAGGACAAGGTTGCGAGAGATGCAGTGGCCATGGATACCGAGGCCGTATTGCCATTTACGAATTCTTCCTGATGAACGATGAATTGGCCGAATCCATAGCCATGGGAATGTCCCTAACTCAATTGAAAGAAAAAGCCCGCCGATTTGGTTGGCGTTCATTGAGGGAAAGTGCCTTTCAAAAGATTCAAGATGGAGTTATTGGCTTGGATGAACTCAAAAGAGTAACTTGGCGCATTCAAGGTGAGATGGGTTAAAATGTAGACTTAGTCAAGTTCCTGCTTGTCAATCTTGGGGTGGCTTTGAGAAGGTGGGACATGGTAGTTAAACAGGAACCTAACTCTTTGGATTGCGAATTTTATCTGCAGGCTGAAAATTTCTTTTCTGCCAACAAAGGCTGTGCCCTGACTTACGATGACCTGACCTTGGCGACCCTCTACTCGGAAGTCCTCCCTCGCGACACTCAGCTTGAGACGTCTTTATCAGAAGGACTGAATCTTCATCTGCCCATGATTTCCGCAGATATGGATACCGTCACAGAATCCAGAATGGCGATTGCGATGGCACAAAATGGAGGCATGGGCTTGATCCATTACAACATGAAGGAGAAAGATCAGCTTAGAGAGGTTTCCCGAGTCAAAAATCATGTTCACGGACTGATTCAGGATCCCATCACCGTTCATCCTGAAAAAAGTATCGCTTACGTCTTGGATTTAATTGACCGGAAGGATTTTACATTCAGTACGTTTCCGGTTGTTGATGAACATGGA
>JBDQII010000127.1:0-11487 GCA_040264395.1 Verrucomicrobiota bacterium
CTCGGGGACAATAATGTCTGGCTTGCATTGATTTATCACATCCTTCAATTGTTGAGAATCAAGCATATTGATAACGAATGCATGATCAGCAACTTGCTGTGCAGGTGCGTTTTTGTATGAGTCAACTGCAATAACTTCAACGCCTAAACGCTGAAATTCGATTACAACCTCTTTTCCTAGTTCGCCACTCCCACAAAGCATTACTTTCGTTGCGCTGCTTGAGAACGGTGTTCCTATTTTTGGTTCCATTTTGGTAAAAGTTAATTTTAGTAAGTTGGAAAAGTATCGAAAATACTCCGTTGAAGTCAAACCAATCAATATTTCGGACAGTTTGAAAAACGATTTGATCGATCAATCTATCAACTCTCGGAGAGAAGAAACTCGGATGATATGCTTGAATGTCAGTTGGTGTGGGAAACCTTAATTGAAGATCCGACCGAATAGGATGGTGGCCTTTCTCAAATTGACCGTTCATACATCTCTTTGGGTCACCTTGACAGGAAACTCGACCAAGCTGAATACAGGACCAATGCGGTTGCCTCGCTCTGGTGCGGACGGCCGCTTCGCCACCACCAGTATGTTCAAAAAAACCGGTAACTTCTCATGAATAGCTGGGGACGTACCTGGACACGACTCTGAAGCAATGCAACGAAACGACACAAAGATTGATATTGAGACGAAGCGACAAGCACTGGACAAGCTACCGGACTTGATTGGATGAAAGCCTGCCTCAGGGAAGGTAATTACCAGCAATGACGGCAATACTCTCTGATAGTCGTTGGAGGCTTAGATTTGAACAGGGTCTACATGAGTGCCGAACCCCTGGTCAAATTATAATTTTGCCTTAGCCTATTGACCACTGACTCTCATTTGCACGCCGTAAATAGAGGTTTGAGCAGTGATAAACAGTAATTTACGATCCGCACCACCAAAGGTGAGGTTTGCAGGCTTCTCTGGTGTTGAAATTGTTCCAATATGATTACCCAAAGGTGAAAAGACTTCTACTTGCTTGCCGGCAACGTAAAGATTCCCTTTTTCATCCAAAGTCAATCCATCAGCATTGTGATCTGCGAAAAGTTCTTTACCTCCTATGACTCCTGGTCTCTCGATGGAATAGCGGTAGATGCTGTCATCTCCTTCATCGGCAATGTAAAGATATCGATTGGCTAAGTTACCAATGATTCCATTAGGCTTGACCAAATCTTCACAAACTCTTGAGAGCTGCCCACTGGATTTATCTAGGTAATAAACGTGATACCCATCCTGTTCCAAGCCCTCATAATCGCGATAGCGAGGATCGGTGAAATAGATACCACCTGTATTATCAATCCACAGATCATTTGGACTATTCAACTGATTAAATTTGTAATGGGAGGCGACCAGTTCAGGATTTTTACCTCGGGTGGTGGATACGAGCCTCCGGTGTTCAACTTCGCATACATAGAGAAGCCCGTCAGGACCAAAACGCATACCGTTGGCACGTCCGGTGTTTTCCCGGATTACCGAAACTTCACCACTGGAATGTTTCCATTTAAGTGTTCGATTAGAGGGTAAATCATTAAAGAAAATATCGCCATTTTCGTCGGAAGCTGGCCCCTCAGTAAAAAGAAAGCCACCGGCGAGCTTAACTGCAGCATTACTATCAACAAGCAAACTGATGTTCTCCGCATATAGAAATGATCTCTTAAAAGTATGTCAGAAGCCGGCCCGGAAGCCATACCGTTGTGAAATCTACCGGAAACGTCGATCGCCAGGGCATTTTTGCTTAAACGGATTCGGCCTCGGTTGTCCTTGGTGAATGGTCGTTCTTCGGTCCGCCACCTGCTCAAAATCAAAGTTAAAGAGAATAACTCTGGATTCATTAGGCAGATTTTGGAAGCAAGCTGACAAAAATTCTGTCGAACAACTTCAGTGCCCTGTTGGCAAAAGCCTAACTGATCGAGAAGAATTTGTGTTGTTTCGTTTGTAGGAAAAATTTTATTGGAGCATGTAGAACCTGACATTGACCCGCTGTTTTCTTGAAAGAAACATTCGGAGATGATGTGGGTTGCTTACTCCACAATCATTCAGGGCCGCGCTTCGACAAAAGGGAAAAACTTCAGCTCGTAATCCGGTTCGGGAAGGTTGTTCATGGACTCCGGAAAACTTCCATGATTCCAATACCAGTCGGCCACATCAAGCATCACCCCTGCGTCCTCTGCATTGAAGGTGTGGCCCCCTTCCCGGAATTTGGCCATGTTGTTCCTCGGCACGCCCAGCAGGTCAAAGACGGGCTGGGCCCCCTGATAGGCCACCTGTGTACCGAAATTATTGGCCCAGACATCCTCATATCCATCGTTGGAAAGGACCACACGAGGGGCGACCAAGGCGCGCATGAAATGCTGGTCAAAGGGCAATGCGTGTTCCCGACCCACGAAACGACGAATGTCCTTGTGCATCCAGAAAAGCCAGCGATTCTCCCGTGTCAAAAGTTCCAGGGTCTCGGCTCCCGCCCGGTAATTGCGGTAAGTGGCCGCACCGCCGCAACCGGACCCGTTGGGCACCACCACCTTGAAACGTAGGTCGGTGGCTCCGGCCAGCAGGGCGGCCTTGCCGGTCCTGGAGTGTCCGGTCACGATGGCTCGTGAGGTATCTATTTCCTCGAGGGTCTGCAGAAAGTCCAGAGTCCTTGAAGCGCCCCATGCCCAGGTGGCCAGGCTGCCCCAGTCCAGGTCCGGGTAGGCGGTCTGGACCGGTCCCACCACATCGTGCCCTTCGCGCCCGGGATCGAGCTGCCCGGTATCCACCAGGGCGATGGCATAGCCACGCCGGTTGAGCCCGGCCTCATCGGGATGATCGTCGCCAATCTTGACAATCACTGGGAACGGTCCCTTGCCCGTGCGCGGCGTGACCAGCACCACGCGCACGGTGATGTCCTGCCGCGGGCCGGTGGTAAAGATCACGATACGCCGCAGGCTGTGCTCGGTGCTACTTGCCTCGTCCACCTCGATACTGCGCACCTTGATTGCAGGAATCTCATCTGGCATGTGCCCGAACTGGATTGCCAAAATATCCTCCAGCATTTCCTTGCGTCGCGCATCCCACTGGGCCGGGCGAGTGACCCGGCTGCCATCTTTCATCACCAGCGGATCCGGCAGGGGATCATCAGCAGAAAGCAGACTGGGAGGTTTTTTACCTGACTGACATGCGGTCGAACAGATCAGGATCAGCCCCAAGAAGAAGAGGCCCGGGAAGTGCCCCTTCCTCAGTGTGTGGCATAGGGTGAAGTCGAACATAAATGAGTGATACCAAAAAAGCCTAGTGCGTTCCACGGCAAATGCAAGACGGCGATTGATCCCTCTCCCCCCCCGGGACAGCTTCGGGCATCAGCCCGACAGGGTGGTTCACCAAGATAGCTAACCTGAAGCGAGATCATATTGAGTTGGAGAAAGGTGTCTGCGCGTTCCGTCCTGACAAAACGAAGGCTCTCCACAAGGTCCTCAAGGACTGGCGCCAGCAAGTGAATGCCCCGGTAAAGACATGACCATCCGGGCTACCCAGGGAAACAGGGAACAGGCACCGGAGATTTCGACCGTGGAGCGCGGTGCCAGGTTCCTTCTTCATGCGTTCATTGTCAGAATACATGGATTCTTCCTGTGGAAAATATGACAGACTGTGTTCTGGAAAAATAAGTTCCATAACTTCGTTGGTTACCACCGCTGTTTCAGAGTTGTTGTCAATAAAACGGTAAGCTATTCCGTCGTTATAAACCCTGAAGATTATTTCGAAGTTTCCCCTGAAGGACAGGGACAATTGATTACACACATTTTTAATGCTAGCGTCTTTATAGGGCACTTGAACCGTGATGGTTTCATCTATGAGCTCAAGTTTCTTTTTCTTTAATTTTGGCGAGTTGCCCAAAACATTCCCCTTATCCAGTTCTAGAGCAATCTTGGCAGCTTTCATTACATGCAAACCTTTATTGGTCACGATAAAGGAAACTTGTTCGCTGGTATTGACGGAAAGCTTTAATTCTTTGTTGGGTGATTCAACGTCGTATTTTTGGGCTGCTACAGGATTGATTGTTAACGTGAATGTGAAACCTACTAAAGCGCATGTTTTGATTAATAATTGCAATTTCATTTCTCCCTAATCCTTAAATAAGACTCCAGTAATTTATGCATGTTACGCGGCAATGTCGAACCATATGAATCCCGAGAGAAAAACTGCTTCGGAGAAGGTGGGACTATCAAATCTACACCGGTAGTGATGTGTTGTTTGACAGCTTCGATGTTTCCTAATTCGATTGCGCGAGAGCAAAGAAATCTGTCGTTGCCGTGAACGCAATAGTAAACAGGAGAACAAGAATTCTTTTGACTTTCATCATGAGAAAAACATCTGAATGGCACAGTGCTACAGATTGAATAGAAAGCATCCACAGAAATCATTTCAACCAAACAGCTCCTTACGTGCCTTGCCCTTATTGGCCAGTTTGAAAGGACGCGCATTGGCGGAGCTTTCCTCGTAGTCGGGATCCATGCCGAGGCGCCAGGCGATGGATGCATTGAAATCGATCACATCCAATACATCCTTTTCCGCATGTTTCCCGTCCTTGGTGGTCGTTCCATAAATCTGCCCCGCTTTTACCCCGGCGCCTGCCATCAAACAAGTGAAGCCATCCGGGTGATGATCCCGTCCCTTGTTGGGATTCACCTCAGGCTTTCGACCGAACTCCGTCGATACGACCACCAAGGTGGATTCCAACAATCCTTTCTGGCTCAGATGAGCGAGTAATGAAGACAATCCACCATCAAGCTTGTTCGCATTGGCGGGCATCTTGGAATAGATGGCATCGTGATAATCCCACCCTCCCAGGTTCACTTTGACAAATCGTACCCCGCGTTCAACCAGGCGTCCAGCGAGGAGGCAACTGCGACTGAACTCACTCTTATCATACAAATCAACGATCTGGGGATGCTCATTTTTCAGCTCAAAGGCATCAATGTCCTTTGAGTTCATAAATTTAAAAGAACCCATGTAGGTATCTACATAAGATCGGGTATCCTTGGTTCCAAAGTTCTCCTCGAAATCCTTGTTCAGGGAATCGAGGATATGGAGGCGTTTCTTGAACGTATCCTCTACAACGGATTCCTTTCTCTTCACAAAATCGATTCCCTTGTCAGGACTTTTCACCGGAAGAGCCGCCCATTGCCCTGGAAAAAAGCCGGCACTGCCGGCGCGCCCGTTACCGATGCTCACGAAATTCGGTAAGCTGTCCTGTTGACGGGTCAGACACTTGTTCACCCATGCCCCCAATTCCGGATGGGTCACCGTGGAACGCGGATTGTAGCTGGTCAGCATTTTATAGATACCAGCAGGATGAGCCCCTTGATTGGTTTTCATTGAGTTCAGCACAAGAAGCTTGTCCATCTGTTTAGCCAATTTCGGGTAATAGTTGCTGACACGGACTCCAGCGACATTGCTCTTGATGATGGTCGATTTCCCCAGAACAGCTTGATCGACTTCCACATTAAAACTGTCGTACTGACTCAATCCTCCATTCAGAAAGATATAAATGACCGACTTCGCTTTGGCTGACTGTGCTGTAGCCTCTGTCGCATTCAAAAAGGGCAATGACATTCCCGTCATCCCCACGCGATAAATAAATTCTCTGCGCTTCATCGTTTTATCTTCCAAATCGAAATTCATTGGAGTTGAGTAAAGCCCACATGACATCACCCGGCTTATGTTCGAACAAATGCTCTTCCGATTTTTTGGGTAAGCGTCCCAAAACAGCCTTCCAGATGAGTTCCATTTTTTCCCTTTGATCCGTAACGTTGCCGAGCTTGCGATAGATCAATGATTCTTCCGGAATACCTGGTCCATTCATCATGAAGAGAATTTGAGGAATGTCCGGTTCCTGAGTCGCTCCATCGACCAATTCACGATTGGATTTCCCCATGAGCATTGCCATCCAATGCTGTTTGTAATTCCGACCGAACGTCGAAACACGCCATAACTCCTTCGGCCCCATTTCACCATTTCGCTTCATGCCTTCTCGTTCTTCCCGATTCTGAAATGCCCCCCTGCCCGGCCCCTTGATGGAGTAATCAACAAAATCTTTGACCGTCATATCCTGTGATTTATCATAAAAGTGCGTAAACCCGTCCCATTGAAATTCAGTCGCTACATACTTGTCCGGAGTTTCGGTTTTTAGGCTCAGGAAAGAATCAACAATAACTTCTGCCGTAAGACGCTTGACAACCGGCCCATCCAAAACATATGCGGGAGGCGTGGCACTCAGTGCAATCGCCTTGCTCTGATAGGTCCGACTATTAAAGAGAGCGCTCAGAAATACTTTCGTAACATACTTGGTAGCCTTCATGATGGAGATGAGTTTTTCAGTGAGCGCGGGATGATTCCCCATGGCTTCCTGAGTCAAGCCACCCAATTGACCAACCAGTTCCGTTCCCATGATCTTGTGCCACAGACGATTCACCGTCGCTTTCGTAAACATGGGATTGTCCTCGGCGGTCATCCAATCAGCCATGGATTTGCGGGCGTTGATCCCTGGCCCGAAATGACTCTTGGGAAGCGACTCCAGTTTCTCCTTGTTCATCTGATAATTGACCTTGGGCATGTTGCCGAAGAGAACATCTGCTTCCATAACCTGATGCGGTTCCCCATCCTTGTATTGGTAATCATGCGGAAGACGCATGTAACCGGTGCCATTACCATAGATAGCGGCATGTTTGACTCGGATGGATTCCCGGTAGACGATCCACTCATCAAAATCCCTTTGCTTCAAGATCTGGCGATCCTTCGCATAAGTCTCCTTTTCATCCTTAGGCAAAGGATCCACACGCAAGTGCGTCTTTGAAGTAAAAGCCGCGAGCTTGTAAAAATCCTGCTGGGACCAATTCTCATAGGGATGGTCATGACATTGTGCGCATTCAATGCTCATCCCCATGAAGGTTTTCACTGAATTAGCCAGATGATCCAAAGGCATGGGTTCGCGAGCGTAGAATCCAGTGGCGCCATTGCCCGGTTTGTAAAGTTCGCCGCTGGCATTGATCAACTCGTGTACCATCTGGTCGTAAGGTTTGCTGCTCCGAACAGCATCCTTGATCCATTCCGAGAAATTCCCGGAGTGATGCAGTTTGTCCCCCACATCCTTTACCCTCAGGAGATCCGCCCAGTAATTGTACCAATGACTATTGTAACCTTTGGAATGCAGCAATTCGTTGATGAGCCTGCTGCGCTTTTCAGGTTGATCATCCACAATGAAACGCTCCAACTCATCAATCGTAGGAATACGACCAATGGCATCCAGGTAGATGCGTCGACAGAACGTGTAATCATCGATTTCTGGACGCGGTTCCTGCTCGAGTCTCCTTAATTCATTGACCACCAATTGATCGATCTCATGCGCAAATGTGAATACGTTCAATGGCACCGATTCGGCCTTCTTCCCCAAATCCACAGCGGGTTCCTCTGCACCTTGGGCTCTTGGAGCAAAGACACAGAGAACGATCAATATCCATGTCATCCATAAACTCGTTTTCATGTTTGTCATCATATTCTACTCACCAATTCCTCGGTGAAAGCATCTGTTCGATGGATTGATTGAGATTCTTAAGTAATCTTAGGAGATTTTACCATTACGAACGAACCAAAAAAGCAGTCGGAATTTGTCGCCTAGGGTCGTATTGAAAAATCATTACTGTCTTGTCCTGATCCTAAGGAAGTCGGCCAGTGTGAGAAAGCTGTAAGCAGCCATTTTCTTAATCATAATCTTCATCTTGATCTTACCCGCCCTTCCCTTTCACTCCCATGTGATGCAGGACGTTCTTGATTCTGTTACTCTTGTTCATCATTCGCTTCGTCTTCAATCCAATACCGGATGCCAGTGGAATAATCCGTGTAATGGCGATAACGACCGTTCATCCAAAGGATCATCTTTTGCCCAGGTATTGAATCATATGGAAAACTCCAGTTGCCCACGGGATTGACATTCAGGCCGTCCGAACCGGAAGTAATACTTTTGGATGCCCACGATTCTCCTCCATCTTGAGTCTTCCATCGCTGAACCTCAATTTGGCCTGTATCTTCGTCAATGTGTTTAGAAAGATACACAATAGAAGGGTCATGGTGGTCAAGACTGTAACCGGGCGAGTAGTGAGGTTCACGTTCCTTTGCTCCTTTCGGGGTTTCAGGAAACCACCTTCCCACACCTCGCATAATAGTATCGATGGTCATTCTCTTGTGGATAAACTCCGTGAGCCACAACGGGGTTCCCATCCGTTCCGATGGCAAGATCCCAGGTCCAGGCTCGTCCGTTGGTACTGCCATCATAAACAAGGTCCGCTTCAGTATGGATAACAGGAAGATCTTTCCACTTCTTGATGAAGGTTCCGTCAGCTTTGTAAAAGGCGCCATTCTCATAATAAAAGTAATAGACGCTGTTGTTCTTTTCGTTTCTGGGATGTCCTGTTGTAAAGGCGACATGGATCTTGGAAATACCATCGGACACCATCCGCTGATAAGGTCTCCCGTGTCCTACATTTATAAGCTGAACAGGCTCGCTCCAGGTCTTACCATCATCCTCAGACCTTAATGCGGAAGGGTGATAATTCAGGGCACGGGTAAACAAGTAGACACGGTCGTTTTCTGCGGACAAGCGAAAGACAAGGGTATAGGTACTTTTAGCGTGAGTCTGAATATGATCTACCGGTTCCCACTTGGATATGTCCTCCGGATGGGTGCTCACGAAACTGCGAACAAGCTTCTCTGTATTGTGTTTGGTGTAGAACACCTGTATGCATCCATCTTTTCTTACGTAAAAAGCTGGATTGTCATGAGTGTCCGCTTGGAAATCTTCGTGTAAAGTGAATGTCGCTGTCTCCTTCGTCTGATGGTTATAAGACCAGATCACAATCGTCCCCCTCTTTGTAACCCAACCGGAGTAGGTCTTTTGGAATTTACCTTCGTAATACAAAGCTCTAGGCGAGTTTGTGGTGACCCAAGCGCCATCTTTTGTGGCCTCAGGAAAATCTTCCGCCGGAAAACCCAGTGGGGTTTGGGCTTGCGAAGCAGTTGTTAACAGCATCCCCAGAAGTATGACGGTTGTTATCCTATTAATGTGATCCTTCATGCGTAATTACTGTAGTTTCCATTCGATTCCATACACGGAATGACACATTGCCGTATATGATAGAAGGATAACCAACTGTACCATTGTTTTGGTACTTCTACCATCAACTGTTTCCAATTTGGATTCAGGTAATCACTCTTCTTACCCCACAATTAATTCAGGATGGTGATCATGCGTAACTCCGTATCCTGTTATCTGTGCCTGTTCGATGGCAGTTTATGGGCGAGTTTAAGAATGAATTCTCAAATGGTAAGTGTTAGAGTCTGGGTATGATTGCTCGATGGATGATATTCTCGATTTTGATCGTGGTAATGATGAGTCACGCTTCCGATGATTCAGTGGTGCCGTTGAGTGAAACGGATTGGCCACTTTTCATGAAGCAAAAGGTGTCAGCCCCAAAGACAGTTTGGGAAACACATCGTCGAGCAGAAATTGTGAGCCTCTTCGAAAACCATATCTATGGGAAGGCTCCGGATGATGGTTTTCAATTGGCTTTTGAGCGTCTTGAGGAAAAGGTGCTAGAACATTTGAACGCCCGACGGTTGAGATTGGCGACACATGTCAAAACGACGCTTGGGCAATTAACAATCAAGACGACGCTGTTTCTTCCAATCGAAAAGGGCAAGCCGTCACCTGTTTTTCTTGGTATGCATTTATTCGATTCCTCCAGGGAAATTCCAGTCATTGGCCAACCGTGGATCGGTCCTCGAGGACAATTTCCCGAGTTAGCGAAAAAAGAACCTGAAGCATTGTTGAAGATGATTTTAGATCGTGGATATGGATTTGCGACCATCGACGCAAATGAGGTGGATCCGGACGAGCATGATGGATTCAAGAATGGCCTGCACGCTTTGTTTCACAGCGAAAAAGAGGCACCCCATGAAAAGGGTGATTGGGGGACACTGGGAGCGTGGGCCTGGGGATTGAGCCGATCTCTGGATGCATTGAAGACACTCGAAGTGGTCGATGCCAAGCGCGTCATTGTGATTGGGCATTCTAGAATGGGCAAAGCAGCCTTGTGGGCTGGGGCAAAGGATGAGCGGTTTGCGATGGTGATTTCCAATAATTCAGGTTGTGGGGGTGCGGCGATCAGCCGTCGCATGAAAGGGGAAACGGTTACTCATATCAATAGAGTTTTTCCACATTGGTTTTGCCGTAGCTTTCACGCTTACGGAGATAGAGAAAATCAACTGCCTGTAGATCAGCACATGCTGGTAGCTTTGTCAGCACCAAGACCCGTTTACATTGCCAGTGCTGAAAAAGATACATGGGCCGATCCATTCGGGGAGTTTTTATCTGCTTACTATGCTTCTGAAGTTTACCGTTACTACAAGATTGAAGGACTTGATAAAGATGTGCGTCCTGTTTTAAATCAATCTGTAGGAGATCATGTAGGGTATCATTTGCGCACTGGAAGGCACGATATTACCGCATTTGATTGGTTGAAGTATTTGGAATTTGCGGACCGTCATTTGGAACCTTGACATCTCGCAGTATTGATTAGCGAATGCCTTTATCCACCCAATACGAATCAGGCCTGAACTGATAGTTAATGCCTTTATAGCTTTCCATTACTTTCCCTCCTTTCTGGTAGGTTCGTTTTCTTGCGAAATGTAGGAGGCGGTTTTCCTGAAATGACTTCTACCAG
Organism: Verrucomicrobiota bacterium; assembly: GCA_040264395.1. Taxonomy (GTDB): domain Bacteria; phylum Verrucomicrobiota; class Verrucomicrobiia; order Limisphaerales; family AAA164-E04; genus AAA164-E04. The sequence continues at coordinate 10,782 of JBDQII010000127.1, forward strand.
TCTTCCCAACACGGCTTGACTTATGCCATATTGATACTGAGTTCCAGGTTCAAACTCAAGTGGTTGAGACGCCACATCTTTTACAAATCCATCCAAGTTATCATATTTAATCTGATTAGGCTGGGGTTCTTCAAATGTGGCACCACCTGAACCGCTTCCAAAATGTTTGAGGAGAGGATTCCCATAGTATCTGTAGCCAGATTTATGGGTCATCAGATGGATAACCTTTAACTCGTTTTGACATGGAAGGACCTTTCCATCCTTTTTATATATCAGATTCTTGAAATAAGGGATGTATTTAGACACTGGATCATCCCATGGTACCAAACCTCTCTCGTTCAGCAGAAGCATGCCGGCGATAGTGATTGGCTTCGTCATTGAATACATCGGAAAGATCGTATCCTTTTGGATATCCTTGTCTCCCTTCTTACCTGAATTTTGTGTGTGTTGATAAATGGTTTTCCCGTTTTGAAAAACCATCATGATGTTGATTCCCGTCCTTTCGTCTTGAATAAACTTTTCCTGCAATTCTGTGAGTTTTACGAATTGCCCTAGTAACAACGACTCATCAAACCACCGCCTACGATCATATGGTCATCCCACGAGAGAAGGGCAAACGAAGGGAAGTACGACGCATGCTGGCGAAGCGCTCGACGCAATTACTGGAGCGGTATCGACAGGACACCGCATTGGCTGTGATGACGGC
>JBDQII010000128.1:0-11460 GCA_040264395.1 Verrucomicrobiota bacterium
CCACCATGGAAGACCAGGTCCATCTCTGCCTCGGCACCATATTTGGCGACCACAGCTGCCTGGCCATCCTTGAGGATGTCAGGGCGAAGCTTCACAGCGCCGGGCTTGTAGTGCCCGTGGACGTTACCGAACGTAGCAGCAAACGTAAAGCGACCAATGGACTGCAAGGCTTCGTAGACGGCCAGCATGTCTTCAGGAGTCGTCTATAGGTGTTCTTCAGGAGTGTCTTCAGTGCCTGCAGAGCCGTCTTCTTCACCACCCACTACACCGGCTTCGACTTCCAGCACAATCTCGTTTTCAGCAGCAAGTTTCAGATATTCCTTTGAAATGGCGATGTTTTCTTCCAACGGAAGAATGGATGCATCAAGCATGTGGTTCTGGAAGAGGTTATTTTCCCCTTTGGCGCGACGCGCAGCCGTGGCTTCAATGAGAGGTTTGAGGAAAGTTGCAGCTGCCTTGGGCTGACAGTGATCCGTGTTGAGTGCCACGAGCACGTCATATTGTTCCGCGAGCCGATGAGCAGCTTCAGCGAGAATGATGGTGCCTTTGGTGGCATCCTTGTTGTTCAGACCTGAAGCAAACTGACCCGCACCTGTGGAGAATTGAATAATGCCGTCTGATTTCATATCGGCAAATGCCTTGAAGGCAGAATTCAAGGTCATGATACTTGTACAGTTGATCGCCGGGTAGGCATAGGAGCCTTTTTGTGCGGCGTCCAACATGGCTGCGAATTGCTTCGGAGTTGCGATTGGCATAGGAATCTTTTATTTTGTAATTGTGTTTTTGTGTTTTTAAGGCCTTTTTGAGCCGAAAACCGGCAACACTTTATGGAAACCAAGCACATTGGAAAGCCAAAAAGCGCGTCTGCGTCATTTTCCAGGTCACATTTAAACACTGACCTCCAATTTAATCAGCGTGCTGAATGGAACCTTGATCCACTTTCCATCGGATCAAGCGCCTCCCAAGTTCCTTGGGCCAGTTTTCCTCAGTACACGTCATAAAGACCTGACCAGAGGCATGATGGGATCGTTCAAGCAATGGCATCAAGCCACCGCGGCGGGCTAGATCCAATTCCCCCATCACGTCATCAATCAATAAGACAGGGGGATGCCCGAAGAGTCCGGTCAGATATTCAGCCTGAGCTACTTTCAAGGAGATGGCCAAGCTACGCTTTTGACCTTCACTGCCAAATTGAGCTGCAGACTGATTATTCAGAAGTAATTTAAGATCATCACGATGTGGCCCCACCAGGGTAGATCGATATTGCCTTTCCCTGACCTTTACCCTGTCCAGCTCTTCCCTGAAATCTCCTTGCACCGTAGGGTGATAAACCATCATGAATTCCTCGGCATCATCAGATATTCGACGGTAAGAGAGACGTGCAAGTGGGGAGAGGCGCGGCACAAATTGTTTGCGCGCCTCAATCAATGCTTGCCCGTAATGAACGAGTTCTCTCGTGAAGGAATCAAGCACATCCTGATCGGGTCGATGCTGTTTCAGGATGGCATTCCTCGATCGCAATACCTTGGCATACTGCTGAAGATTACCCAGGTAAGCAGGCTGGGTTTGAGAAAGTAAAAGATCCATGAACCGCCGACGAATCCGTGGGGCTCCCTTGACGAGTTGTAAATCTTCAGTGCAGAAAACCACAGAACGAAGTGTTCCAAAGAAATCGGAAAGACGCTTGACCGGATCCTGATTGAGCGTCAGGCGGCGATCACGCAAAGACCAGTAATACTTGATCACATCAGACTGAACCCCCACAATTTCAGCACCCACAAAGAATCCCGCTTGCTCATGTCGGATCATTTGGGCGGCACCAACGCCACGGAAAGAACGCAAGGTGGCAAGTAGATAGATGGATTCAAGGATATTAGTTTTTCCTTGAGCATTGTTACCCAGCAACAGGTGGAAACCGGGATCAAACATCATGTCCAATCGCCGATAATTCCGAAAATCTCTTAATCTTAATTTAGCCAGGTGCATGCCCAATTGCCTTCAGGAGCGTGATGAAAGCTTTGTTGAATCGGGCAGACAAATACAAATCCTAATTTTGCAAATACGCAAAAAGATCGGCGACCTGCTGTTCCGTCATCGTGTCCAAAAGCCCTTCAGGCATGATGGAAACAGTGGAATGCTCGCGTTTGACGACATCGGTTTCCGCGATCCGGGTAAGGTTACCAGCAAGATCGGTCAGAGTGAGAACCCCTGCTTCCATTCCTGAAATGAAACCAGTCAAAAGAGCCCCCTCCAGCTCCCCCGCTGCTGCGCGCAACGTCAAGGTCACGAGTTCAAATTCTTCACGAATGGCCAGATTTGGGTCCAGAACAGCCGGCAGTAGAAAATCGAGATTACCACGATCATAACCGGTGAGCTCCGGCCCAATGGATCGACCCTCCCCATGCAGAACATGGCAGGCCCCACAGACTTGAGCAAAAAGCTCCTTACCCTCAAGAGCATCTCCGTCCAGACGTTTCAAGGTTGTCTCGACCTCATGGATGCGTGTGGTTATGGCAGCTTTCGGTTGACGCAGATTACCCCAGTTGGACTTGATCAAAGAAGCGATCCGTTCATCCCCCCTCTGCTGCATGGTGATCAAGACATCGAATGAGATGGCTTCCCTTGCCAATGCTCCCTGATCCACTGCCGTTAACAGCGCAACGGTCCATTCCGTTCGCCCGGCCATCACGGACAATGCGGTTTGAAGGAGGTCTCCTTCGAGCTGCGGCAATTGATCGAGCAAGGTTTCCGCAATGACATCATCATCAAATCGACGCAGTCCATTCATCGCAGCGAGCTTGAGTGATTCAGAAGCATGGCTCTCACCGATGAGTTGCAGCATGATGAAAACCGATGGCTGGTCGCGCAGCTCCGAGAGCCGGCTGATCATGGCGATCCGCGTCTCCTCTGCCTGTTGGGAGTGGGCTACCATTTCACGGGCAGAGACGAAAGCTGACGGGCTATCAATTCGAAGGCCAAACCCAACCCAGGAAGGATCCGACCCAAACCTTGCCGTGACTGATTTCAGAGCCTTGTCCAATGCATCCGGTAAAACCTCGAGGCGAGATCCCTGTAACGCAGATTCCATCCCCTCCAAAAGCAACGAAACCGCATCCTTATCCGGCGCCTTCATCAAGAGGCGGGCGCAAAGGGTCAGGCTGTCCGGATCTTGTTCAGAGGTCAACCTGCGGCTCAGGCGGCTCAACAACGTTTCACGCAACAGAAGAAACTGCCATTGATCCGGAGTCCCCAGCAGCGCAAGCATTCCCTCTGGTTGCTGGCGAACCTGAGACTCCAAAGCCCACCAGATCTGTTGCGGTATGTAGGGATCACTGGACCATTCATCGCGCTGAAACAGCGCTTGAACCAAGGGGTAACCTTGCGAAGGGCGAAGTCGTTGAGCACTTGCTGCAATTTGTGAAACCACTTCAGGATCTGAATCCGTTTTCGCCAAATGCATGACGGCTTTAAAAACCGCAGAACTCAAAAGGGGTACAACATCCGCACTCAAGCGAACGCCCCACAAGCGCACGTGAGGATCGGCATGGTTCAGTGAAAGAAGACGCGTGGATTCGGCCAGAGACTGCATTTGTTCCAGGGTCCACAAGGCCTCCAGAGCAGTCGCTCCATCCGCATTGGTCAATCGTTCCTGAAGCAATGCAATCGCAGCAGGGTCTTTCTTCTGGCGCAGCAAACGACGAGCCGTGGATCGGACCCATTGATTTTGATCCGACAGGGATGAAACCAGCTGTTCGGTCGTCCTGCGATGCATGTCCATGGCATAGCCGGGGGAGCGACGCGCGTCACGTAAGCGATAAATACGCCCACGCTCACGGTCCCAATTGTCTCTGGGATCCACATGCGTGATGCGAGCATCATACCAGTCAGAAAGGTAGATGGCTCCGTCCGGCCCTATGACGTTGTGCACTGGCCGAAACCATTTGTCCGAAGTCGTTACAGGTGATTCAATTTCGGCAGTTTTGAACGTACTGCCGTCGGGCATCACGCGCAGTGCGTGTACCTTGTTAGCCAGCGAGTTGCTTCCAACGAAATGATTTTCCAGCGACGGAATGGCGCCACTTTCATAGAGCACCCACTGATGCACGAGGCGCACTTTTTCACCTTCAATGGGCAATCCGAAAAAATGCCCGAAGGTGTAGGGATTGGTGTGAGGTCCATGCTTGCCAAAAGATTTTTGATAGTAACCGCCTTGCACAAAATAAACCGACTGCAGGTTCCCGTTGGTACCTGAATAAAGTCGCCCCTTACTGTCAAAATCCACACCAAAAGTGTTCCACCCTCCTTCGGCGAACAATTCAAAATGGTGTGTGAGAGGATGGTATCTCCAGATATTTTGACCAAAGAAAGGATATACCTTCTTTGAGTTACCTCGCTCAACTTTGACGCGCGCGGTGACCGTGCTACCAGTGGCGCCATAAAGCCAACCATCAGGCCCCCACTTCAGGCTGTTGGCGATCGAATGAGTATCCTCCAAACCAAATCCTGACAGATGCACCTCGGGAGGGCCATCCGGTTGATCATCATGATTCCGGTCTGGATAAAACAGCAGGTAAGGTGGATGCATGACCCATATGCCCTCTTGATCAAAAGCCAATGAAGTACACATGTTCAGACCATCCAGAAATGTTTTATGGGTCTCAAAAACACCATCACCGTCAGTGTCCTCATGCAAAGTGATCTTATCTTTACCTATAAATTTTTGATGCTCTGGCCGATCGTATGGTGGGGGCGGTGGGACCGCGTCAAAGACTTTTCTCAAATGATTATCCCATGTCAGCACTTCAAGGCCTGCCGGATTGGGGTATTGAATATACTGAACCACCCACATCCTTCCACGCTCATCAAAATCAATGTAGAGGGGCTGTTTCACCAGAGGCTCTGACAAAACAAGGTCGATGCTCAAACCATCGCTTACCTCGAGAGATTCAAGCGCTGCGGCGGGAGGTAGTGGAGCTCCCTTCCCTTCAGTCAGGGCATGCACATTGGTATTGCCTTTGAATTTTTCGTAAACCTCCTGGATGCGACGCTGTCTTCCCCCTATGTCCGCCTCCACAATCCCGACGTGACCGGCAAACCCAACTCCGGCGATTTGTTTGAATTGCGCAGATGCTTGCTTGGCTTCAGCACTGTCAGGATCGTGATCCCACTGACTCCAGGAGGGAGCGTCTCCGGGGCGAAACAACCAGGTTCCCTGAAGATCAATGGCATCATCGCGACGGCTCAAATGCACCGGCCCCTTCAATATTCCACCCTGCCCTCCTTTGTCATAAACACGCCATGCAATCAGATTGTCCTCACCGTAACGGATCCAGTCCGGATCAATCACGAAAGGGCGGCGTATGTTACTTGAAGGGTTTTGATACAGAGGGGGCATGGCACCATTGGCACCGATTTTAATACCATTGAAAAAACCTTCATCCACGTCACTTACCTCATCGACCACCAGCAGCAAACGACTGCCACGCCAGGCTTCCGGCACATGCACGAATGCACGATACCACCCAAAGCCATCCGTATCGGCAAAGGCCCCGTTTGGATGTTGTTCCCATGCTGAAGGCACGTTCATCGGCACCCAACCATTGTGGGAAGCATTCGGATCGAAATCCCCTTTAAGCCCTGGGTGAATGAGTTGCTCAGGAACTGCACGACCAGCTACCCAATGGATGGCATTCAATAACAGACGTCGAAAAGGTTGGATTTGGAAATCACGCGTGTTGCCCAGTGAAGTGTATACCACCCTGCCACCTGATGACGTTTCATGCGTCCAGGTCACAGGTTCCCTGACCTCCCTGCCCACAACCACCCCATCCATCAAGACAGTCGCCTTGGTCGACATTTCCCGGTTTTTATAAAGATGCGATGTTGATAAAAAAGAGCGTTGCTCGATGCCTTTTAATACGGGGTGCGTTTCCTTTGATTCCTGTAAAGAAATTTTCGATGGAGGGTCGATGGGGGGCTTATTTCCATAATGCCCTTCATAATGTCCTCCCAGCACATCGCGATCAAATGTCTGCCAGCGCACGTAATCCGCACTGGGAGGCTCACGGTCGAATGCATGACTGGATGTCCGTATGCCAATGACTGCCCCCCCCCGATTCAAGAACGTGCGAATCAATTGCATCTGAGCTTCCGAGGGTGTTCTTCGCCGCACACTGACGAACAGGACGTCTGCATCAGCCAGTGCTTCCAATCCTTCAAAATGGTTCGGATCATCCTTGGAGACATGTGCAAAGGAACTGACAATCCCCTTGGAGGTCAGTTCTTGCCTTGCGAATTCAGGAAGTGTGCGCGCGGTTTCATATTCCTGTTCTCCCACCATGAAGACGACATGCAAAGGTTCAGCACCATGGAGGGACAGCATAAATGAAAGAGTGACAAACACCCCGAATCGGCAAAAAAAGAATCGGCTCAACCGTAAAGCATTCATTTCAGAAATCATGGTCTTCATAAGTCGCAGAAGAACGTTCTCATCATATGGATCACTTAGGAAGATTACCTCTGGAGGAGGAATATCCAATGAAATTTTTCTACTCCCGCATGAGCGGAATCGCTAGGGTTTCAAGATGAGTGACCGCGAGTTCAAGGGCGACCAAAAGGTTGGGAAATCCGTTTTGATGCGATGGGAAAATAATTTCAGAAATTACTGGGTCCCAAAGTTACCATCGTGGATTGAAACATGGCACCTCACTTATCTGACCTTGATTTGGTCAGCTTTGATTTTGGTATTCAGCTGGAAAGCCCGGGAAAACCTGGAGTGGCTTTGGCTGGTTTCGCTCATGATCCTTGCGCAATATATCAGCGATCTCTTTGATGGCGCTTTGGGCCGTTACCGCAAGACGGGGCTCATCAAATGGGGTTATTACATGGACCATCTTCTGGATTACGTGTTTCAATCTTGCATTGTAGCAGGATACATGATGATCGCCCCGGAAGGACTTACCTGGTATTTTGTCGGTATCCTGATCGTTGCGGGCGCTTATATGGTGAATGCCTTTCTTTCCTTTGCAGCAACCAATGCGTTTGAAATTTATTTTTTCGGCATTGGGCCAACTGAAATCAGATTCTTGATCATCGCACTCAACACATGCATCATTTTCATGGGAACAGACTGGTGGCCCACGACTGTCCCGGTGTGTTTTTGCGCCATACTTGCGGGTTTTATTGCTTTGGCATATCGCACCCACAAGATGCTATGGGCATTGGATATGAAGAAAAAAAAACTGATCGTTCGGCGCTGAGCAACGCATTGTACGTGTAAAATCTATTTGATTCCTTCAAAGATTCTGTAAAATTCGATAACGAACCATGAAGGGACTCCTCAGCCATATGAAAATGACGCGACCAGTGCCATGGATACTGGCAGCCTCAATGCTGGCTGCTCATTTTGGTTTGATTCACGCCGGAGAAGATGAAGCAGTTGCTTATTTTGAAAAGCACGTGCGACCCTTGCTTGTTGAGCATTGCTATGAGTGTCATTCTGAATCGAAAAAAATCAAAGGAGGACTTCGGTTGGACAGTAGACAGGGTTGGATAACCGGGGGCGATTCAGGAAAGGCCATCGAACCCGGAGCGCCAGAAAAAAGTTTACTACTGGAGGCCCTCGCTTACAGCAATCCTGATCTGGAAATGCCGCCGAGAGGCAAGCTTCCCTCATCGAAAATAGCCCACATCGAACATTGGATACGCATGGGAGCTGCGGATCCCAGAGACGGAGATGTTTCCGAATCGGCAGACGAAGCCATTGACATGGATAAAGGCAGACAATTCTGGTCCTTTCGCCCAATTTCTCTCCCTCCTGCCCCCAAAAACACGGATCAAGGCTGGGCTTTCAACTTGATTGATCGTTTTGTCATGGCCGAGCTGGAGAAAAACTCGATGGCACCGACCCGGGATGCCAGTAAAGCGGAACTTCTGAGAAGGGTAAGTTTTGATCTTACCGGACTCCCCCCTTCGCCTGAGCAAATACGAAATTTTCAGAAAGATGCATCCGAGCAAAATTATCAATCCATTATCGACCAAATGCTCGCATCCCAATCATTTGGAGAGAAATGGGGACGTCATTGGCTTGATCTCGCTCGATATGCCGATTCAACCGGGGGCGGTCGCAGCTCCGTTCTGTCAAACGCCTGGCGGTATCGCAACTACGTCATTGACGCTTATAATCAGGACAAACCATTTGACCTGTTCATCAGCGAACAAATTTCCGGTGATCTCATGCCATGGTCCAGCCAGGAGCAGCGAAACAGTCAATTAGTGGCCACCGCATACCTCGCTATCGGCCCCAAGAATCTGGACCTGCAGGACAAGGAGTTACTCAGGATGAATACGGTGGATGAACAGATCGACACGATGGGCCGTTCCCTTTTGGGAATGACCATCAGCTGCGCAAGGTGTCATGATCATAAATTCGACCCGATCCCAACAGAAGATTACTACGCGCTGGCGGGAATTTTTCGAAGTACGCGCACATTGATCCGGGATAATGTCTCCAAGTTGGTGGAACAGGAATTAGAAGTACCATTCGATCGAAAGCAGAATTATCAGGAATACTCCAATCAGGTCAAACAACTGGGGAATTCGATCAACATCTTAAAAAAGATCAAAGATGCTTCGGAGGATCAAAAAGCTGAACTCAAGGCATTGGAACAACAACTGGCCGAGGTGAAGGATACCGCACCGGTGCCTCTGCCAAGGGCAATCACCGTCGGGGTGGAGAAGGATGCAGGGGACTACGCGGTGTGTGTGCGCGGTAATGTGCATCAACTTGGAGCAAAAGTACCTCGGGGTTTCCTCACGGTCGCACTCGATAAAAACGCATCAAGCCCAGCAATCCCTGATGGAGAAACCGGACGCCTCGAGCTGGCCCAATGGTTAACCAGCTCAAGCAACCCGCTCACTCCTCGCGTATACGTTAACCGAGTATGGCATCACCTTTTTGGTCGTGGCATCGTGAGGTCTGTGGATAATTTTGGAACCACAGGCGATGCCCCCACCCACCCGGAATTGCTGGATTACCTCAGCTATCAATTTGTCCAGAACAATTGGTCCACCAAACGGCTGGTGAGGGAGCTGGTTCTTTCGCGCGCTTACCGTCTGAGTTCATCAGACACAGATGCGAACCTGAGCAGAGATCCTGAGAACGCACTGCACTCACGCATGATTCCGAGAACCTTGCCTGCGGAAGCAATACGTGATTCGATACTGATGGCGAGCGGACAGCTTCAGGGAGGCCGCATCACCAGTATGCTGCCTGGCGCAGCGTCTTCCGATTCTGCACTTCGTAATGCCAAACTGGATTACGAAAGCATTGTCAGCCCGCGCGTAAGATCTGTTTATATTCCGATCTTTCGTGAAGAGGGGAGGAATGCATTGCTGGATAACTTCGATTTTGCCAATCCAAGTTTCACCGTAGGACGGCGAACACCCGGGGTTCGACCGACACAATCGTTGTATCTCATGAACAACGCATGGATCATGGACCAGGCCGAATTCGCGGCCGCCAAGTTGCTGAGTAAAAAAGATTATTCCGACGGCGAAAGACTTTTGCATGCGTACATGGCAACGCTTTCAAGGGAACCCAGTCAGGCTGAGAAACTGATCGCCATGGATTTTTTAAGTAAGGCCGAAGACCCGCATCAACAGCGAAAAGCATGGGAAGGCATTTACCATGCGCTGTTTTCATGCGTCGACTTCCGCTACATTCATTGATCGATCATTCACATTGAATGCGCAGCATCAGACTTGCGTCTTTTAATTCACCTATAACAATCACCTTGCATCTATGAAAAAACGCTCATTTACATATTGGATACTGACCGCCTTTGCATTTGCCTCTTCCATTCAGATTGGAATCGCATCTCCGGCAGAAAACGAAACCAAGCCACTGAAAGCTGGATATCATGAAATCAAGGCCAAGAAAGCTGGGCTATTGCTCAAGAATCATAAAGACCTGATCGTTCTGGATATCCGAACTGAAAAGGAATACGTCGCAGGTCACATTGCGAAAGCGAAGCATGTGGATTTTTATGAAAGCGATTTTAAATCCCGACTCGAAAAACTGGATCGCAAAACCCCGTATCTCGTGCATTGCGCTTCGGGTGGTCGCAGCGGACGCTCCTTGGAGATTTTTAGAGATCTCGGATTTACGCGCGTTTATCATATGAATGATGGATTCAAAGGATGGATGAAAGAAAAACTCCCTTCCAAAAAAGGGAAACCAGAGGAAGTTAAACAATAACACTCAGGCCCTCATGACGCCAGATGTTGGCAAGCTCAAAGCCCTTTCATGATTACACAATCATTGACGGCTTTGCTAGGGGACCTGATGACACCCGAGTTCATGATCGTGACTTAAGTGCTTCACTGGGTTTTTCGAACAGCTGTTCGCGCAGGCATCGAACCCATGCTGAAAAAGACTCAGCAGCACGGCAAGACAAAGCCTAATAATACACCTCATTACGACTGGTTGCGATATTGGCTCAATTTAATCACATGAAGGACTCATGCAACCTTGGCGTCCTCCACGCCTTGATCCAGCAGTTGCGGCAGAGCTGAGATTTAAAAATTCTGACAAATCAAAGCTCAACCCCGCCTACCACCCTTGGTCTTACTTGCTGCCCGGCTTCATTGCTTCTGAGCCTTTAAGATCATCGGGTAATTGATCCGGTTGAAAGGTCTCTACCTTCATTCGGATGAGTGGATGAAATGGCACACCAAAATCAACGGTCCCATTGGAGCGATCAACCAAGACCCCTATCCCCTTGACGTCTCCTTTGTGCTGCTGAATGATTTCCAGCGTTTCGGCGACGCGCCCACCTTTGGTTACCACGTCCTCGATCAACAGTATTGACTCTCCTGACTCAATCTTGAAACCGCGCCTAAGCACCAACTTCCCCTCCTCCTTTTCAACAAAGACATATCGCAAGCCCAGTTGACGGGCCACTTCCTGCCCGATGACCAGCCCCCCCATGGCAGGAGCGACTACAGTCGTTGCTCCGAGCCCATTCATTTGAGCCGCCAGACCTGCACCCAATTGCTCAACAATAGGCATTTGTTGAAGCGCCAAAGCACATTGTAAAAACTCACGACTGTGCAATCCGCTACGAAGAATAAAATGCCCCTTGAGCAGGGCTCCTGTCTGTTCAAAAATCTTTAACGCTTCGTCTTGTGTCATCAGTTCTGAGTATCCGATAAACGCGCCTGGGCCGCGAGTTTTTAATCGCTTTCAACTGGAATAAGACCTTAGCTTCGTTACATGACTGATTACGAAAAACTCAAAACCCAATTCAGGGAAATCGGATATTTGAATCGCACAATTGCGTTGCTTGATTGGGATCATGAAACCTATCTCCCTGCCAAGGGTGTTGATTACAGGGCAGATCAACAAGCTTTCCTGAGCGGCATGGCTCACAACAGGTTGGTTAGCGTAAAGGTCCAGGA
>JBDQII010000129.1:0-11427 GCA_040264395.1 Verrucomicrobiota bacterium
ACCTTTTGTTTGCTGTCAGTTTGCTCTTTGGCTCCAACTCGGCAGCGGGTATAATATCTTCCATGGGGAAAGCCGAATTCGTCCATTTACACCTTCATACAGAGTATTCACTGTTGGATGCAGCCTGCCGGATCGACCGGCTTATGGAGCATGCGTCCAAACTGGAATTTCCCGCCATGGCAATGACAGATCACGGTGTCATGTATGGGGCAATCGAGTTCTATCAGGCGGCACGAAAAGCCGGTATCAAACCCATCATTGGATGCGAAGTGTACGTCGCACCCGGTAGTCGATTGGAAAAGAAATCCAGTATAGGGGGCAAGGAGGTTTACAACCATCTTGTGCTTTTGGCGCAAAACGAGATTGGCTACAAGAATCTGGTCAGACTGGTATCAGACGCACATCTTGAAGGTTACTATTACAAACCCCGCATCGATAAGGATATTCTGGGAGAGCACAAGGAAGGTTTGATAGCTCTTTCCGGCTGCCTGGCCAGTGAAATACCTGCCTTGATCACTCATGAGAAACTCAAGGAGGCTCGCAATGCCATCGACTGGTTCAAACAAACTTTTGGACAGGAAAACTTTTTCCTGGAACTCCAGAATCACGGCATTCCTGAACAGCAAATTGTCAACCGGCAACTGATCAATTGGGCGGATGATTTCGGCCTCAAAATGGTTGCAACAAATGATGTCCATTATGTTAAGAAGGAACATTCACATGCGCATGACTCGCTGATCTGTATCGGTACGCAATCACAGCTGAACGATACAAAGCGCATGAGCTATGTTCCCGAGCAATTCTATCTGCGCTCAGCGGAAGAAATGGCCGAGCTGTTCAAGGAAATGCCGAATGCCGTCAAGAACACGCTGGAGATTGCAGAAAAATGCAACTTGGAAATAAATTTTGGCGAACTTCATTATCCTGTCTTTGAACCACCTGAACATTTCACGCGTGAAGGCTACCTTCGTCACCTCCTCGCCAAGGGAATGTATAAGCGCTATGAAATGGATGTTCGCGTTGATGGTGAAAATTTCATCGTCGAGCGAGTGGTGGATCCAACTAAACTGCCTACTTACAAAGGTCTGAAGAAAACTAAGGATCAACCTGATTACAAACCCGAAAAAGCGATGGAGGATACCGAAATCGCAGCAGCTGCCAAAGTATTGACGGAAAGACTCGATTCGGAAATGAGTGTTATCGAGCAAATGGGGTTTGTCAGTTACTTTTTGATTGTGGGTGATTTTGTTCAATACGGTCGAGAAAAAGGAATAGCCTGTGTCGCCCGTGGATCTGCCGCGGGATCCTTGGTCACCTATCTTCTGGAAATCAGCAATGTGGATCCAATCAGATATGGATTGCTCTTTGAGAGGTTTCTGAATCCAGAACGCGTCAATCCTCCGGATATTGATATCGATTTTGCAGATGATCAGCGCGCTGACGTCATTGAATATACACGGCAAAAGTATGGTCGGGAGTGTGTCGCCCAGATTGGCACCTTTGGTACGATGGGAGCTAAATCTGTGATTCGAGATGTAGGTCGAGTGATGGGATTAAGTTATGGAGAAGTAGATCGACTGGCCAAAATGGTTCCTAACGATCTCAAGATTAACCTGACCAAATCACTTGAGAAATCTCCCGATCTCAAGCAAGCCTACGATAGTGAGGAGGTTACAAGGGAACTCATCGATACAGCTTTTGTTCTGGAGGATGTATCACGTAATTGCTCGGTTCACGCAGCAGCTGTAGTAATTGGCGCCGAACCCCTTTATAATGTTCTCCCCCTGAAACAGGACGACGAGGGCGGCACAGTCACGCAATACGCCATGAATCCAGTAGGTGATCTAGGCCTGCTGAAAATGGATTTTTTGGGGTTAAAAACACTGTCCGTCATTCGAAATTGCTGTGAGATGGTCAAATTAACGAAGGGAATAGACCTCGATGTGGAACTCCTGCCTCTTGACGATCAGGACACTTATGATTTGCTCAACAAAGGCAATACCGTCGGAGTATTTCAGTTGGAATCGGGTGGCATGCGTGACCTGTGCCGTAAATTTCAGATCGCTTCCGTGGAGCACATAACGGCATTGGTATCTCTGTATCGCCCTGGACCAATGGATTTGATACCCGACTTTATCAGGCGAAGACATGGAGAGGTGAAGATTGAGTATCCGCATGCCTTGCTTGAACCCATTTGTAACGAAACCTATGGGATCATGATTTATCAGGAACAGGTCATGCAGGCAGCTCAAATTCTTGCCGGTTACACGCTCGGAGGAGCCGATCTTTTACGTCGAGCCATGGGCAAGAAAAAGGTCGAGGTCATGCAGGAACACCGAAAACTGTTCGTTGAAGGCTGTGCTGAATGTAATAAAATCCCCGCAAGCAAAGCCAATGAAGTTTTCGATCTATTGGAAAAATTTGCAGGATACGGATTCAATAAATCTCATGCTGCCGCTTATGCCGTTGTCGCCTATCAGACCGCTTACTTGAAAGCACATTACCCGGTCGAATTTCTGGCAGCGATGATGACCAATGACATGGGTGATACGGCCAAGTTGACTATCCTTATCGAGGAAGCCAAGCAAATGGGCGTGGAGGTTCAACCACCGGATGTCAATGAAAGCCGAGTGGTTTTTGCTCCCGCTCAAGGGGGAAAAGTCATCCGTTTCGGTATGGCCGCGATCAAGGGGGTAGGTGAGGTAGCCGTTCAACAAATCTTGACAGCGAGGGATGAGGGAGAAAAATTTACAACGCTATATGATCTTTGCATGCGTGTCGATGGTCGGTCGCTGGGACGCAAAGTACTGGAAGCTTTGATCAAGTCAGGTGCTTGTGATTGTCTTGGTTTAAATAGGGCCTCTTTATTTGGTCTTGTTGATAAAGCCTTATCGAGAGCCGCGAGCGTGGCAGCCGATCGTTCCAAAGGGCAGACTTCACTCTTCGGAGCCATGGATGAACCGGAGAATATTGAGATTACAGAATCTGACATGTTGAAGGAATGGCCAATCAGTGAAAGGCTATTGGCCGAAAAAGAACTGTTGGGTTTTTATGTGTCTGGTCATCCACTGAATCCGTTTGAGTGGATATTGAAGCATTATAGTCTGGGCAATTCGAAAACTATCGGAGAACTACCTGATCGAAGCATGACTCGAATCGGTGGAATGATATCAGCCATTCAACAGGGCTTTTCCAAAAAAAGCGGCAAACCCTATGCCATGATCACTCTTGAGGATCTGGAAGGTACCGTTCAGATCCTGTGCATGAACGAAAACTATGACCGGTATCGACATTTGTTTGAACCCAACAAGACGCTCATGGTCATTGGAGAGGTCAATAACGCCGAAGATCGACCTAAACTTTTCCCCCAGGAGCTTCTTCCACTTGAGGACGCACCCAAACGATTCACCCAGCAGATCCACTTCAGAATCCCGATGAACACTTTTTCCGCCGAAAAACTCGAATCATTGGTGCAACTCGTGCAGACACACAAAGGGAACTGTCCTATTATTCTCTGTTTTACAAAACCAAACGGGCGTTTTGCTTTTCTCGAACCTCATGAAAAATACCAGGTTCACCCCAGCACCAAAATCCAGCAAGCCATCGAAACGCTCTTCGGAAAACAAGCCTATTACGTCAAAGTGGACAAAGAACTGCCTGAGCGTGCAAAACCCAGATGGGAGAAAAAACGCAGGGAAGAATCCGACTGATCGCAGAGGCACCACACACCTTAGGAATGGATTTGATAGCTCAGTCAGAGTGAAGACTGGGTAATGTGGGTTTGATACTTATTACCTTAAGTTGATAATGTAAAATTATTTACATAGTTTCCTTGGCTGGAGACAGACTTTTGAAGGCAATACCAGGTTCAAATTCATCCATGAAACGGACCATTCCCAAAACAGAGGTAAGCATTGAGGTTTACCATATGACGTTGAAATCATCTGGTCTTAAATTTACAGATTCGTGCATCAATTAAAATGGTGTTAACACCTTACAAAATTTCGTGGACAGATCGTTTACAAAGACAATCAAACGAATGGAGGATACGCATACGCTCTTTGAAGACAGATGTGTTAGTTATTAGAGGGCTGAACGCTGTTCGATGCTTGCCATGGTTACAAAACTAAAACAGTTGGCCATCGAGTATGGCATGTAGTCTACCTCTACGCATATTTACAATCACCCAAAGTAGATGAGTGGTCCAATACCATTGAAATTACGGCTGTGTGCGCAGATTGAAGTTATTACTGCATAGGCTCCAGATGCATGATCGCGTGATGGTATGATTATTATTTCAATGTGCTTGCCTGCAACAACACTGGTCTGGGTTTGCTCGTCCAGAAGGAGAATCCTTTCAAGCGAAACGAATACCCGAGATCCATTTCATTTAACCAACGAAAAATGGACTCTGCGTGATCATCCTGATGATATGTTGTAACTGCAATTTGTGGTCTGCAGGTTTCGATTACATGACGAGCCCCTTTCAGGACATCGAAATCACTGCCTTCAGCATCAATTTTTATCAGATCTGAAGAGCTTAATTTCAACCCGGTTGCATCACAGTAATTATCCAGGCTATTGGACTTGATCGCACCAAGGTCATCGTGAGAACAAGGTATGACACGTCCCGCATCCGGGGACTCGGAGGCCACGAATTTTACAAAACCTTTTTGATCCAAAAGTGCATCGGATTCTACTAACACAGAACCCGATACGCCATTCATCCTTGCTCCTTCTTTTAACAAATCAGCCATAATTGGACTGGGTTCAAAGCAGTGGACCTTTACTTGATCCATTAATTTTGCCATTCGAAAGGCAAACAAGCCTTCGCATGCGCCAACATCAATGACATGACGCGTGCCGTTAATTTGAATGGGAAACGTGGTGTAGCAGTGTGGGTTCAGATCGGAGCATTCCTGTTCCACCATGAAAAATAAATTGTTATCAAGCACACCATTCCAGAGAAAATCAAGTTGAAGAGGTTTACAATGGATTTGGACATGTGGATCATTCTTGATGCTATCAGTAATCCGTAAGATGCGCTTGAAACCTTTGTTGGCTAAAAAGTCATTGAATCGAGCCGGAAAAGCCACCCGATGAATTTGAAGCAAAGCATCAGAAAGTGAAAACAAACCGGCATAATGACGCAAATGACTCCATGTCCGGTAGCATTGAAGAAGATGCCGTGCGCTATTTTTCATGACTGGTTTTTAGGAATTGTTTCTTCAAATGACTGAATGCAGCAAAACAGCATATAAAAAGCCCAAGCTCTCCGCCCACATATAACCATGTGGTTGCAACTAAACCATAACGAGGAACAAAATAAAAATGTAATATGACACTGACTAAAACCGGGACAAAGGCGCATTGAACAGTCAGCCAGTCTCTGTGGTATGCCAGTAAACTCCAAACAAGAATACCACTAGTCAGTCCTAGAAAACGTCCAAAAACAGTAATGGAAAGATAAGGACCTGCGGAATGAAATATTTCATCGGGGAATAACAAGGGATACAACCACGGATAGGACAAATGCAAAACCCCACAAACCAGCAGACCGGCAAGAAGAACCAATCCACATATGAGAGTTACTCTGAAGAAGAAGTCGTTTCTTTCGTTTCTCCAAACAACCACACGCGTATAAACAACCGAACCCCCAAAGGCCAGGATCATTTGTGTTGCCATGGCAATGCGCGATAGATTGGCATAAGAATCATCCTGATTTGCAAAATCCCCATTTGCAGTAAGACTTTTGATACTCAACATTCCAAAAGTAATCAGTGTGTTATAAAAAAGACCAAATATCCAATTCGGTAAGCCCTCGATTACAAATTGAAATAGTTTTTTGATATCACTGAAGTTAATGAGGTAAACATTCCATTGGCAGCGGATATAATACCATGCACCGATGGTAACCAAGGCCTGTATGATACCCATCACCCATAAATCCGCTCCCATCTCAATGCCGGGCCTGAATACCACAAGAAAATAAAGGGCTATGACAATAGAGGTCAGCGATTGAATCAAAGAAAACAGAGGCATTTTTTGTAACCCCTGAAAAACCCATTGGAAATTCATGCCTAGCACTAAGAGATTCAAGATTGCAGCGCACCATAGAATGGATTCCTCTGGTGACAAATTCATAGACCATAACCCCATTAACCAAAGAACGGATGTTAACCCATAAAGACAAAGTCGTATGGTAAATAAACTTGAAATTAACTGTTCAAATTTTATGGATTTGGCAGCCACATGACGCACAGCGACGATATCTAAACCAAAAGTTAGTATGAATTGGAGATATTGTGCAGAAACCAATGCTTTGTTTGATTCCCCGTTCAAGTCCCCATAACAATTGGCGACATGAAACATACCAAGCATTTGAAATAGTCGAGCAAAAAGCTGTAGCAAGACCGTTAAACTCAGGTCTTTCAATAAGCGGCCGTTCAAAAAGCCAACAATTTTTTTAATCCACACAATATCTGACTACGTTTTTGGACAAAAAAAGACCAGGGGCAGTCGAACTGCCCCTGGCTTGCATGATAAAGTTATGAAACGCTAATACTAGGTTACTTCACCTGGAAGAACCGTTGTTCTGCATCGGAAGCGGTGTTGTATGAACCCTTGCCATCAGCATCTAGCACGATTTTGACGATTGGCGTGAATTCAGCGTCCACCACAGATGCGGAGTAGATACTCAATGACTCGAATGGGCTTCCAGAGACACCCAAGCTGACAGAACCATCGTCATTCAGAGAAGCTTCGGTTTGGGCTGCTCCCAAAGGAACACCTGTTCCGGTAACTTCGAATGAGCGAACGACTTCGTCTGCAGGCAAGTAATTTTCATTACCCAGCTGTTGAGCAGTCAGAGAAATCAATCCTGGTTGTGAGATGGTCAAAAGGTTGCCATCAACTGTTGCTCCACCTCTCAGAACAATATATTTCACAGGCAACCCTGAATTTGAAGTAGCACTCAACACCAGAATGACTGGGTTGCCGCTAATCGTCAAATTAGGAATGGCTGGGAACGTAATGGTTTGAGCAGATTTCCCAATAGTAAACGTAGCCGATTGTGAACCTCTGACGTTACGGTCATTGATGATAGCTTTGACTTCGTATTCACCCGGTGTGGAAGGAAGTTCCAAACTACCATTGTAAGTCATCCGAACGTCAAGACCAGCAGGGTCAGTAGTGACCTGTGGAGCTTTGACATTATTCCAAGGCGCCTGCAGGGAACTAGCAACAAAGGTGATCGTAGCAGTGGATGATTTAGTGATTTCGAATAACGCTTTAGCAGTTCCGCTGTAGGTAGCATCTTCTATGCTGGCGACTACCTCGTATGTTCCTGCTTCATGTGGAGCAGCAGGGTTTTTGTTGTAGGTCACATTAACGGCTAAACCTGCTGGAGTAGTAGTGATCGTTGGTGTCAAAGGATCACCTGTATACGTAGCCAAAAGACCATCGAAGCTGATAGTTGCAGCTTCAAGGATCGTTAATATACCTTCTGCGCTTCCATCATAATCACCGTCCTGAACTGTGACGCTGACTGCATATGAACCAACAGCAGTTGGAGCAGTCGCTGCACCATCGTAAGTAACCACGTTTGCAAGACCTGCAGGAGAGGTAGAAACCACGACTTCTTTGGCACCTCCATCAGCAACTTGAGAGAGATTGGAAAGCGCTATTTGTGCAACTCCTTTGCCAATCTCAAGAGTTCCTGTGGCAGATCCTGAAAAGTTTGGATCTGATACGGAAGCTTCAACAGCGTAGGAGCCTGCCTGTGTGGGGCTTTCTGGGTTACCGTTGTAGGTAACTGAGACAGCAACACCTGCAGGATCTGTTACTACAGAAACAGATTTTCCTGTTCCATCAAAGTTTTGGGAAAGATCTCCCAAAGAAACAGTAGCTGAAGTTGGAGCAATTGTCAGAGAACTGACGAAAGTTCCAGTGTAATTCACATCACTAACATTCACCTCCACGGCATATGTTCCAGCATTGACAGGCAAATCTGCTGCACCATTGTAGGTGACGCTATTTGCCAGGCCTGCAGGCTCGGTAGTTACAGTCACCATCTTGCCAGTGCCATCATACGCAGCCGAGGTGTCGGCAACATTGATGGTTGCAGGTGCTTTTGCGACCGTGAGAGTTCCAGTGGCGTGTGTGACAACATAATTGTCACCAAAAGCACCATTGGCAAACACAGTGTAAACCTGAGGTGCTAGCGTTGCTATATTTGGCTGACCACTCAAGAAGGCGAAACCACCATTCGTAAGGTTTTCAGCTGTTTCACCAGGTGCCAGATTATCATATTCCAGCCCAAGCGGAGTTGACATGCCAAAGGTCGTGACCGAATCAGCAGCTTTCACTGTGACAGGACGCCTGGCGATAGCCATAGTGCTTGCAAATACATTGTGGTTGTAGTTTTTGCTAGCAGCTAATTGACCGAAGATAACGTCTGCAGGGCTGTGAGCCACCGAGAAGACACTGTCTACAATCAGCTGGTTTGGAACGATGGCCACAACCGGCTGGATACCTCCATTGGCGGGATCGAAGATACTTGCATCATCGCCATTGACGAAACCATTGACGATATTATCGCCCACCTTGGTTCCGAAGGTTAGCTCGGATGCCTCTATTCGAGGAAGCGCATCTCCATATACGTATCCTGTAATCACAGGAATGCGAATATCCAGATTGGCTTTTGCAACGGTAAGGGTGACTGTTTTTGTACCTGAGAGAAACGCGTTGGCGTTGTCTGCGTGAGGAACATAAGTCACATGTAACTTGTGCGTGCCTGAAGGTAGTTTAAGACCTTTGGCAGACTCACCATTACCATCAGCGATACGGTAGGTGAACGTTCCTTCCTTGCCTGCAACGAGAAGTCGAGGGTTGGTAACGGTGGCGTTGAGGTTTCCGTCCACTATAGCATCGCCATATATTAAACCACTGTCAGCCCAGTCGATGGTAGGCTCAGCTTTTCCAACGCTGTATGTTCCTGAGGTATTTGTTCCCAGATCATAATTGCCGGCAATTGAAATACCATCACCGTCATCCGTCTTTACGTCTAAAACAGTGTTGATATCAAACGATTTTTCTATTGCATTAGAGAAATCAGGAACAGTGAAGGAAGGGAAACCATCGGCGTTGAATACCTTAGCCAAAAGATTCAAGGCCTTGATGCTGTCAGCAAGTCCTGAGTCATTGTTATTATAGGTCTTGTCACCGATTTTGATTTCTTTGTTACCATGTGCTTCAATGATTTGAGCGCTTGTAAGTTCAACACCGTTGAGCACAGCGGCTTCAGCTTTCAAACCAGAAAGCTTGAGAGCCAAGGTGGTTTGAGCATCGTTGACAGCACTTCCCTTGTTAACCGTTTCAATGTTCACAATCGCTTTGTTTACATTGATCCTGTTTTCTTCTCCCGAACTCAACTTGATAGTGTAGTTCCTGAGGCGACCGCTGGTATCTTCATATTCAGCAGTGATGAAATAAACGCCAACATCACTACCCTTGATAGCATCGGTCTTGAACGTAGTCACGATACCGTCACCATCCAGAAAACCTCCATTGGCTTCATCTGATGTACCACTGATGGATGGCATGTCATCACCATAAACCATATCGAATCCCTGAGGGACAACATCCGCAGAACGCCTGAGAATGTTCAGGATTTTGGCAGACGTGGATTTGCTGTAATTACCCGATGTTGGGGTAAATGTGGCTGTCACAGAATGCGTAGGCACGGTGAGAGCTCGAGGATCGTTTATGTTTACGTCGTAAGTGATCGTACCGTCAACTCCATCGGGCCCTTTGGCGCCGGTATTCGGAGTTGTTGCAAGGGCAGTTCCGTATGTGATGTGCTTTGCGACATCGGCACCAGCCGCTTCCGGATCCCAAGTGACCGCTGTTGCCGCAGGTGTCACCTTCAATTTGCCTGAAACGTAGTTGAAAGCGTAGTTGGATGACTCGCCCCCAGATGCAATGATGGAGTATTCCCCGACATTGCTTGCTGCACTGCTTGGATCCGCAACTGCAGGTGCTTTAGTTAGCCCACCTACAGCATCTCCTAGAACAAAACCTTCGTATGCAACTTGAGGATCATTGAATGCTGCTACAGCACCATAGGTTCTGGTCTGTTCGTTAGCGGTAACTTTAAGTGATGCCTTGCCAACAGTAAAGTTGACAGCATATGTGCCCGGCCCGAAATCAACAGGTTGTCCCGGATCAGGAGTAAATGTTGCCGTGATTACCCATGTACCAGCCTGCAAATTGTTACCTGCAAGAACGGGTATCGGTGCAGCGTCACCCAATTTAGCTTCATAGGTTATTGTACCTGTGAGGTCGACAGGATCGCCTGCAATATTTAGGTATTTCGTAGAACCTGCTGCGTTGAGGTGTTTGCCCTCTAATGCTTCACCATAGGTCAATGTAGTTGCTTCTGGTGCCCATGTGACCTGGGAAGGTTGTAGGGTAACGATCAAATCACCCTTGTCCAATGTTAGATCGTAATTGGTTGCAGCGGGCGCGCCATCAAATTCGATGGCATCCACATAAGTTCCCACCTTCAAGGACGGTCCGTCGCTCAGGTCAGCAGACAAAGGAGCTCCATAGGCAGCAGCACTATATTTCAGTTTTGGAGGGTAGGGATCGAGTATGCCAGATGCCACATCACCAAATTTAAGCTGGCTTGGGTCAGGAAATGATATCTGCAAACTTCCGATGCCAGGCAGGTCAACACCCGTTATTTTGGTTCTGTCCAAAGCATTGATGGTCAGTGGCGCTTTGTTGACCGTGAGCGTGTCCTTGTTTCGAACGATGGTGTAGTTACCTCCGAAAGCACTACCTCCGGAACTGGTGACATCATAAGCGTCTCCTGAAGCGTTTGAATTTGCTGCAGGTAGATTTAATGCTTCAGCAACATCTAGGACACCTGCGGATGTTTTCAAAGCATCACCATTTTTGTTAACGTCTGGTATATTAAACGCAGATCCACCTTCATCAATAGCGTAAGTAGCACCAAATGCTGGAAAATCTCCACCATAGTCGATGAAACTTCCACCGCCTGGAGTAACGCTGATCGTCAATGTTCTTTTGTTAACGGTGTAACTTCCGTTGTTGATTTGCACATCGTAGTTATCAAGCACTCCTGCTACAACTTGAGCAAGTGAAACAGTGATATCGTAAGTTCCAACAGATGAGTCAACCTTGACACTGTGAACTTGACTTATGGTTACGCTATCTTTGTCAAGACCTTGCCAGCCAATACCAGTTCCAGATGCTGGACCAGCAGCACCAAATGCGCCACCGCCTGCAAGAATGTCATCGTCATTAGGAATCGGAGTTTCACCATATTCCTTATTGAAATCAGCGAGTGTGAAAACAAGACTCTTTTTGCTGACGGTCATGGTGCCGTTGACCGTAGTGATG
>JBDQII010000130.1:0-11398 GCA_040264395.1 Verrucomicrobiota bacterium
CCTGAGGGTGTGATCCAGAAACTCCCGTTGTTGTTTGAATCAACAACACTTCCAGCCAGTAACAGTTCGTAGGTGAGAGGTGCTGCACCTTCTGCTATCCACTGGAGCATGACGCGTTGACCGTCGACCACTGTCCTGTTTTCAGGTGTTGTCGTAAAAACCGGAGGTTGGTTGAAGCATTAGAAGCTTCCATTACAAACCGTAAGCGATTTTGGAATGCCGATTAGTATCTTCCAGTCCCGATGCCTTCAGGACGCAACAGCCCGCACCGCTGGTGCATGCCTTTCCTCACCTGAACAAGGGTAACGGATGGCTACACTTTTTCCAAAAGCACTTTAAGCATG
This sequence comes from Verrucomicrobiota bacterium, assembly GCA_040264395.1. Classification (GTDB taxonomy): domain Bacteria; phylum Verrucomicrobiota; class Verrucomicrobiia; order Limisphaerales; family AAA164-E04; genus AAA164-E04. The sequence goes on from JBDQII010000130.1 coordinate 345, forward strand.
GCAGGCTGATGAATGTGAGACATGCTCATTTTCTCAGCAATGAAGTCTTCTAAGGTGTGCTTTGGAACTTCAGGAACCATGGACAACACCTATCCGAATGTGATGTTTAAAACAAGTTAAGCGTGGGCACAATTGGGTTGGTATTCGCAGTGGAATTGAAACAAAAACAGTTTGGATGAACTTTCCTTTGTCTGATGAGCCGAAGTTCCTAATAAGACATCAAATTTAAAATTTCTTATACTTAACCTATACTCGACTCAGGGTAGTTGATGACGATTGCAGCCCACTTTCATGATGTAAAATGCTGTAAAGGAAGGTTTTAATATGGAGCCAATGACCGGATTCGAACCGGTGACCTACGGTTTACGAAACCGTTGCTCTACCAACTGAGCTACATTGGCGTGATAGTGTGACTGCGAATCAGTCATCGACAAAGCGAACAAGTTCAGACTCATCCGCTCATGAGAAGATCTGTTTAGGGAAGACCAGCAAACTTCGCAAGTCTTATTTGAAAGTATGTCTTCTGTAAACGAAATCCAAACCCCGGCAGTAAAGAATTTGCTCAGACCTTTAATTCATGGTTCATGCCTGAAACGGTTTCAATTTGTCTTGTTTCTAAGGAGTGTTGGCGTATCTGACTTTTTCCAATATCTTTGACTCAACTAACCATGAACAAAAAACATTTGATCATCATTCATGGGCGTGCATCCAAACCAAGTCACTCAGAAAAAGAGCGCCTGGTCTTGAAGTCACTTCTTCACGGACTGAATCGTGTGGATACCTCAGCCGCAAAGGCAATCAAAACTCGAAGGATTAAGTATGATTTTGTCTATTACGGAGACATCAACAACCGCCTTCTTCTGGCCGCTCTGAGTGAAAAGGATCCCCGTCGTCATGAATTCACCGGAAAGGATGCGCGCCACAACAATCAAAAATGCCAACCTGCTGGAAGCTATGATGCCGATCTGGAGGATCTGTTGAGCCAACAGTCTTTTACAAAAAAAGCCTACCAACGGTTTTTGAAACAAAACTCCGACAAGAGAGGTCTCGATAATGTCGCAGCGGTCATCAGCTGGTTTGCGAATCTTGTGGCATTGAGCGACAAAATCCTGCAAAAAGCGACTCCCGACATGGGCGCTTATTTGATTTCACGACGGGTTGGCTCGAGCATCCGTATGAGGCTGCAAGCTCCATTGAAGCCATCATTGCTTGCTGGCAATGATGTTTGCCTGGTCGCCCACAGCATGGGGTGTATTGTCAGCTATGATGTTCTTTGGAAGTTTTCCCAGATGAGCGAGTATCACGATGTCAGGAAATCCGGTCACAAGGTGTCCAAGTGGCTGACTTTAGGTTGTCCTCTGGGGGAGCCGGGTGTCCGCAAGAATCTCTATGATGCCAATGAGGATGAAGACGGTAAGTATCCGCGCCATATTATCAAGGACTGGGTCAATATCGCAGCCCGGGATGATTTCGTCTGTCACGATGAAGCTATACGGGATGATTTCAAGCCAATGTTGAAAAAAGGATATGTGGAAAGCATCAAGGACATCAATCGCGGGGTTCATACATTCTGGAAGGGACAGCACGGCACAAATCCGCACAAATTGTATGGCTACCTCGATCACCCTAAGGTAGCCAAGCAGATTGCCAGCTGGATTCATCAATCTGGTTGAGACACTCACCTGCATTGATCACCAACAAAAACCCATTAAGGGTTTGAGCCTTCACGCCCCTGCCCTGCTCTTGCTCCGGCGGAATCAAACAATGTTATTCAGTTGTCACCAGAGTGGGCGGTTTGCCCTGAAAACATCAATGTATCCGGTGCCGAAGAACTTCGACTGCGGCGACCGCGCTGACTTGAATCCTCCCGCAATTTCATCACGGCTTGCTCAGTGTACGGAGACTCGATCTTTTTTCGATTTTGGTAATGATGAAGAACTTTTTCGTACATCGGTCGTAAGCGTCCACGTGATTTGTCCGAAATGGATTTGTAATGATACCTACCTTGATAACTTCGGTAAGGTTCATATGAAACATCAAAACCTAAATTATATTTTGCGGTGTACTCAAACCCTTTGAGTAATCGATTCCCAAAGGCACTGTAAAGATCGATTCCCTGACTCCACGCGATTTCACAGGTGTTCGCCAGGTAATCGAGCCCCATCTGGGTGTGCCCTTGATCTCGCCCGGTTTCCTGACATTGGCCGCTGGGTTTGAAATAATTACGCACGGCTCCGTTCCCTTTTCCGTTGAGATAATAATCAATGGCACGATCGAATATGGATCGATCATCCAGATAAACCCCCATTGCCAGCATGGTCTGAAGCATGGCTGCATCCCAGTTTCCATTTGCAGAGGGGTAAAAGTCCTTGATCACAGGGTAAAACACATTTCTCAGCATCAGCTCGAACTGCCTCTGATTGTCTTGTGCCCAACCATTCCAGGTGTGTTTGAGTAATTCGGCGGCATTGCAAAAATTATATCCCTCCATTCCCACCAACAAACGCGCGTCATGGTTGCTGATGGATTGAAGGGTCGTGGACCATGCATCGATGATTTGAGCGGCTTTTTCGGCGTATGCTTCATCATCCGTCAGCGTCCAGAGCAAGGCATGTATGTAGGCGGCACTGGCATCCTGGCTGAAGTCGGAGGAACCGATGTTTGGATTGTTGTATGGACCACGCTCGACATGGGCATGAGCGCGTGGTTCCCAACTCAGATCAGCGTGTTTCGTGAAACAGAGTTTTTGAAAAGAGCTAAACCACGGTTCCTGTTTGCCCGAAATTCTGGATTTGACAAGATCAAGGGTCGATTGAGTATGTGCGATGCCGGGATGTACATAAGGGACCCCTTCGGTAATCCATTGAATACTCCGGAACGCAGGCGCTGCCCCTTTCCATGCCTTCCCCACAGGTCTTACAGCATCAGGTCGCCGCAGCCGAAGTGTTTCCTTTTCCATCAACCGTAATTCTTTGATCCCTCGAAAATCCAGCAATGAATCACCTCGGGCATCTTTGAAATCGGCAGGAGCAAGCCGAATCGCCTGCCATCCCTGCCCTCCTTTCAGTGGAACCTCGGCGGCATGACTATCCATACCGATCACAAGCGTGTTTGCGCGCTCTGCGCTTATTTCGATGGAAATTTTGGCGCTCTCGGGAGCCAACAGGAGAGGATTGTTCACTTTGTGAGTACGCTTGCCCCATTGTTCCGGCCTGTATGAAAACCACTCTTTCTCCCAATCTGTATCAAACGACTCGATGAGCATGCTGGATTGACGGGTTGGCCACACAGCTGCCTCCCTTAAATCATCCGCAGCAATCATCTGCATCCGGGAGGAGAGGTTGAAATGATCGGCGGTATAGATTCGATAATAGTAACCCGCGCCCTGAATAGGTTCTTCCAGATCATATCGCACATTCGCGTATGCCCATAAGGGTTCGGAATCAGATGAGAGAGGCAACTCAGCTGACCATGTATCACTTTGCCTTTCAGCGCGTGCATGATGCCAGGGTCGGTTGATCACTCCTTCATGACCTTTGTCGGAATTAGCATCCTGAGTGTAGTATACGTCCACAGAGACAACGGGAGATGTGGTATCAGGGTAAACGTTGAGTATGGGAATTCGATTGGGCGTTTTTAATGTCAGCTTGGTCCGTGGGGTTTCCGGCAAATGAAAAGTTTTCTTGAGATGTTCATCAAACCATAATTGCGTCGTAACTTCATAAGCCGCGTTGTCTTGATGATTGTGATGAGGAGAGCAGGTAACACGCCATTTTGCTGACTGAATCTCTGAGAGAGCCGTTTGAAGATCATGGATTCGACCATGAAAATCGTTGGAAGGGCTGAGGAATATCAATGGAACATTGATATTGGAAAGTGAGGCACCATCTCCAAGAGTCTGGCGCAATAATGAGTTTCCATCAAAACGGCCACTCACTCCACCGCAGGAGGGAGCAGCGGCTTTTACTCGGTCATCAAAACCGGTGGTGAGGACGGTGAGTTTGCCTCCCATCGAATGCCCGTAGACCCCCAAAAGGTCAGCATGCACCTCCGGTTGTTGTTCGAGAAAAGTAAGAGCTCTGCGAGCACCGAGTGCGATCAGAAACCAGGAATTGTTGCGCGGTGATTCGATCGCATCCATGGTCCATTCCGCCGCCTGCATCCCATTGAACGCTCCCCCGTCATACCGACTCGGAGCGTGATAACCATCCAGAACGCCCCAATCAGTGGTCACCCGGTAGCCGGGATCATTTGTTTTATTATCCCAGAAGAGTTTCACTTCCTTGGGGCTTACAATGTAACCGGGAGTATTGATTCTTCCCGCCCAGGCAATCGAGAGGGTGGCATATCCACGTTTCGCGTTGGTCAGAGGAGCCCGGTAATCGGCGTATTGACCACCACCGTGAATCTGAACCAGTCCAGGGAGGCTTTTTCCTCCTTTCGGATATCCATACACAGCTGCCATCATGGCCTTCTGCCCCTTAAAAACTCCGATGCGAAAGCGCAGCACTTGCAAAACAACCCCATCCTCTTCCCATTCGTGGAGGATTTCCTTTTCCAGAGGTTCAGCTTGAGGGTCAAAACCAGACCAGAGTTCAACCAGGTTTTTTGGAGGATTCCCATCGCTTATTGGAGGCAAAGTTTCCTGGCATTCCAATGAATGAAAACTCAAAAAAAGGGTAATTGATAGCACTCCCACACTTGAAAAGATTTTCCTGAATTGCATGACTACTTTCATGAAACGATGTGAGTTGTGGAGTGCCGGCAAACGTGCCGATGCGTCCGAAGGAATCCACATGGTAGGCAGGACACAAAACGTGCGTGAATTGCCATTTAAAAAAAATGGCGGGAGCGACGGGACTCGAACCCGCAACCTCTGCCGTGACAGGGCAGCGCTCTAACCAATTGAGCTACGCCCCCGCTAAAAACGGGAGCCAGAATGTATGCCAATTGCCAACGAACCGTCAACAGGTTTGTGATGTTTTTTCAAAAAAAAAAGACACACGCGCTCGAAGCCCAGGGAAGGGAAGAGGAAAAACTACGCAAGGTATTTGTTTTGTGCAACTTGACCACGCTCAACACCCTGTTCCTGTGACCACATTTCACCTGATAGTCAAACGGATGTGAAATGAATGCCCACCCCCTGCCCTCAAAGACTTTCAAGAAATCTGGACTACCGGATCCTCAGGACTCCGTTCTGAAATCGATGCATTACAATGGAAAGGCCCCGAATGAATGCTGGAACAAAATTATTTCATGGAATGTTGCCCATGTCAGGCAAAAGCAACCGTCTGGTGCTCATCTTTCTTGTTTATTTTGGATTTGATAAGCAATAACAACTTGATTAGACGCCATCACGAGGCACAATTGGAACGTAAACGTATTATTTTTTGTAACTTTGAGAGTATTGTCTAAGTCAGATGTAATTTAAGGATGAAGAATATCATTTTAGCCATCGTGATTATTGGAGCTGCCGCATTTGGTTTGATCTACCTCAAGCAATCCAAGGAATTGGCGTCTTCCACCAATGAAGAGCTCAATGCTCGGGCAACCACCGCTAAAGTAGAAACAAAAGACATCGATTTCGTAGTCACCGTGGCGGGTGAAATCACCCCGGCTGAGCAGGTTTCAGTGCGTCCGGAAGTCAACGGCATGATTGAACAACTACCCGTCGACGTGGGCGATAAGGTAGAGGAAGGAGATCTGCTCTTCTCATTGGATGACAAAAACATCCGCATCGAGATTGAACAAAGGCAGACCCAAATCGATGCAGCCAACTTACAGTTGGAAAAAGCCAAGCGCAATTTCGAACGCGACAGAAAGTTATTTGAGGAGAAGCTTGTTTCGAGGGAAGCGTTTCAAAACACCGAGACCGAATTCAATCTGGCAAAAAACAGCATTGAACGTGCGCAGAAGGACTTGGACCTGGCAATGGAACGCATGGAGCGCACACAAATCCTAGCCCCATTTGATTGCACCATTTTAACACGCCCCGTGTCTGCAGGTCAGGCGGTTTCTGGGTCAGGAGGATTCAACAGTGGCACCGAAGTGCTGACCATTGCAGACCTGACACAGATGATCATCAATGCACACGTCAATCAAGCCGACGTCAGCCGCCTGAGTGTTGGCTTGGAAGTTGAAATACAGGTGGAAGCAATCTCGGGACTGAAAGTGATGGGTGTGGTCGAAAGGATAGCTCCACAGGCTACCATTGAAAATGGTATCAAGGGATTTTCAGCACGCATTCTTCTCAGCGAAATCGACCCTCGCATCCAGCCGGGAATGACTGCCAATATTAAGATCCCCGTTCAGTCGGCCGCAGGGGTCGTGGCAGTGCCACTGGGAGCGGTATTCACCGAGTATAATGAGTCGGTTCGCAAACAGGAAAGATACGTGTTTGTTCAGAACGGAGCATCGTTCAGTCGCCGCCTGATCGAGATTGGTGTGGCTGACTATTTCTTCGCCGAGGTATTGAATGGCCTGCGTGCAGGCGAAATCGTCTCGCTGGAACAACCTCCCGCCGATTCCATTGTGGAATCTGATGCAGTTGGGGCAAACGCGGGTGAGCTGGCATCAAACCCCATCTGAGGATCACTCATGGCACTTGTCGAACTCAGGGATATCAGGAAAACCTACCATCTGGGAGGCGAGGTAATCCACGCGCTCGATGGTGTGGATCTGGACGTTGATCAAGGTGATTTCACCTCCATCATTGGCCCGTCAGGAAGCGGAAAATCAACATTGATGCATATTCTGGGCTGTCTCGACACACCTTCCTCGGGATCCATGAATCTGGATGGTATGGACATTCATAATGCCACTCCCCGTCAGCTTGCAAAAGTTAGAGGAGAAAAGATTGGGTTTGTGTTTCAGTTTTTCAACCTCCTGCCAAAATTAAGTGTGGCTCAGAATGTCGAATTACCCTTGATTTATAAAGGGGCCTCCAGCCGAAAACGCCGGGAACGAGCAATGCAGGCCCTGAATCTGGTGAATCTCGAAGACAGAGCAAAGCATCGACCATCCCAGCTTTCTGGAGGACAGCAACAACGCGTCGCCATCGCCCGGGCTCTGGTCAATGATCCGCGCATTATATTTGCTGATGAGCCCACGGGTAATCTGGATTCTCACACGGGTGAAATGATTTTAGAAACGTTTTGCAAGCTGCATGAGGAAGGACGCACCATCATGCTGGTCACTCACGATCCTGAAATCGCCGCTCTAACCCCCAAGAAAATCGAGATCAGGGACGGCAAAATCGCAAGTGATGTGGACGCCAAACTGTCAGGGAAAGAGTCACGTTTCAAGCTGAACCGCACCAGTGACGCATGAATCTCTGGAATACCATGGTCATCGGCATGAAGGAGACCTGGGCTCACAAGTTCAGATCTCTTTTGACCATGCTGGGCATCATTCTGGGAGTCTCCAGCCTGGTGGCAATGTCGGCACTTGTCAAAGGGATGGAAAACGGTATGAAAGAGGCTTTGGTGGCCATGGGAGGACTTGAGAAGGTCCGGGTTGAATTCCAGGATGACCTGCCTCCGCATCAACGGCATCTGACAGACCAGATCCCGGGCTTGTTGATGAAGGACGTCTATGCTCTTCAATCCGGTGCTCCACTGGTTGAAAACATCACCCCCATTGTCGAACAGCATGGATATCGATCGCGCATCAATGTGACTTACAGGAACAAGCGGGCAAGACCATGGAGGCTTTACGGCACATGGCCCGGCATTCTTGACTTGGAAGATCATCGCGTAGAACACGGGCGCATGTTCAATGAAATTGACAATGAAGAAGCACGCAGTGTCTGCGTGATAGGAATAGAACTAAGAAATGACCTGTTTGGAGATCCTGAAAAAACTGGTGAGGAAATCATTCCCATTGGCCAGACCATACGCATTAACGGCCAACCATTCACCATTGTCGGCATGTTTGAGCATTACATGACCGAGAAAGAGAAAAAGGAAAAAGAACTCGCAAAACTCCAGGCTCAGCAAAACCCGCAAGGTGGGGTGGTCCGTGATAAAGGAAGGGGAAGCAGCGGCCCAAGTGGTTACGTGTTCAGGCTCAAGAACAATTCCATTTTTATCCCATTGAAAACGATGATGATTCAATTCAGAGCCGCTGCAGGGCTGGATGAAAAAGCAGACCCCCGCTTGTCAGGGATTTACATGAAAGTGAGGGACATTTCATTGCTCGAAACAGCTCTTCAGCAGATCCGTAATGTGCTGCAGGTATCGCATAACGGAATAGAGGACTGGTCTTTCCGCACCGAGGAGGACCTTGCCGACGGTATTCAGGTAACCATCAAGAACTTCAGAATGAGCGGCGTCATCATCGCCGCCATTGCGCTGGTTGTGGGTGGCATTGGTATCATGAATATCATGCTTGCAAGCGTTTCAGAACGTGTTCGTGAAATAGGCATACGCAAGGCGGTTGGAGCAACGACAACGGACATATTCGTGCAGATCATCATTGAAAGTGTCGTTATTGCCCTCATCGGAGGCATCATGGGATTGGCTGTTTCAATCGCCCTGGTCAATTCCATCACTGCTTTCACCCCCACTGAAAACAATCCGGTCATCACTGGCGAGGCCATGCTGTTTGCCTGGGCCTGCAGTGCGGTAGTGGGTGTCATCGCTGGTATGATCCCAGCCATCAAGGCATCGAAACTCCACCCTATTCAAGCCTTGAAATACGATTGATTGCTGAGCTGCATGAACCTCTACAACGCCATACTGATCGGATTGAAGGATATCTGGGCTCATAAATTCAGAACCCTGTTGACCATGCTTGGAATCGTTTTGGGTGTATCCAGCCTGGTCGCCATGGCTGCGGTCATTACAGGCATGGAAAAGGGCATGAAAGAGTCCATGATCGCCATGGGAGGATTGGACAAGGTGAGGATCGACGACGAGGATGTTCCCGTCTGGCAGGACCACTTGCGTGACCAGAGCCCGGGGCGTCTTATCAGGGACGTGCATGCCCTTCAGGCAAGCGCACCATTGATCAAAACCATATCGCCCGAGATGCGGCTGGACTGGAGAAGCACGCGTGTCACGAACAAAGGAAAGTCAGCTTCCACTTCAGAAATCGTTGGCGTCTGGCCCGCTGTTCTGGAAATGAACCTTTACGAACTTGAGTATGGTCGATTCTTTTGCGATCTCGACGAGGAATTTGCAAACAGTGTCTGCGTCATAGGAACAGGCGTGCGCGACCAGCTTTTCGGGAGCCCGGAACAAACAGGTGAAACAATCGTACCTATTGGAGAAACAATACAGATTGGAAGCCAGCCATTCACTATTGTCGGCATGTTCAGGCATTACGAAAGTGAGCAGGAACGCAAACTCAAGGAACTCGCCAAGAAACAGAAACAGGAAACAGAGGGAGGCGTCAAACGTCAACGTGGATGGAGTGGTGCAAAAAAATGGGGAGATGCTTTCTGGCGAAAGAATAACGTGGTCTACATGCCGCTCAACACTGCTTGGATCAAGTTCAGAGCGGCCTCCAATGAGGATGGTACGCCGGATCCAAGATTGACAGACATTGACATCAAGATAGCGGACCTGGACTTGCTGGAACCAGCCTTGCAACAAGCCAGAAACGTAATGCTGACGATGCACAACGGTATTGTGGATTTTGAGTTTGAAACAGAGGAAAACCAAATCAACGATATCCGAACGCGCATACGGAACATGCGCATCAGCCAAGGCGTCATTGCTGGCCTGAGTCTGCTTGTGGGAGGGATAGGGATCATGAACATCATGCTTGCAAGCATCAACGAACGCATTCGGGAAATCGGCACATGTAAAGCCGTTGGAGCCAGCAGTGAAGCTATTTTCACACAAATTCTGGTAGAGAGTATTGCTGTCGCACTGATCGGAGCAGTAGTGGGTCTGGCTTTCTCCTTCGTACTGGTGGAGCTAATTGAGCTGGCTTCTCCAGCACAGAACTCCCCCATCATTACTGCGCCGCCCATGCTCCTGGCAGTTGCTTTCAGTGCATTGGTGGGAGTCGTTGCAGGCATCTTCCCTGCTTACAAAGCCGCAGGCTTGCATCCAATTCAGGCCTTGCGCTACGAATAAATCTCAATTATTTTGTTTCCATAAGTGTGTTGATCACTCCTGAAGTGCCACATTGCATCATTCCGCACGCACCGCACGTAAGGAGGGGAATGGATAAGCACACGTCAATCAGAAGAAGCTCCCAAGGGAAGACTCTTCATAGCAAGGAACACAGGAACTAGAAAAAATTATGGCAGACGCAGAAAACAAACAACCCGAAAACGCAGGTGGCAAATACTACGTCGATGACCAATGCATCGATTGTGATCTCTGTCGTGAGACCGCGCCGGAAAACTTCAAACGTCAGGAAGATGGAGGATACTCTTTTGTTTACAAGCAACCTGAAAACGATGACGAATCCACGCAATGTCAGGAAGCCATGGAGGGCTGTCCTGTCGAAGCGATCGGCGAAGACGGCGGTTAAATCAGGCCCACAGGAAGAAACTTTCCAATGCCCAACAGCTGATCAGCTGTTGGGCTTTTTTGCTGGTTTCAATGGCTTTTTCAAATTCCAGCAATTGATTTGTTCAGCTTTCCAATACCCATCTCGCTTGTCGTAACACGGCGTTTGAGGCATTTCTTGGAAGCTCATACCAGACGGTTACAAATGTGCCATCCTTCAACTGTACGGTGCTGGGGTATCCAAGATCTACCGATGCGCCATCATCTGAAATAGTCTTTGGAGCAGACCATTTGCGTCCATCCTCGCTGATTCGAATCTGATTGCCAAAGGGGGGTCTTCGATAACCATAAGTCATCAGGACTCTGCCATCTGAAAGACCCAGCAAATGGGAGGGCAAGCCCCATACACCAATACTTCGGGGCTTGGTCCAGGACCTGCCTCCATCGGATGATTCGCACTGAAGAGTTTCTTGGGCGTGCGGAGGATTATGATTGCGTATTTGAACGACGATCCTTCTATCGGGCATTTCAACCGCATGAAGCTCATGATAATTTCTGGGATCATCTCCATCGCGTGCAGGAATTTCC
>JBDQII010000131.1:0-11268 GCA_040264395.1 Verrucomicrobiota bacterium
ATGGCGCGTCATCAGTCAAATCACATTCAGGTGGTCTATGCTCCCAGTCGAAAACAAGCCCATCGAGGATGCAGGATCAAAGCAGCTGCAGTGCAGGCGCTTGGAATTGAAACTCACTTGTGCGGGGAGGTCGATCTTGGTTGATTTACCGTTTGGCATGCTTGACGGATACTTCAATTTTGCGTCGACTCCTCGCTCTTACCATGGATAAAGAACAAAAGACAAAAAAGGGTCCATCGGGATTTGCTCCGACCCGATGGTTGCGTCAATTGTATGATTGGACAATTTCATGGGCTGAAAAACCACAGGGAACCTGGGCTTTGTTTTTAATCGCCTTCGCCGAGTCCTCGTTTTTCCCCATTCCTCCTGATGTATTACTTATTGCTCTTTGTGTAGGTGCGGTTACCAGATCCTTCCGTTTTGCGGCCATATGTACGGTAGGTTCATTGCTGGGAGGCGCCTTGGGTTATGGTATTGGTGCTTTTGGTTTTGAGACCATAGGCGAACCTATTGTGAAGGCGTATCATGGCGAAGCCGTGATGGATAAAATCAAGCTTTGGTATGATACCTATGGTTTCTGGGGGAATTTGTTAGCCGCAGTGACGCCTGTTCCCTACAAGGTCTTCACTATTTCGTCAGGTGTCTTCAAGTTTTCTTTTGCCGAATTCATGCTGGCTTCCTGCATAGGCAGGTCACTCAGGTTTTTTGCGGTAGCTGCATTGATGTATGCCTTCGGCCCGCGGATCAAGAGTTTCATCGAAAAGTATTTTAATTGGTGTGCCTGGGGCTTCATGATCCTTCTTATTGGAGGTTTTGGACTTTTGAAATACTTGAAATAGGCCCATGCAGCAGTAATTTAGATCCACACAAGGCAAAATGAATATCCAAGTTCAAGACAGTGACGGCCTTGCCAGGGCCATGGCTCAGGCCAATGCAGATCGAAGTCCGGTCGCATCCATTGATCTCAGGAGCTTGAACCGTATTCTTAAATATTCGCCAGAGGATATGACTGTGACAGTGCAGTCGGCCATGAATCTCATCGATCTGCAATCTCACCTTGCTGATGCCGGCCAATGGTTGCCTCTGGACCCTCCCTTCGCTGAAAATTGGACGATGCGGGGGTTAATAGATGATAATCCATCGGGACCCCGTCGTTGTGCTTCTGGAACACTGCGGGATTATGTGATTGGAATGGAATTGGTTCGTGCCAATGGCGACCTCATTAAGTCAGGCGGTCAGGTTGTGAAAAACGTGGCTGGATTGGATTTATGCAAATTATTCATTGGAGCCCACGGCAGTTTGGGGGTCATGACCTCAGTGACTTTCAAATTACTTCCTCTTCCCGAAAAAGAAGTGATTTGTTGCCGCCGAATTCCTAACGTCGAGAAATTAACATCAGCACTGAAACAGCTTCAGGTGATGCATAGAGGTGCCTTACCAGCGATCATGGATGTTTATCGTGCTGAGGGTCAAAGTGGATTAGGAACACTGATTGTTGGATTCAGTGGGAATCGTCAATCAGTTGAGGAATCTTCAGCGGCTGCTATCGGTGCAGGATTGAGTTTTGAAATGTATAATACCTGGGAGAGACATGCTGCGAAGCCTGGCCTTCCTGAGTTGGGATATAATCGACAGTTTTGGGCGGATCGTTCATGGCGTGAAGGGACCATTGAGTCGGTTCGGCGGAGTCGGTTGCCAGCACTCATTGAGCGATTACCCATCGGAACGCCTTTTGTGGCACGATTGGGGCAGGGGACTTTGTATCATTCAGGGCATCGTATGACTGAATCGAGTGCAAGGCCGCGATCTCTGGAAATGCGTATGAAACAACAATTCGATCCACATGGCATTTTACCGGATCTCCCTTGATCAATCATGTCCACTTCATTGACTGCATTAGATCCTTTTCTTGATGAAGACAAAGCCTTGGCCTGTGTTCATTGTGGGCTTTGTCTCGCCTCTTGTCCGACCTACCTGGAGACCGGCAATGAAAACGATTCTCCGCGTGGGCGCGTTTACTTGATGCGCGCCATCCAGCAGGGAAGACTATCGCTGGACGCCTCCGTGTCTCCGGTGGAACACATTGATCGATGTCTCGGCTGTCGCGCGTGTGAAACAGCATGCCCCAGTGGAGTTCAGTATGGTTCATTACTGGAACACACGCGCGACTACATGGAACACCACATGACACGCCCATGGTTTCAGCGTCTGCTCCGCAGGGTTTTCATTGAGAAGGTGTTTCCTTTTCCCGGTCGATTCAGGCTCGCCATGATGCCTGCAGTCTTGATGAAGCGCATGGAATTGACACATTTGCTTCCTGCTTTTCTCAAAGATGCTCTCGAACTGGCTCCCGACCGATTGGAAGCAGGCCGACTGCCCGCCTTTTCACCCTCCAAACGGCAACCGTCAAAAGGTCGTGTTGGATTGATCAAAGGTTGTGTCATGCCCGTGCTTTTTGGTGGTACGCACCAAGCGACTATTCGCATCTTGAATCAAATGGGATACGATGTCGTCGTTCCGGATGGGCAGGTTTGCTGTGGGGCGCTTTATGCTCACAGTGGTCAATTGGACAAGGCGCGTGATGTTGCTCGGAGTAATATTGAGGTTTTTGTTCGCGCCCATTGTGATACGATCCTGATCAACGCCGCGGGATGTGGTTCGACACTCAAGGAATACGGACATCTCCTGGAGGGGGATTCGGAATTCGCACCCAAAACACTTGAATTTGTTAGCAAAGTAAAAGATTTTTCGGAGTGGATGGACATAGTTGGCTGGAATGCCTTCGAACAGGTCTTCATTACAAAACGTCGCGATGCCTCATCCAATGGGTGCGGAGATCCATCAAGTCTCTTTCAGACGTCCACTACTTTTCATGATGCATGTCATCTGGCCCATGCTCAAGGGATCACTCAACAACCACGTGATCTGGTCAAGGCCGTAGCGGGTGATCACTATGTGGAGTTGTCTGAATCTGAGATTTGCTGCGGCAGTGCAGGAAGTTACAATCTGACTGAACCGGAAATGGCAGCTAGGCTGCAGAAACGTAAAATAAATCACATTGAGCGTACTCATGCCAGAATCGTGGTTACAACCAATCCTGGATGTATTCTTCAGATACAAGCAGGACTCAAGAAAGCTGGCTGTGATCACGTAAAGGTCATGCACATCGCTGATTACCTAGATGCTGCAATGGCCGAAGCATTGAAAGTTTGAAGGTTCCGGTTTCAAGTTTTAGTCTCTGCTCAGCTATGACTTAGAAGCTTTAAAGCCCCTTAAGCTTTTGCCACGCTTATGATTTTGAGTAATCTACCTTCGATTCCGTAGAAGTGTTGAACCTGCCGATCAGATGGCACAGCATCTGATCGGCAGTTCTCAGCAGTTGTTCCAGGGGGGATCTTATGAGTGATCTGGATTTGTTTACTCCAAGGTGTACAGGAAATTGCCCTCTTCCTTTTAATTTTTCTCTCAAAGATGAAAAAGATTCTATTATCAAGTGCTTTTCAGGTTTCTACACCATTCTTGACTTGTCAGAGATTGACATTGTTGGTCGATGCTTTTCTATTAGTAACAATGATGAAACAGTTTGCATGTATCCTTACCGTTTTTTCGGTTTTTACCATAGCCTTGTCCTCTGCCAATGGGGCAGTTCAATCGGGTCTAGTGAAGGCCGAGCGCGTTAATGTGCGCACGCAACCCAACATCCTCAGTGAGGTCGTCTCTCAGGTAAATACAGGCGACAATGTTCAGGTGCTCGAAACCATTCTTCATGACAAGCCTATCCCCGGTAATCCACGCGAGTGGTATCGCATTGGTATACCCGATGGTGCGGTGCTATGGGTGGCCGGCGATTATGTTGATCCTACTGGTCAGACGGTTACTGCGAGTCGATTGAATGTCCGGGCTGGTCCGAGTGAGTCTTACACGGTTGTGGCCAGGCTGAATCGTGGTGATAAGGTTGAACGCATCAAAGAATCTGGAGGCTGGATTTCCATCAAGCCTCCAGTCAGCTCTTTTGCTTATGTGGCTACCAGTTTCATCGATCTGATTTCGGAAACAGAACAGCCACCTGCCCTTGAACCAGAACTGGCAACACCTGTTGAAGTGGAAGCAGTCAGTGAGGGAATCTATGAAGAAACTCCTCTGCTCATCGTGGATAACCCCAACTCTGGTGAAAACAGGGTACTAAAAAGCACCATTCAAGGAAATCAGCCTGACAACGATGAATCACTCATCGTTCAGCCCGAAACACAAAACATCCCTCCAACTCCAGTTCAAACGGAAATTCCTCCGGAGGCGAACCCTGTTGAGAAGGTTCAGCCAGAAGTCATCATCAGTAAACCAATTGACGATCTTGATAATGATCCTTCATTGTCCGATAATACTGAAAATGCCATAGAACAGGCAGTTCCTGAAGATTCGGGGTTGAAACCCATTGAATCGATTGAATCTTCCAGCTCGTCTGATGCGCAAGTACGCTTGCCATCTGAAACAATCGTTGCCGAAAATCCATCTGATGCATTGGATGCATTGAGAAGAATTGTCACAAGAGAGGGAATTGTGCGCCGCAGCAGAAGCATCCAATCACCCACTTATCACCGCTTGGAGGATCCATTGACACACAAGACCATGAATTATCTTTATACCGGCAGATTGCACCTGAACACCTCTCCGAGCCGAACCGATCTAAAACCCTATGAAGGGTATCGTATTCAAGTAACTGGACAGGAGTCTGTTGACCTTCGTTGGCCCAAGATTCCTGTGATTGAGATTGAAGAGCTCAAAATCGCAGATTAACTGACGGTAATGGACAATTTAATCAACGGTCGTCAAATAGCAGCGACCATACATGATGAAACATCTGCTCGAGTCAGCTTGCTCAAAGAAAGGGGTGTAATCCCCAGATTGATTTTCATACGTATTGGAGAAGATCCAGCCTCGCGCGTCTACGTGGGCATGAAAGAAAAAAAGAGCCAGGAGCTAGGAATCGACTCTCAGACACTGGTGCTTGGTGAGCAAACCACACAGGATCAGCTGCTCGAAATTATTTCCCAATACAATGCAGACCCATCTGTTCACGGTATTTTGGTCCAAGCTCCGTTGCCCCGACATATCGATGAAACGATTATTTATTCTGCAGTTTCACCGTCCAAAGACGTGGATGGATTCCATCCTGTGAATGTAGGGAAGCTTATGCTCAATCAGTCGGGTGGGTTCATGCCCTGTACGCCTGCTGGTGTTCACGAACTATTGATTCGTTCTGACATTTCGATGGAAGGTGCAGAAGTTGTCGTGCTCGGGCGTGGTAACATCGTGGGGAAACCCATGGCAGCCATCCTTATCCAAAAAGCCAAAACAGCCAATGCTACTGTAACTGTCTGCCATTCCAGGACTCGAAACATCGCAGAGCACTGTCGACGTGCCGACATTATTGTGGCAGCAATAGGAATGCCTCAATTCCTAAAGGCTGACATGGTCAAAAAAGGTGTTGTGATCATGGACGTTGGAGTCAATCGCATACCTGACTCGACCACCAAGTCAGGTACACGCTTGGTAGGAGATGTCGATTTCGACGCCATCCAGCCCATCGCTAAAGCGATCACCCCCAATCCAGGTGGAGTCGGTCCAATGACAATTGCCATGTTGCTGAAGAATACGGTTCAAGCAGCTGAACAACCCGTTATGAATGGGTAAGCAATTGAATTTTATGCAAGGAATTGCTTCTTATTACTTGTTGAATCCTTCAGAGTTATCAACTTGCTCTGACTGATAAGCACTCAGACTGATTCAGAAAAATTTATACTATGGAACCATCAAGAATATTACCGGATCTCCAGACTTCACTTCTTTGTGAAGACGTTAAACAGGAATCCAACGGAAACTTTATCCTCATCGGTGTCATTGGGCTGGTGCGAGTTCCTCGCCTGCCCGTAACAGCCCTTAAGTTGTGCGTTTTCAATCGCTGGACGGCAGGTTTTGGGCAATTTAACGAAGAGGTGCGGCTTCTCTCTCCCGACCAGACCACTATCGTTCGCAAGAGTGCTGTCAAGTTTGCGCTGAAAGACGTGAATACTCATGCGACGAACGTTTCCTTGTTCGGACAGGTTGAGTTTAAAGAGGCTGGTATTCACTATATTGAAGTTCTGGTGGATGAAGTAATGAAACTTCGTTATCCCCTTAATGTGGTTCTCGCTCCTCAGCAGCAGCAACCCGGAGGAGGGGAACAGCAACCTCCTGCACAGAATCAGCCACCGCAAGCCTGAATATTGTCAGGTCACGAATGTGGCTTTGACACCCTGTCTGCATGAGTCTTCCTTTTACATTCCGGGGAATTGCTGATTGGGCTGTTCGTCTAAAAACGGGCGTGATCATCAATACCCTGTTGACAGGCTTTGTCGCTGCAGGTGTGGTTGGATGGTTCGTTTGGATCAATTGGTTGCCTGTTTGGGAAACTGCTATTATGCAGTTCCCGGCAGGATCCATCATCGAAAAACAGGTTCTTTCGACGAATGTTCCAGTCAGTGAAAATCTGGCGAGTAATCATTTTCTTTCGATTTCGATAAGGACCGATACTCAGAAAGAAATCTCCTCTACCTCTGATTTACGCGTCATTCTGGATACCTCGGGTGTTCGTATTGGATCTCTTTTTGGTTATCTTCGACTGCCCTATCCAGCTGGATACATCATCGAATTAGACTCTGAGCAAGTGCATCCATGGTGGCTTTCACGTAGTTTCTTTTTGTATTTAGGCGCCTTTACTTTGTTTTGGATTGGATTCTCTCTCCTATGGAGGCTATTGGCTCTTATCTACACAACGCCTGTGTTCATTCTTACTTACCTTTCGGGAAGGCGATCTACTTTCGGGATTGTTTTCCGGTTAAATCTGTTATCCCTGATGCCTCCGGCGCTTTTCATGATAGTTGCCGTCATTCTGCATGGACTGGAGCAGCTCAATCTTCAGGAATTTCTGGTTGCGAATGCTATTCATTTTCCAATGGGGTGGATGATTGTTGTTTTGTCTGCGCGTCATCTGGAAATCTCCTCACCCTCCACTCAAGATTCTGCACAATCGAAACAGGTTGGCCCCAACCCAGTTGATATAACAAAGTCAACTTCCAAGGAAAGCAAACCACGAAATCCATTCAGCTCACCTGATCACTGAGCAAAAATTGTTCACATCCAAAAGATTGGCGCAATTGTATCAGTGTTTTCCCAAGTCTCTGAAGGTCAGTTATTTGATGGCTTGAACTGATTGCGATGCGAAAAATTAAATTGTTCAGACCTCCTGGATATCGAATGAAGGAGGGGTAGATCCCCGAGTTCATGACCAAATCCTTTAATGCCTGGATTGATTCCTCAGTCAGAGTTTCCCCAAATCTGAAACTGAAAACAGGTGACATTAAACCTGCCTTTTTCAGGAGCCCCGAACTTGAAAGTATGTTTGACATCAAATCGATACGATGAGTCAGTTGCGAACCTAGCTCTGGCTTTGTAGAGAGCCATTCTATGCTTTTGATGGCAGCATGTGCCAAGTGCATGGGGAAAGGTGTATGACCAGCCCAGGTTGCTCCCTGATTACGAATTCTATTTGTAACTTTAAGGGGGCCCGCAATGGCGCCTCCGTGGCATCCAACTGTTTTGGCCAAAGAAAGTGTTTTAATGACGGTTCTCGCATCTTCGGATGATGTATCGCCCTCGTTCCAGAAATTATGTTCAAGCACACCGAAACCATGTGCGTCGTCGATGATAAAGGAAACTGCAGCTGGCAACATCCTCCGGAATGCATTCAATGGCATGACGCTTCCATCCAGACCAAACATGCTTTCACTGAGAAGGAACCAATGTTGGTTATCAGGTAATGCAGATGAAATCTCTGCGGCTGACCTTGCATTGCAATGTCGGTAATTCCGAAGAGGAAGCCCAGACAATTTTGCCGCGTCTCTCAGACTCGGATGGCACTGCTCATCGATCAATAATCCATCAGCGGCCTCACTCAGGTAAGAACTCAGCGAAAGATTTGCTAAATAACCTGCCCCTGTAAGTAGGGTGTCCTCCGTGCTATTGAGTGCAGTCAATTGCTTTTCAAGTTGCAGGTAAATGGAGCGCTCACCGGTTGTTGTTCTGGACGCACTTGATGATAAACTGGGTTCCTTCCTCAATGATTCAACCGCTGATAATCGAATTTCAGCTTTATGACTAAGCCTCAAATAATCGCACCCGCCGAAATACAGCAGCTTCTTGCCTTCAAGGGCAACATGTCGTTCATCGATTGTTTCTGGTGTTGGTGTGTTCATCTGACTCTCCGTAAATCATAACAACCAAATCCTTCTAATCACAGATCAGAAAAGCAGGGTGGAAGCCATGGGGCTTTTATGTTTTTTCACAAATAGATTTTCGCGATCGGATGCATTCCAAGCTCTAAGGGTTACCTAATGGAACCGGTTGCCATCATCGTATTGAAATTCTAGAAAGAACAAACTGTAAGGATCATTTTTCCATCTTTGAATACGGTAGATGTCATGATGTTTTTTTACTGAGCCGGCTCTTGTTGACGTTCCAAGTCTGGTGACCTAGTTTGGCAGCATGTTCCATATGGAAGCACCTTTTCCTCCTGCTGGAGATCAACCCGAAGCGATACGCCAACTGACTCTTGGAGTTCAGGATTCTAAAGCGCATCAGGTTCTTTTGGGTGTGACTGGTTCAGGGAAAACGTTCACGATCGCCAATGTTATTGATGCGATTCAGCGACCGACTCTGATTATCTCTCACAATAAAACGTTAGCAGCTCAGCTTTATGCTGAATTCAAGGCATTCTTTCCCAAGAATGCAGTCGAGTATTTCGTAAGTTACTTTGATTACTACCAACCGGAAGCCTATTTACCTCAGACCGATACGTTCATAGAGAAGGATTCAAGTATCAACGACGAAATTGAACGGCTTAGGCTATCAACCACCAGTTCCTTGGTATCCCGGCGTGATGTCATTGTGATAGCAAGTGTTTCTTGTATTTACGGATTGGGCAGCAAGGAAGACTACGAAGCGATGATGATTCCTTTAAAGGTTGGCGAATCGATCTCGCGGGATCAGTTTCTTCATCGTCTGGTTGATCTTCAATATGAACGTAATGATGTCGCACTTATTCCCGGTAAATTCAGAGTAAGGGGTGACACGGTTGAAATCACACCTGCTTATATTGAAGAAGGGATTAGGCTGGAATTTTTTGGAGATGAGGTAGATCAGATTAGTCGATTCGACCCTTTGACGGGTAATCGCATCGAATCTCTTGAATACGTGACTTTTTACCCGAGTAAACAATTCGTGACTCCTCGAGCGAAAATGAAAAAAGCCATCCTTTCAATTCGGGAAGAGTTATCCGATCGAATTGCTGAATTTGAAAAGGAAGGTAAGCTTCTGGAAGCTCAACGCATTAAAATGCGAACGGAATATGATTTGGAGATGATGGAGGAGATGGGGTTCTGCTCAGGAATTGAAAATTATTCTCGCCATATTTCAGGGAGACCTCCTGGGTCAAAACCTTATACACTTTTGGACTTTTTTCCAGATGATTACCTTTTGGTTATCGATGAATCCCACGCTACTGTTCCGCAGGTGGGAGGCATGTATGCTGGCGATCGTTCAAGAAAAACAGTGCTCGTGGAGCATGGTTTCAGATTGCCAAGTGCTTTGGATAACAGGCCACTTGGATTCGATGAGTTTCAGTCACATCAAGCGCAGACCATCTATGTAAGCGCCACGCCAGCTCATCGCGAACTTGAATGGGCAAAGAATCAAGTGGTTGAGCAGATTGTTCGGCCAACAGGTCTGATCGATCCGGAAATCATCGTGCGTCCGCTCAAGGGGCAGATCGACGATTTGATTGAAGAAGCACGCAAGCGAGTTGAACTTAAAGAACGTGTTCTGGTAACCACACTTACCAAAAGAACTGCTGAGGAATTGACGGATTACCTCAGTGAAATTGGTATTGAGGTGCGTTATCTTCACAGTGAGATAGATGCGATTGAGCGTGTAGAGATCTTGAGGGGATTGCGACAGGGAGATTTTGATGTATTAGTTGGGATTAACTTGTTGAGGGAAGGGCTCGATTTACCTGAGGTTTCCATGGTCGCAATTCTTGATGCGGATAAAGAAGGCTACTTGCGCTCAACCACAAGTCTTGTGCAGACGGCTGGTCGCGCGGCTCGGCATCTCAATGGCAAAGTTTATCTTTATGCCGATGTCATGACTCGCAGTATCAAGGCATTCCTTGCCATATCGCAATATCGCCGGGAGAAACAATGTGAACACAACAAGAAACACGGTATCACTCCGCGCAGTGTCAGCCGTGCAGTGGAAGACGGACTGGTCTACCGCATGCAAGGCAAGAAAGAGGCTAATCAAATTCTTAACGAAACGGCCGAAAACCTAGATGTGACTGAAACTATCAATGAACTGGAAGTTGAAATGCAAGAAGCCTCCGTCAATCTTGAGTTCGAAAAAGCGGCTCTATTGCGGGATCAAGTAAGAGAATTGAAGCGAAGTGTGGGGATGGAAGTTCCTGCGACAAGTTCAACGACTCCCACCAAAGTCAGTTATCGTACAAAGAAAAAGAAATCACGGCGAACGGTGCAGCTGAAGAGATCTACCAAGCGCAATACCACTTGAATTGGCCAGCTGGATATTGAGAGAAGTAGTTTTTCCTCAGGTAATTTGAAACGTGCTGCACTGATTCTACATAATACCATCCAAAGCTGTCCCGCTATTGCTCATGCTACAAGGGGCATTAGTCAGTATAGATGAATCATGCTAAAATATCACGAACGATGTTTCCATGAACATCCGTCAGACGATAATACCTGCCTTGAAACCTGTAAGTCAACTGCTCGTGATCGATGCCCAA
Source organism: Verrucomicrobiota bacterium (assembly GCA_040264395.1). Lineage (GTDB taxonomy): Bacteria > Verrucomicrobiota > Verrucomicrobiia > Limisphaerales > AAA164-E04 > AAA164-E04. The sequence goes on from JBDQII010000131.1 coordinate 10,895, forward strand.
TTGATGCAAGAGAGTGGCTTGCAAATCATGGACATGAACCGGTTTTTCGACTGCATTCATGGCCAACTCATCGGATGCCCCATAAGAAACACCGGGTTTGATGCCTCCCCCAGCCAACCAAACCGTAAATGCATATGGATGATGATCTCGCCCCCATCGTGGTCGGTTATTGATATCCCCTTGAATGAAAGGGGTTCTACCAAATTCTCCCCCCCATACCACAAGCGTGTCATCCAATAATCCTCGTTGTTTGAGGTCCATGATCAAACCTGCGCTGGGCTGATCGGTATCTTTGCACTGAGTGTAAAGTTCAGTTGTGATACTGTTATGCTGATCCCAGCCTGCGTGCATGACCTGAACATATCGAGTGCCTC
>JBDQII010000132.1:0-11224 GCA_040264395.1 Verrucomicrobiota bacterium
AGTGATGCCCGGTATCAACCAGTACTTTTGCTTGAGGTCCAGTTTTTTGAGCCAGACACAGGGCCATGCCCCAGTCAGCTATATCGGTATGATAAAAAGCTGGCTCAAATGGTTTGTATTCAATGAGCATTTTCTGACCGGGGGAAAGAGATTGGTGGCATTTAGCAAGATTTGACTCAAACAATTGTTTCCTTGATCGAATACTGTCCTGCCCCGGATAATTGGTGCCATCTGCAAACCAGAAGGTGATGTTGTCGCTGTTGCATTCGGCAGCAATGTGGATGCTTCTCAAACAGTGATCCACTGCTTTTTTTCTGATATCCGGCGAGGGATTCCCAAAGGAACCGAGTTTGAATTCCTGATCCTGAAATAGGTTGGGATTGATACTGCCAATCCTGATTCCTTCACGCGAGGCGCTTTCGACAACTCTGGCCGGCAAGTTTTCATCTGAAAAATCCCATAAAACATGCACGGCCATCGATGAACAGGCCTTCGTGAGGCGGTGAACGGTTGCAGCATCTTTGATTTTGTCGTAAATATCGATGGCGGCCGCGTCCTGGTGAAATTTGCCAAAGCGAGTACCAGTATCGGCAAAGCCCCAGGAGGGTAATTCTATATCCAGGCCATCCAACGCCTGGTGTACACATTCCGTTACATGGAGATTCATAGCGAGTCTGCAATCTAGAGGAGCCGCAACAAAAATAGAAGCAAAAGCATGCGATACATTTATAACGGATTAGGTTCTCTTTTTGTAGTTCTTGCCTTCCTTGGGCTTTTTCTTCCCCTGTTGCCAACGACACCTTTCTTACTGCTGGCGGCGGCCTGCTACGGTCGTGGATCAGAACGCTTTTACCGGTGGTTGATGGAACATCCATGGTTTGGGGAAATCATTCGGCGCTATCAATCAGGTCATGGCATTCCCAGAAAAGCTCGTAACAAGACACTCGCGATATTATGGGGCACGCTTTTAATTTCCGCCTGGTTTGTAAGAGACCGATCCTGGCTGCACCTGATTCTTTTGTCTGTGGGGGTAGGGGTCACCTGGTACCTTATGCGATTGCCATTGGATGAAGACATGAGCAGTAAGTAGCAGGAATATACGGGGACACTCCTCGTGGGAATTTAACCATCTCAAGATTGTGTGTCTTGAGTCTTTGTGTTATGCACTCAATTAATCAATTTGGATAATGAATTTGCTTTGGAAACTACGGGGATCGCTTGCATTCCGGCACTCATGGTGGCTCATGCCTGTTTGGGTTTACGCCACTGTTGGGCTGTGTCCGGTTGGTGTCGCTCAGCCTTCCACGCCCGATCAGGCAGCTTCTGTGGTTAATGCCGGGAATGTGCCAGACCCTTACTCCACATTTCAGGCGGGCGTGCGTATGTTTGAAGGAGACTTTTTTCATCAAGCAAGGGAAATTTTCGATGAGTGGCTTGAGTTTTTCCCCGAGCATGAATTGCACCAAAACGTCTCCGAATATGCGATCTGGGCGCGCGGAGAGCATGCGGTTTCTGAATCGGACTACGGCAAGGCGGCTGCATCCTTTTCCCAATTGCTGCGTGACTACCCGCAGTCCAAACATAGGCTTGATCATGCCTTTGGTGAGGCGTGGAGCCGTTTTTACCTTCAGCAATATGAGCGAGTGGCCGAGTTGTTGACTGATGAAAATGCCCCATACACGCAAGCCGTGCTGAAAACAGAGACGACAGGTGATCCTCGGGCGACGTCTCTGCGTCTGAAAGGGCAGTTACTGCTAGCTGAAACCTGGTTGAAGACAGGACAATTCGATCGCACCAAAGCCATCCTGGACAGTGTGCCGGACTGGTCACTCAGTGATGAACTCGTCTGGCGACGTGAGTTTCTTCTGACACAACTGCTGCTGAAAGAAGGTGATCTTGTCGAAGCACGACAAAGTGCCTCGCGCCTGCTCGCATGGGCCAGGAGTATTGAATCAGTTGATTGGATTGCGGAATCAGTAGCCCTGAAGGGAGATGTTCTCAAATCGAATGGCCAACTTGAAGCCGCTCTTGAAACCTATCAGGACAACCTTGCCCCCAGTATTCCTGAATCACGCAGGAGAGAAGCTCGCTTGAAAATCATAGAATTGAATTTTCTGAATGAAGAAAACGCAACCGTTCTGGAGTTATTGTCTGGAATGCTCAATCAATCATCTTCTGATGCTTCTTTGGATATCGTTTTGCTAACCTTGGCAGAACTTCACCTCAAGCAATATTACCAGCCGGTCAAATCACCTGAGCCTGAATTGAGCCTGTCGCTCAGTCCCGGGGATTTACTCATGGTTGCGAGAAAGCATATCGATACGCTTTTGGTAGATTATCCTGTTTCTACCTACCGCAGTCGAGGTTATTACGCTCTGGGATGGTGCCTTTGGGAGCTTGGAGAATATCCATTGAGTCTGGATGCCTTTGCACAAGCTGCGGTTGGGCTTGAGAAATCAATGGAACATGCCGAGTGTCTTTTCAAACAAGCAGACGTTCAACTCAAATTAGGACAAGCTGATTCTGCGCTCACGCTTTACAAAACATTGCTCACCGAATACCAGCACTATGACGCTGTTCGCGTGCAATTATTTGAACAGGCGCTCTACCAGATGTTGCGTGCCGCCATTGATGCAGAACGATTGGAGGATGCGGAATGGGCTGCTCAGCGGATCATACGTTCTTATCCCAATGGCCCCCTCTCTCGGCGCAGTCGTTTGTTGCTTGGGCAACGTTTGATCCATCTTGAGCAAATTTCCGAGGCCCGCGACAGGTTTTTACAAATGATCGAACAGTTTGGTGAATTCACGTTAAGAGCAGAAGTGGACCTCGCATTGGCGCACACTTACGAACGGGAAGGTGCCTGGGCTTCCGCATTGACCTCCTATGAACAATGGCTGGAAAAATACAAAGACAGCCCTGACCGCGCACGTGCAGAATATGCCCTCGCGTGGGTGCATGATCGACTTGATCACACTGAAAGGGCTCTCGCCTTGTTTCAGCAATTTGTAAGGGCTCATGAACAGCATGCGTTTGTGCCGCTTGCTCAGAACTGGATCGCGGATTATTACTTCAATCGGGGTTTGTTCCGTGAAGCTGAGGCAGCCTATGGTAAAATTGCTACTGAATTCGAACAATCCACAGAAGAACAAAAAGAACAATCTATTTTAATGATGGGGAAATGCCAGTTTCGCCTTCGGGACTTCACCAGAGTGATTGAGCTGTTAACACCCTTGAGTGACCGTTTAACGGATAAAGTTAAAGCCGGGGAAGAGATAGACAGAGACTTTGGTGGGGAAGTCTTCCTCAGCTTGGGAGATGCGCATTTTGCGCATACCCGTGAATCTGAAGTCGGAAGTCAGGAGCAGACAGAGCGGGCAGCGGCGGCCACGAATGCATACATTGCGGTTTATGCAGTGCACCGGCCCAATCGATGGGAGGCTACCGCATGGGGAAGATCTGGTGACTTGAAATACTACCTTGGAGAGGAATATCAGGAGGCAATTCAGGATTACGGTTTTGCCCTTGGGTTCGAAAATGTAAGTATCTCCATGCGCAGTCAGCTGGAATACTCTCTCGGCCAAGTGAAAGAGCGGATGGCCGAGGTGGATGCTGAAGACCAGCAGAAACAACTCAACGAGCAGGCGCTGCAGCATTTCCTCAGTATTGTTTACCTGAAGAATTTGAAAAAGGGAGAAAACCCAGATGCTTTTTGGGTGCGCAAAGCAGGAATCAAGGTGATGGAAATGCTGGAACGCACTCGTAATTGGGAGCAGGCAAAGGCATTTTCGGAATACTTGATTGAACTGATGCCTGCTCAGAAGGACGAGTGGCTGAGGATGATGACTCAATGGAACAAAAGGTTGCCACTGGACATATCTTCCAAGTAATGGCGAATCAATAATCGTTAAGGAAAAATGAAAATAAATTCTAAATTTGCAATCCAATACCCATGGAAAATTTTTGCGGTCTCACTCTTTTCCTGCATGATTTTTAGTCTTCTGAATGCCCAGTCAATTCGTGTTGAAAAGGTCTTCGGTCCGGAAACAGATACGGGGCAATACAAGCATCCTTCCTCCTTTGAGTATCTTGATAACGGAGATTTCTTTCTCGTTTATTATGGCGGTAAGGGAGAGTACGCATGGGACACCGCTGTTTTTGGTTCGCGTAAAGTGAAAGGCTCTGACTCCTGGTCAGCTCCGGTAGCGATTGCTCAGAATCCGTTTCAGTCAATGGGGAATCCTGTTTTGTGGCAGGCTCCGGATGGCCGTGTATGGCTTTTCTTCGTCGTTCGTTTTGGAGATACCTGGTCTACATCCAGAATCATGGCCAAGATTTCCGATGATCGTTGCAAAAGCTGGTCTGATGCCTTTGTTGTCTCCATGGAGGAGGGAACAATGGTCCGCAGTCGACCTATCGTGGTTGGGAATGGTAATTATCTATTACCCATTTATCATGAGACCGGCGCTGACACGGAAAAAACAGGTGTGGACACGTCTTCTTTGTTCCTCTTGTTCGACCCTGCCAAGAAAAAATGGACGAGCTCCAACAAAGTTTATTCCCGGATGGGTAATCTACAAGCCGCCGCCGTTTTGATTGAGGATCAACATCTCATGGCTTTCTCGCGGCGTGGCGGCGATTATGAGCCGGGAGATGATGGCTATGTGGTGCGCTCCGATTCCTACGATGGTGGCAAATCCTGGACTCAAGGTGTTGAAACAACATTCCCAAATCCGAATGCGGCGGTAGAATTGATTCGTTTGGCGAATGGTCATCTGCTGTTTGTCTACAATAACAGTATGGATGATCGAAGTCCGCTGACTTGTGCAATTTCAACGGATGGTGGTATGAGCTTTCCTTACAAACGCGATTTGATGTCAGGCGAAGGGTCTTTTGCATACCCGACTGCACTGCAGACTCCTGACGGTTTGATCCATGTGCTTTTTACCTCAGACGAACGCACTACTATCAGGCATGCGACTTTCAGCGAAGACGTGATTCTCAAGTAGTTCTCCCAAGAAGCCGGGCGCTGAATCCATTCAGAAGGAGGCAGAGTGTCGGGTAAAGAGTTTGTTTTTAAGGTGTTTTGCTCTGCTTGTTTTTGTAGCTTCGTTTACCGAATAACAAAGTTCCGATTCTAACGATGGTTGCCCCCTCTTCGATGGCAATTTCGTAATCATTACTCATGCCCATACTCATTACAGGAAAGGGAACTCCCATGGCGTCTTCACACCGAAGCCTCAGTTCGTTCAGTCCCTGAAATGTCGGGCGAGTTTTCTCTGGCTCCGGCGTCCATGGGGCCATCGTCATGAAGCCATGAATTTCTAACCGATCCAATGCATTGAGGTCCTCGAGTTGATCCAGAACTTCATCCGGCCGGAAGCCATGCTTTGAAGCTTCCCCTGAGACATTGACTTCCAGCAAAATTCGAGCGGTGCGAGCCTGTTTTTCGCAGTGTTCCTGGATTGCTTCTGCCAGCCGCATGCTGTCCATGCTGTGAATCATGTGAAACAATCTTACCGCATCACGACTTTTGTTGGTTTGCAGGTGTCCTATGAAATGCCATTCAGCCGAGCGTGGACCTTGTGAGATCTTGAGTTTGGATTCCTGGATTTTGTTTTCCCCAAAATGATGGACCCCGTACTCCTCAGCCTCACGTATGCTTTCGATGCTGTGTCCTTTGCTGACGGCAAGGAGTTTGACTTCCGATGGGGCGCGTCCAGCGCGATCACATGCGGCTTTTATGTTTTCCTGAATACTGTTGAGATTTGATTCGAAGCTCATACCTGCGAGCAAAATGTTGTTTGAGGTTTAAGGGGTTTCAGCTGGTGCGACACGTTGGAAATCAAGTCGTTCAAACATGGGGAGTTGCATGTTGACGGGTCCGTAGATTTCGCTGGAGGCTTTTATCTGGTTTCCATCAATGGTATTGACTCTGAACCTGAGATTGCCACCTCCGACCAGCGTTGCGTCCACTTCACCATCAAAGACCGGGCGGTTTGCAGTGGGTAAACCGCCTATTTCTATTTTCTCAATCTGGTCGAAAGAAATTTCAGTGACGGTTTCACCTATCTTGAATTGGATTCGGTCTTCCATGGAACCGACCACCGAACCAACAAGCTTGTCTCCGTTTCTTTGCGTCAAGAGGTCCAATGTCGCCTGGGGGCGATTGGTTGGAGGTGATTCGAAGCGTCCGTCCCACTCTCGCATTTTAAGGTTACTGAACCTCAATGCTCCCTGACCTTGATGAACCAATCGAATACCCGAACCTTCACCTGCGAACCCTCCCTGGTCGATCCACCTTTTAACGAGCTTGCCGTTGACGAGTAAACTGATGCTGTTGTTTGCCTTGTTCGTGCGCACATCAATGTGTGCCTTGGTTGCCTGTCGGAATACGGGTGTCTGAGTCATTCCAAGGTATTGGAGGGGTTCCTTTTTCTTTACCATCAGCACGTTAACGGCGTAACTGGTCAACTGCAGACTGTAGAAGCCCCCGAAGTCAGGTTCAGAGTCCTTGTCTGCCAGGCTGACGGGCTGCAGATAATCGGTATATAACGCGACTGCAAGATTCAGCGATCCTTTCCATTCAATGTCAAATTCCATGCGCATGCGGTCAGGCATGCCTATGAGCCTTGCTATGGAGGCTGCCTTCAATGCATAGAATGCTCCATTGCGGTAAGCCCACTGTCCGCCATCAAGCTTTCCGATATTGACTTCACCCACGGTCCAACCCTCTTCACCAGTCGGTCCCTCGAACAGGTAACTGGCATCGGAATGACGGAATGATGCCCATTGCCATCGGTTTCTGGGAATCTGTAGCTCACCTGCGAAAGTTGTGTTCAATGTCAAGTGTTCAGGTCCCAGAGATTTCCAGTTGCCTGTGATGGTATCGCCATTATTGAGCCTGATCGTCACGCGCTCGGGCTGTGTGTTCAATCGCCTGGGGCGATCTCCCAGCAGGATTTCATCGACAGCTTCTGATTTGAATTCAATGGGTTGGTCGATATCTGATCGTTGCCAGACGGTGACACCCGGATACTGAAACGATTGGAGTGTACCAGAAATCTGATCACTGTTTTTCAGCAGTAACATATCTTTGGCCACCTGTTTGTTTGGTGGCCTTGCTGGGGGCTTTGTTGCTGACTCCTGCGCATTGGGCATGAAAATTACCCAGAGGAGGCCGAGGCAACTAAGGCTGGTTTTCCATGTTCCAGTAGGTGTCTGCTGCCTGATCATGCTTGCGTGATTGATGGTTGAGGTTGAATTCAATTTGTCGAATGGCGGAACTAGTGAAAGATAACTCACCGAAATGCTTACTGTTGCCTTGAAGGTTCTTTCCATTCAGTGAAACAAGGTCAAACGACAAGCTTCCTCCCCCAGCGAAATGTGCGCGGATACGGTCGGTAGACTTCTCTGAAAGCGGTTCTTGTTGATCTTCAGCTGTAAAGTGTATCTGCCTGATGCGTTCAAGTGGGATTCGGATGTCACGTTCCTTTCGAAGTTTAAAATGGATTTTCTGATCGAGGATCTGCACTACATCTCCCTTGGGCTTGTCCTGATTGATCAGGTGCAATACATCAGAACTCTCGGTGGCTTCAAAACTCAAGTCGGATTCATCAGTGCCATCCCACTCCGTGACGAGCATGTCGCTGACAGCAAAAGAGGATGCACTCAGCTGTGAAGCAAGTGAGATACCTTTGCCCTCTGCTACAAATCCACGATTATCACGAAAGGTGGATACCAACTGATCGTTGATATAGACAGCGAATTTAGATGTTTCCCGATGCGCTCGAATGCTGAACCTTGCTTTGGAAAGGTTGCTCAATTGGTCCATGCGGACCTGCCCCAGTGTCAGGACGCCAGTTCCTGGTTGAACACGTTGAAAGGAAACAAACTGTGGGCTCAAAAAGAAGATGTAAGATCCCTGACGGTAATCAAATCTATTAAGGGTGTCTGTGAACATCGTGATGCTTAGTTGGAACGGTTGATCCCATTCGAGATCAAAGGAAAGATTGCATGAATCTTTAAGTTGGAAATTCCGTCCGAGGACTCCTCGGTTTTTGATACGCAATTTTCCATCGGCATAAGTCCAACCGTTTTGGCCCTGTCCCAACATCCAATCGTCAATCCCATTCGGGCCCTCATAAATGACTTTGTATCCACTTTTCAAGAAAGCAATTCGCCTGAGAGCTGTCCTGCTGGTTTTCATTTCCCCTCCGAACCATGTTTTCAATGATACCTCCTCGCGGCCGAGACGTTGTAAATTCCCGTAGATCAGGTCACCATTGACGAACTCAAACCGACACTCGGGCTGGACCTCGCTTGCTATGCTGTTGCTGGCATTCAGACGAAGCCGGGATAGATTGTCCAGATTGAAGCGCATTGGGTTTGCCGCCAGTGGATGCTGCCAATCCAATCCATTCTCTGCTGAAAGGTGCTGTATATCACCATGCAAATAAGAACCGTCCAAAAATTCCATGATATGCTTGGGTGATTCATTGCCTGTGACAGTGTCCTGATTGTTTTGCCCCCTGAGAGGGATGCAGCACAGCAATACCACAGTGAGCCAGATTATCGGCCCTTTTGGCAAACCTCTGCTGGACCTGCCGCAGCGCAGGATTGTTTTTTGTGATGGGCAAACCTCAGCGTTCATAGATGGGGAGGAAACGATAGTTCAATGCTAGAGACAGAAGTGAGGTAGCTGTGCTGAAAGTGCTTCCAAATTGACCATCCCAACTACCATCCGGGTTCTGAGATTGTTTCAACTCTTGAATGTTCTCGCGGTTCCAGGCATTCCAATCCTCCGGAGAAGCGTGGAAGAATGCCTGAGAGCCGTAATAAAGAAAGTAATGGTAGTAACTACTCGATTTTGAAGCTTTTTTAAGGAAGTTGAATGCGGATTGAAATTGCGCCGTTTCCTTTTTCTTCGCAAGAGCCAGCACCAGACAGCCGATGGCAGTGCGCGGGCCATTGGGCCCTGAGGAGGAAGTGTATCCAAATCCTCCATCTGTTGATTGGCATGACTGAAAATAGGCAACGCCTTTTTCTATGGCCTCCTGAGGGACGGATAACCCCGCGTTTCGCGCCGCAAACAAGGCCACCATCTGGGCTCCGCTGACAGTGGTGTCCGCATCCGTGCTTTCGGGAGAATAGCGCCAGGCATTGTTTGGATTGTTCGCTTGGGAAGTAAGTATGAGTTCGATCGCCGACTCCAGAGCTGGACCGATTCGATCATCAGTCACAGCGCCATAAGCTTCTCCCAGTGCCAATGTCGCAAATCCATGATTATACATGGTACGTCCAATATAACCCGTTTCCGAATTTTGTTCTCCGAGGATAAAATCAATGCCTCTTTCTATTGTCAGAGCATAAGGTCCGTGGTTCGGGTCATCTCCATGGGCCAAAATGCTGACCAATGTCAAGCCAACGACTCCTGGTTCCATCCCATAGGGGCGATCACCCCAATTCCCACGTTCCGTCTGGGACGCAGTCAGATACTGGAGACCTTTTACGTAAATGCGGTCGACTTCCGTGGCTGCCAGATCAATCTGATCTGTAAATAATTGCTGGGAAAACACTCTCGAAGTGCCCTCCTTGAAGAGCATGAAGGCAATCAGGCATATTGGGATGGCAAATGATCTTAAAACAATCATGGTATATTCCTCTGGGTGGGTTGCTCCAGTTGTTCCAGCTTCTTGTAATAGGCTTCAAAGGATTTTCTGAACTCTGTCGGTAGATCCGATGATTGGCCGCCGCCCCGCGAGACAGTTCTGGATTCCCCTGCATCTCCATCATCCTCGCCGCCTTGGTTCAACGAATCTCTCGCAGTATCACCGCCGGCCATACTACCCCCCCCTGTATTTCCTTTACCCTCCTTGCCCATGCCTTGTTTGGCCATCATCATCTGCATCATGAATGACATCGCCTGACTTGAACTGGAGGAACTGCTGCTGTTTTGCTGCGCTTGTTCGTTGAGAATGTTGATGGCATCGGTCAGGGTAGTAATTGATTTGGTTTCAGGTCCTACTGCTCGATCATCCGTTTGTCCTCGAGCCAATGCATCGGCGGCATTACCCATGTGTCCATGAATTTCCTCGAAGATGGGATCAAGGAAGGGGATGGGAATCTCCTCTCGAACCTCCAATAGGTTTTCCTGCAGTTTTGACTGGTTGCTTGAGAGTTCGCGACCTTTTTCAATACGGGTTTCAGGTCCTGTATCCTGTCTTTCCAGAAGACGAGTCTGCATGCGCAGGTTGAGTTCGCTTTCTCGCATACGAAGCAAAGCCATCAACTGTTTGGTCAGGTCCTGCTGATTGCTTTCGCCCCCGCCTTCACCTCCGCCGCTCCCCTCAGAATCATCCTGAGGTTCAAGCTGGCCTGCCCAATCTTCAAATTGTGCCGACCAGATGGCTACCTGGTCGGCGGCCTCCATGGTAATATTTTTCAGGATAAGCTCCTGAGTGGTAAGGATACCTTCCACGGTCTGTCGGGCTTTCATGTCTTCGCTGACTTCACCATAGGCCTCTTTTTGTGTGCGTTCGAAGAAGCGGCCGATCTCGTCTTGGAGTTCCTGCGATTGTTCAGCGGTTTCTTTTTGAGTATCTCCTAATTTGCCATGCAGAGCGCGCCATCGAGGAGCCAATTCATCAGGGAAAAGGCCAATGGTATCTTCTGCGCCTTCCATTAAAGTCGTTTCAAGGTCCATTTCAGTTCTCCCTAAACCTCTAAGCCTCTGAGCCAGGGTAAGAGCTTGCAGCTGGTCAAGGTCTTCATTCACCATAGCTTGCAGATCTTCAAGGCTTTCCAGGATTTCCTGTTCGGTTTCCTGAGCTTCCTGCATGGCCTGTTTCTGTGTGCTTTTGGAAGGTGAACCCTGCGATGGAGGACTCTGCGATGGTGGACTCTGCGATGGTGGACTTTGCGATGGTGAACTTTGCGATGCTTTGCTCAATGCTTTGGCAGCGTCCTGCATTTTTTGATCGGCGAGCTGTTGCATTTCACTCAAGGTTTTTGACCATTCAGACATGACCTCATCGGTGAATGTGGGATTGCGCATGGCTTCCTTGAGGGTTTCCATGCCCTTGCGAGCCATTTCAGAAAGTTGAGAAGCATTGAGCTTTTGATCGGTTGCCTGATCCTGGAGGCGCGCTGCCAGATCTTCCTCCGATAGTGTATCCATGTTTTCGAGGGTTTCATCTGTCGCTGTGGCGATCGATTGTTCCAA
>JBDQII010000133.1:0-11191 GCA_040264395.1 Verrucomicrobiota bacterium
ATCCAAATAAAAGGCGCCAGTAAAACGTTTCCCAACCAATCGCCCAATGGCATCGGGGAAAGCCACAATCACGGTATCTATCTCCCTTTTGCGTATTTTTGCTTTCAGCGTTTTTGTATCCATGATGTTTTTTATTCGGCGCTAAATATATTTTTGATTTCTGATTATCCTGCATGTGCTTGCATTCCAAGATCCCGTCCAATCCGGCTTTGCTTGTAGCCTCCAAATGGAGCTTCGACGTGAACACTGGAATGCGTGTTGATGCTGAGCACGCCACCTTCAACTGCCCGCGCCACTCTCAGAGCGCGTGAAAGCTGGTTTGTCCAAATTGATCCACTCAGTCCGTAGGGAGTGTCGTTGACTTCCTGCAGCATGGTTGCTTCCTCTTTGAAACGCCTGATGCATACAACGGGGCCGAATATTTCATCTCTCCAGCAAGAATCTCCCACCTCTGGCTCCAGCACGACAGTGGGAGAGAGAAAATAGCCTCTTTCAAAGGGACGATGACCACCACTTGCTATCTGACGGCCGGAGGAGCGTGCCTTTTCGATAAATGCTTCGGCGTTCTCGCGCTGAGATTTGGATACCATGGGGCCAATTTGTGTGGTTGCAAGTTCCGGATCATCGACTTTCAATTCTCTGGTGGCAGCGATAAAGCGATCCACGAACTCATCAAAAATGGCCTCTTCGACAAATACCCTGCTTCGAGCGCAACAATCTTGTCCGGCATTGGCGAAAACGCTCATGGGCGAATCCGAGGTCGCTCTGTCGAGATCGGCATCGGCAAAAATAATATTTGGAGATTTTCCTCCTAATTCCAATGAAACTCTTTTGATGCCTTTGGCTGCCAATTCCATGATTCGAGCTCCACTTTGAGTCGAACCTGTAAAAGAAATTTTTCTGACATCAGGATGTAGGGAGAGGGCTTCTCCAATCAATCGACCTCTTCCCGGCACTACCTGGAGAACACCCGCTGGAAGCCCTGCTTCAATGGCCAGTTTCCCCAGGCCGAGTGCGGTAAGGGGAGAAAGAGAGGAGGGCTTGAGTATTACCGTATTGCCCGCGGCTAATGCAGGCGCCACCTTCCAGCAGGCAATGGGGAAGGGGAAGTTCCAAGGCACAATTGCTGCTACTACACCCATAGGTTCTCGCAGCGTCATGTTGAGGCCTTTTTTTGAGACAGGGATCGTGTGTCCAAAGTACTTGCCTACTGCACCTGCATAATATTCAAAAATACGAGCTCCTAATTCAATTTCGTCTTTTGCGTCTTGAACGGGCTTTCCGATATTTTGTGTCTCCCAACGGGCAAGAGTATCTTTGTGTTGGCGGATGGCATGTGCAATGGCGTACAGCATGTCCGCCCTCTCATTGGGGCTGCGTTGCCTCCAGTCGTTGAATGCAGATTTTGCCCCCTGAACAGCCACTTCCAATTCTTCCAGACCAGCTGCGTGCACTTCCGCGAAAACTTCTTCCGTGGTCGGGTTCGTTTGAGGAATCAATTCATTGCCCTTTGACTCAATGGAATGACCATTGATGAATGGGCTTGTGATTAATGACTTCATAATAGCGTTTGGTAGAGTCCCCGAAAGTCTTCCTCTTCCATACTTATCGGATTTGTCTGGTGGCAGCTGTCTTTCATGGCAAGCTGTGCAAGCGGTGCAATATGCTCTTGTCCTACTCCATGATGAGACAATCCCCGTTGAATTCCTGATTCCGTAATCAATTGATTTACCCAACTGATCGTTACATCGTCTGCTGATGGGGCATTCAAATCAATGACGTTCAATCCGGCTGATAAACCGATCCTGCGATAGAGTCCCGGTTGCTTGCTGCTATTCCATTTCATGACTTCCGTAAGGCACAATGCATTGGCCAATCCATGGTGCAATCCGCACAGGCTTGAAAGGGGATGAGCCATCGAATGAGTGGCGCCGAGATCCTTCTGGAATGCAATGCCACCCATCAAGGCAGCGAGCTGCATGCCTCCTCTTGCTTCGAGGTCGGATCCGTTTCTCACGGATTGAATCAGATGCTTTGCAATCAGGTGGATTCCTTCCAGCGCGATCCCATCGCAGAGCGGCTGTGTGACAGGTGAGGTGAACGATTCGATGCAATGAGTTAATGCGTCCAGCCCTGTTGCCGCAGTCAATTTGGCCGGGAGTGAAACCGTGATCCTCGGATCAAGTATGACCAAGTCTGCCAGCAGCTTGGCATGGAAAATGACGGCTTTTGCGTGTGTTGATTCCAATGTGATGACACTGCTGCGTCCAACTTCACTCCCGGTTCCGGCAGTCGTTGGTATGGCTATGAACGGTGGTAACTGATCCCACTGCCCGCGCTCCAGCGTTACCTGATCCTGCAGTTGAAAATCTGAACATTGAATTTTTAAGCGGCAGACTTTGGCAACATCCAAAGCGCTCCCTCCACCCAAGCCAATAATGCCATCGCAGTCGGCTGCTTGATATGCCTGAGCCGCACCGCTGACGTCTGCCTCCAGCGGGTTGGGATGCACATCTCGGAATATAGTGGTCGGGGTGTTTTTCAGCGCATCTTCAAGCAAACCAAAAGCATCGGTTTCTGGCAGAAATTTATCACATACCACTAGAGGGCGCTTGATTTGAAAACGCCTGAGATCGCTTTCGATTTCGTTTAAAACATCTGATCCGAATCGAACCGGGGTAGGAAAGGAAAAAGCGGCTTCTGTGCGCATATTGAATGATTTATATGGCTAGATATTTCACGAAGTTTTGAATGATTGTATGCGTTGGGCTGGGATCTTTCATGGTGTCGATGCGATGCGCCAGATCAAACGAAACCTTTTCCTTCCACTGTGCAACGCGTGGAGTCCATAGGTATTTGATGATTTCCTCGGTGAATTCCGGATGAAATTGAACTCCGTACAATAGATTCTGAAATTTGAAAGCCTGAATCTGCGTGAGCTCGCTTCCCGCCATTCGATGGCAATTGGGAGGGAGTTCCGGCACATAATCCGCGTGTCCACTAATGGCTTTGAACTTGGTCCTCATTCCTTTGAAAAGCAGGCATGCGCGTCCAGTTGGCGTGAGTTCTATTTCCGTGTTTATCAGTTGCAGACCCTCTGGATGCGTCTGGACTTGCCCTCTTAGAAAACGAGCGATCATTTGATGGCCGTAGCATACACCAAGCACAGGGATGCGATGCATCAAGCAACTGCGCAGAAAAATGAGCAGATTCTGATTGGCAGCCTCGTTTCCCATGGCGCTGCTGGGAGAACCTGAGATAATCACTCCATGTATGTCTCGATCGATCGCTTTGTCCAGATCATCTTCGATGTGACAGGCGTGGAGATCAACGCCTTCCACTCCTTTGAGTGCGTTTGAAAACCATTTCGGTACACTGCGCAATGCATGGCCTTCTGGATAATCTGAAGTCCAGGATACGGCGTCTACTAAAAGGATTTGCTTGGATCTCATACGATTCTTTTTGTCAGACTTAAGACTCATTCTTTGTTTTATTTTAATTGATCTTCTATTGGAGCGTTGCCGCCTTCGCTGCCAACGTGTTTTCGGCTCAGCGCCTTGCTTTGAAGCACGTTACTGTACCCCGGATATGTAACAGCATAAGGAAAACCCTGTCCTGTACCGGCGGCTCCAAAACGTCCTTTTTTATCCAGAGCTATAAAATTTATATGCAGGTCTTCGATGGGTCTTCCATCCAATCTGGCGATGCGTCGGATTGTTTCTGCACAAGCCTCCTCAGGCGTCAAACCCTGTCGCATGTATTCAACCACCATGAACGAACCGCAAAAGCGCATGATGTTCTCACCCACACCGGTGGCACCCGCAGCTCCAATTTCGTTGTCTACATAGAGGCCACTTCCCAATATGGGCGAGTCTCCGACCCGGCCGGGCATCTTGTAGGCCAGGCCACTGGTAGAACATCCTCCAGCAAGCGTGCCATCTTTGGCAAGTCCAACCAAGGCGATTGTGTCATGATTGTCCTTGCCCGCCTCCATTTTGCGCTTCTCACGCCTCCAATTGCGCCATTCCTTGCGTTGTTTGCTCGTAAGAAGGTTCTTTGCAGTAAATCCCTGTTCGAGTGCGAAATTTTTTGCGCCTTCACCCACAAGCATGACGTGTGGAGTCTTTTCCATGACAGCTCTTGCTACTGAAATGGGATGTACAATGTCTTCAATGCCTCCTACACTTCCTGCTTTAGCACCGGGTCCATGCATGATGCAGGCGTCGAGTTGTACCTTCCCGGCTGCGTTGGGTTTGCCGCCATCCCCGACTGATGCATTGCTTTGATCTGATTCAGTCAATCGAATGCCTTCCTCGACTGCGTCCAGAATCGATCCACCCGCTTCAAATTTCCTTAAAGAGGCTTCATTAGCGCTTTGCCCAAAATTCCATGTGGACACAAACACCGGTCTCTTACCTGCAAGGTGAGAGTGTGGTTCGCCTTGCGTGATGCTCTGGGACATGACGCCACCGGCGACCGTCATCACGCCTTTAGATAAAAAACCACGTCTGGTGCAATGTTTCATGTTAAATATGGATAGGGACACAAGCCCTTTTTTGCAAACCAATTTGATCCGTGAGGGTCAGACGTAACTATTGGTGCATTACATCAATAGTTACGTCTGACCCTTTCAGGCGAGATTGAATGTCCTGTGATGAGTGAGGAATTATTTTCTTCAGATGAGTAATCCGACAAGGGTGGCTGTGAGGTAGCAGGCTAAAAGCCCTGCAAACATGGACCATAACCCCATTTTGGCAAATTCACTCCTTCGTTCGGGGACCAATGCACTCAGTCCTCCAATTTGAACTGCGACACTTCCAAAATTGGCGAATCCGCAAAGTGCGTAGCTTGCAATGAGAAAACTACGAGCTTCCAGAGTATCTTTATTTTCGGTCAGGGACAGGTAGCCGAATAACTCGTTTAGTACGATCCGCTCACCCAGCATGCTGCCAACCAGCGTGCTGTGTTCCCAGGGAATACCCATGAGCCATGCAAAAGGAGCGTTGATCCAACCGAAGATTACTTCAAGAGAAATGGGTTGATTGACTCCCAATCGCATTTGAGGCCATTGAAGGATGAAGTTCAGCAGTGCTACCAGGGCGACGAATGCCAGGACCATTGCCATCACATTCAGTGCAAGCATGCCTCCATCCTTCGCTCCGTGACAGATGGCATCGATGCTATTGGAGGATCTCTTTTGTAAATCCAGATTTGATTCGCCAGAGTGCTTGCTCTTTTCTGTTTCGGGCACGATGATTTTTGCAATTACCAGCGCTGCAGGAGCACTCATGAGTGAGGCAGTGACAAGGTGCCCTGCAAGCTCAGGGAAACCAGCAGCTCGGCCGAATTGCGCATATACCGCCAACATGCCCCCTGCGATGGTTGCCATTCCTCCGGTCATCAGAGCCATGAGCTCGCTCTGCGTCATATGCTTGATGTAAGGTTTGATCAGCAGTGGAGCTTCCGTGTGACCGACAAAACAATTCGCAACTGTCGCCAGTGTCTCGCTTCCTGATGTGCCCATTAACTTTCGCATGATCATGGCCATGCAACGTACGGTCCATTGGAGCACTCCCCAGTGGTAAAGAAGGGAGGACAGAGCGCCGACAACAATAATGGTAGCAGTAATGGACACCGCAAAGATGAAACTGTTTCCCTGCCCGAAGCTGGCTTCCAATTGAGATGCATTGGCTAGTGGGCCGAATATAAGTGCAGCTCCCTCTTGCGAAACATCGTTCAATTTCATCACCATTTTTTGTGCGATATTAAACGCCTTGAGTCCAAAAGATGTTTTCAGGATC
Organism: Verrucomicrobiota bacterium; assembly: GCA_040264395.1. Taxonomy (GTDB): domain Bacteria; phylum Verrucomicrobiota; class Verrucomicrobiia; order Limisphaerales; family AAA164-E04; genus AAA164-E04. The sequence goes on from JBDQII010000133.1 coordinate 5,802, forward strand.
AGTATGCCAATAAGAAGTTGGAGTCCAAGACCCCAGAGAACGATTCGTGTTGGAAATGCCTTGCGGTTGCGCGAGCATAGCCATGCCAGGCCAATGATGCATGTCATCCCGAAAAGACTGTGTAGCAGCTGCATGATCGTTTTGTCTTTTTATTGGATGTAAGGAGGCTTTGCGATGGACTAAAAATCGTATTGATGGATGTTGTCCTTGGTGAAAACCAGGATATCTCCAAGCAACACCTGGTCGCCTGCAATTTTCTTTTTGCCCAGCTTGCCTGCATCGAAGGAGGTGTCACCTTGCTTTAATTTTCCGGTGGCAAGTGCTTCGCCAACTTTGATTGTCAGATAACCCAGTTCAGCGGTATTCCATAAAACAACCGATTTAACGGTGCCGCCCTCAACATATGATCTCATGCTGTTAGGTGTGGCAAGTCCAGTGACCATGACCTGACCTGTCTTGCCTGCTTGCTTGACTGCTTCGGCTGCACCCGGAAAAGAGACCGAGCTGATGCCAAAGAACCCCTTGATATCAGGATATGCTTTCATGAGATCCTGTGTGACCTTGAAGGCCAGTTTCTGATCTTCGTCCGATGGTTTGACGGCTACCAAATTCAGATTGGGATACTGCCGGTCAATATGTGTCTTCATGTGCTCAATCCAGACATTCTGATTTGCAGCGGTCAAGTATGCTGTCACGATAGCGACATCAGCCCTCGTTTCGGGGCCTCCAAGATCTTTGACCATCGTATTGACCATTCCGTGGGCAATGCTTTCAGCAGTCGCCTGGTTCACGAAGAAATCGCGGGAATCCTGAATCGCATCTGCATCCCATGAGAGGACATGGATGCCCCTTGCTCTTGCCTTCCTCAACGCGGGAGCCACAACATTTGGGTCATTTGGGGAAACTGCGATTACATCCACACCTTTCAAAGTGTACTGCTCAATCATGGATGCCTGTTTTTCGGGTGATCCATCGGTTGGTCCATCGTAAATCAACTCCACATTACCAAGTTCCATTGCGGCTTCCTCAGCTCCTTTGGCACACGAGGTGAAGTAAGGAAGTCCCTTCTTTTTGGGGATCAGGCAAATGGTGATTTTCGCTTTATTGTTATCTTTCGAAACTAATTGAGTTGAAGATGCATCAGAAGGTGGGGCCGGGCTGCATGCGGTAAAAATGAAGCTTATTCCTGCAAGAAGCGAGAGTACAACAAAGGGATGATGTATTTTCCTTGGGTTTGACTTTTTCATGATGAGTTTTGTTTATGACGTAAAAGTTTTTGGAACACAACGGAAACAATCAGGAGTAGCCCCAGAACGATCAGGATGAATTCATCCCGATTCCAATGCCAACTGACGAACTCGCGTGTCTCGTGAATAAGAAGAAGGCCAAGACAGGTGCCCACCAACGTGCCGCGTCCACCGAAAATACTCACACCTCCAATGACCACGGCGGTGATGACTCCCAATTCAATCCCCATTCCGATATCTGCTTTGGCTGTATTGCGGCGGGCCACGAAAAGCAAAGCCGCCAGCGCCGAGGCGAAGCCGGAAAAGGTGTAAAGGCCAATCAGAATGCGATCGACATGGATCCCTGAAAAACGTGAAGCGGTGTCATTGTTTCCGATGGCATAAACATGAAGCCCCAATGCGCGCCTGTGTATTACCCAGAAAACTGAAACGAACATGATGAAAAATACCCAAGCGGCAAAAGGTAGGTTCAACCATTCATCCTGGCCAATTCGTGTGAAGCCCGTGGGGAAACCCGATACTGGCTTTGCCTGACTGATGCCTTCTGCGATCCCGCGATAGGTAGCCATGGTTGCCAGCGTTATAATCAGGGGATGGACTCTCATGCGAGCGATGAAAAACCCGTTCAGAAATCCACCAAGCGTGCCAGTCAATAGCGCCGCACCACAAGCCAGGGGCATGGATGAACCCGCCTGAAACAGCATGCCGGCAGTGATGGCACTCAAGCTCATGATGGAGCCCACTGAAAGATCGATGCCTGCCGTGAGGATAATAAGCGTCATGGGTATTGCTATGATGGCGAGTTCCCATATGTGACTCGAAAGACTGCGTTGAACCTCCCATTGCAGGAATGACGGATCAAGTTGGCTGATCAGGGCAAAAAGCGTGATGATCAGGCAGCTGAGAAAAGTCTCAGGCAAGCTTAGGATTCGCAGGAAGATTGCTTTCATCATTTTTTGTGATTTGAAATCCAGTGGTCAGCAAGAATGGCTCCCAGGATAAACAAACCTTGGATGGCTCGAGACCAATAGGTGGCGTGTTCTCCGAGTTTTAAAAAAATGAGCACCGTTGAAATCATGGTCATCAGCGCGACACCGCACAGAACACCACTCAAAGTACCGACTCCGCCATTCACCGAGGTACCTCCCACAACGACGCAAGTGACCACCAGTAATTCAGTGCCAACGCCAATTCCCGAATCCACTACGGACAACTGAGGTACGCTGACTAGCGTTGCCACAGCGGTGAGTAAACCCGTCCAGGCAAAAACAAAGAGCTTGATGGAATTAATGGAAAGTCCCGCAAGTTGCGCCGCCTCAGGATTACTGCCTGTCGCATAGATACGTCGACCCACGGGAGTACGGTGGATGAGCCAAATGGTCACAGCCAGGACACAGGCCGTCGTCCATAAGCTGAGCGGTACGGATAAGACGGTGCCTGTTCCCAGAAAACGTATTTCGTCGGGAAGGTCCGTGATCCATGCGCCGTTCATGATGATTTCGGTCAAGCCCCTGAGCGCCGTCAACATTCCCAATGTCACGATGATGGAGGGAACACCCGCGTATGCCACCAGCAAGCCGTTGAAAAGCCCCATTCCGATGCCGATCAACAAGGTCAGGGCGATAGCCACATGAGGCGGAAGTTGAGCTCCCGATGCTGAAACCATGATTCCCATGCTCGCTGCCAGGACTCCCATCATGGAACCCACTGAAATATCGATTTCACCTGCTACCAATACAAGCATGACTCCACAACTGATGATGCAAATCGGAGCCGCTTGCACTGCAATGTCCCGCAGGTTTTGTGCGCTGAGGAATGCTGGGTTGATCAAGCTTACAACCGTGGTCAGCAGTCCAATAAACAAAAATAAACCGATCGCACGATGCCTTAGAAGGTAGGTGATCATGCGAAGCCATCCAGATGTTTTTCTGGTATCATCCGTTTGATTCATGGCGATTGCTTAGCCTCCTCTGGAAGTGAGAGCTTGAGAAGCTTCTCCTGATTGGCTTCCTCCCTTGCTAATTCCCCGCTGACGCGCCCTTTGGCTATCACCAGGATACGATCCGACAAGCATAGTATCTCTGGTAATTCCGAGGATATTAAAAGCACTGCAGAGCCTTGTTTCGCCAGCTCGATAATCATTCGATGCACCTCGCTTTTTGCTCCTACATCGACTCCACGAGTGGGTTCATCCAATATGAATAAGCTCGGGTTTTGGTGTATCCACTTACCCAGAACGATTTTTTGTTGATTACCTCCCGACAACGCAGTGGCCGGGTTGTCGGGTGAACCCGTTTTGATACCGAGTTTCGAAATCAGTTGGGCTGATATGGACCGCATCAGCGGCCGATCCAAACCCGTCATTCCTTGGAAATCATTGAGTGAAGGAAGTAATAAATTTGTTTCCACCGAGAGAGGAAGAGCCAGTCCTTGACGCTGCCTGTCTTCAGGAACCATCGCGATGCCCAAATCAATTGCTTTTCGAATGCTGTGACTTTGCAACTTTTTTCCGTTAAAAAGAATCTCTCCAGAATCGAATTCATCGATTCCAAAAATAGCTCGAGCGATTTCCGAGCGGCCGGCACCCACGAGTCCGGACATGCCCAGGATTTCTCCTGCATGGATCTTCAAATGGATGTTGTCGTAAGCGGGGGTGCGTGAAAGAGCCTTTAATTCGAGAACGGGTTTATTCTTTTTGATATCTGTATCCACCCGCCGCTGGCGATTCGGGTAAGCAACCTTTCTTCCGACCATTTGCTGAATCAATGCGTCCTCCGATAATTCTTTTGAGGATTGTGTGCTAACGAGTATTCCATCGCGCAGCACGCTGATCCATTCCGCCAATTGAAAAACCTCTTCCAGTCGATGGCTTACATAAAGAATACCGACTCCCTGATTCTTAAGCGATATTACTGTTTTGAACAGTGCGTCACTCTCTCGGGTTGTTAGCGAAGCAGTTGGTTCGTCGAGGATGAGGATTCGGCATTGATTGAAAAGAGCGCGTGCAATGCTCACCATCTGCCGTTGCGCCAGCGCCATTTCTCCCACGGGTTGATTCAATGGCAAATCCTCTCCCAATGAGTCGAGGATATCCCTAGTCCGCTGCTTCATTGAAGCAGTGTTCAGCCAAGTGCCCATTCCAGAAGATAGTTCACGGCCTGCGTATAAATTATCCACGATATTTAAATCCGGAAAAACCACAGGCTCCTGATGGACAGTCACAATACCTTTTGATTCCATCTCGTGCACTTTTCCGAGAGACAAGTGGCTTTCATTCCACTGAACAAGGCCTTGGTCTGGAGTTTCAACGCCGCTCAGGATTTTGATCAAGGTGGATTTACCTGCGCCGTTTTCCCCGCAAAGTGCATGGATATCACCTGCGTGTATTTTCAGTGAGACATTCTTCAGAGCATGCGTTCCTCCGTAGGATTTGCTGAGGTTCTGTGTGGTGAGTGACGGCATGTCTGGATCACGCATAGGAAGTTTTGGTGTTCAATCCCAAATCTTGCCTTCGTTGTTTTCTGTCCTGAGTGATGGATGCTTCATAACCGCTTTCACAGTAAGCTTCCAACGGATCTGGATATAATCCCTTCTCTTTTCTCCACGATGCCAATGCGCCTGTGACGTCAGTCATAAAGGCGCGCTGCAAGCATTGCTCTGCGCTTATGATGTCGCCTTTGGCCTGATTTATACGCAGTGCTTTCCACGGCACCAGTGCAGCCTTGGCGTAAAGTTCCTGAGCCCAGGTGACGGTCTGGATCATGGCTGGTATTTTGGGCTTAAGATTGTGTGATTGATCCACCATGTATGCAATTTCAGGCCTGTTCTCTGTTTCCCTGTGGTATGCAAGGATCTCAGTGAATATTCGAAACACTTGATATGGATCAATGGATCCAAGGGTAAGATCGTCATCGGCATACCTGCGGTCGTTGAAATGGAAACCACCCAAACGCTCCTCATCAAGCAACCAGGCAACGATTTGTTCAATATTCTGAGAAGCATAGTGATGCCCGGTATCAACCAGTACTTTTGCTTGAGGTCCAGTTTTTTGAGCCAGACACAGGGCCATGCCCCAGTCAGCTATATCGGTATGATAAAAAGCTGGCTCAAATGGTTTGTATTCAATGAGCATTTTCTGACCGG
>JBDQII010000134.1:0-11142 GCA_040264395.1 Verrucomicrobiota bacterium
CGTAAACTTGTTTTCAAGCAAACTTTTGACGCGTGCCTTGTATTTTCCATAGAAAGTTGGATTGCCAATCAATGATTTTGAAATCACATCTCCATCACGCCACCAGCCAAAACCTCTCCCGAATCCACCAAAGCCCCCAAAACCCCGACCACCAAACCGACTACGCTCTCCACTTTCTTCGGGCGCACCGGGAGGGCGAGCTCCTTCACCACCATAATTGAGGGGCATTTTTGAGAGCGAATCTGGAGACCCACCCCGAAGGCTCCAGGTCGAATCCTGATCCCACGGGAGCATGCTCCATTTTCCGCCCTTATCGGTATCATGATGGAGAAAGTAATTGTTGAAATAACCATCCCAGTGCGAAAGCAACAGATTGGTCGCGTAATAATTGATAACCTGTTCCACATCAAAGTGCGTTTCAATGGCTTTCCACATGGCTGCGTCATCTCCTTTCGCTTGCTCAAGTGACTCGATCATATTCACGAGATCGTCATAACCTTCATGCGGATGCGTGACCTTTTCCCAGCGAGCCTCAATGTCATCTCGCTCGGTCTGTTTGGATTCAGGCGTGAAAGGACTTGGACGATTGGATTGCTGCCAGATAACCTTGTAAACGTTTCCATCGGCATTCAATCCATTCCTCTTGAAGAAACGACCATTGGGTTGTTCAAACCAAAGGTGATACCCAACGGCCTTCCCATTCATCAGGACGCGTGCAGCCCCTGAGTAGACGGTGGCGTTCCCGAAGAGTTCGTATGCCGGGTATGCCAGCATTTCATTGATAGTGGAAGCATCGCCTGGCTCAAAGAGCACATTCAAAGTCGTCATGCCATTGAGTGGACGATCTTTGTTCAGCCGCACTTTGTATCCACTTTTGCGGGGCAGAATGTTAATGTGATCGAAGAACTGAATCTCCTTTGCGCCCGGGGCACGATAGACCAGCGCAGACGGACCCTGTGGGGGTACTGGGATCGATACATTACCCCGACCGAAACCACGCCCTCCCCTGAAGCGCTCGCCACCACCACGCGACCCTTCCCGTTCAACGCGCCCCCGACGTCCTTGAGGAACCGCTTCGCCCAGAATGTCATTTACCTTTTCATTGAGACTCATACTGGCATTCCTGACTTCAGCCAGAATGGCTGGAAGATCAGGCTCTGCCTCTTGTTTCTCCAACCTGTCCGCAATTTGCGCTCGCTGCCCGGAAGCGTTGGAAAGAATTTGGTGCAGATCCTCCATTTGTGTTTCTGTGATCTCCTGAAGCACCCCTCGATCAAACCAGACCGTCTCGATATTGAATATTGCATGCACGAGCCGCTTGGGATCAAAACCTCGACGGCGCCGCTCTTCCAGGCCTTGGTTCAGTAAAGCGTCAGATAAAATGTTGATTTGCTCCACTGTGAAATATGCACGACAAGCCGTCTTCAAGGCTGTCACCATTTGCTGTAGCTGTGCATCAAATCGTTCCTGTAAGGAAGAAAGGTCTGTTGCCTCCGTTATTTCAACACGCAAGCCATCCAGCAAACCATTTGCAGTTCGAAAAGCATCGGATATTTGAATCAGTTGCCGAGCGCTAAGGTCCTTGTTGAGTCCGAGGCGGACCCATTCATTTTTTAATCCTTCATTGCCTGAGCGGCGCAGCAACTCTCGCCGCAGGATTTCATCCTCGGATTCATCAGGGGGCGGACCGAAGCCAAATCTACTTCGCCCAAATCGACGCCCGCTTTGGGTGCGATAAGCCTCAAAATTTGAAGCAACGGAATCAGTGGCGCTTATGAAATGCATGATCGCTATCTCAGAGTCAGGCAGATCCCCGGTTATGTAGGTAGAAAAAGTGGGGCGCAATGCATTCGGATGGGGCAGCCAGCCAGTGGTTCCGTTCGTTCCAGCGACCTTGTATCGATACCGCATGATGCTATCGCTTGCTTGTCCGGGAATCGTTGCGTGATATTGGCCCTCCGGGGTTCGCTTCATCTCGATGGTAAAATTTCGTGAAGACTGCTCTGCCTGGATCACTGAGACCCACACTTCCGCCAGGCTGACCTCTCCCTGAACTTCAAGGGAGAGATCAATCTCGGATCCAGCCTTTGAGATGAGAGGTATTTCACCAACTTGATTCATGGCTGGAGGCAATTCTTTTTGATAGACCGAGTTCAATTTACCCGGTGTGCCGGAAGGTGTTTGATCGAAGGTCGCAGTAAGATTGGATGGAGCCCAATTGTGCGCATCCACTGAGGGCGCTGATGGAGAGATTCTTTCCAGCGAGGCCGATTTGCCATCGGCACTTTGCGGCCATGGAGCCTTGTCGTCATATTCAACCCTTTCCAGGACATCTCCTCGTGCATTGACTAATGAGAGGCGTTCGCCTCCATTGTTCAAGGATTTGGTGAACACTCCGTCAGGTCGCTGCCTGTAGATGCGTTCGAAAAGATCAGCATCTCTGGCAGCAACAAAGAATGCGTCAGGGCGAAGTACGAATCCGGGGTCAATCTCAAGCCCGATACCCTTCACGCGCCATCCCCCGATGTTGACTGGCTCGCTACTGGTGTTCCAAAGCTCCACGTATTCCAATCGCTTGAAATCATCAGGGGCCCGATACATGATTTCGTTGATCACAACCTTGTCCGCCATCAAGGAGTGAGATGCAAGGAGGATAAATCCAATGACCAATGGAAGACAGCGCCGATGGATTCGAAAGTCCTCAAAGCAGAGTATGTGAAAAGATGCGGTATCTGCTCTGAAATGTGCATTATTATAGGTGATCATTCTATTTGTTGGAAGACCTTCCGTTGGAGGTGATGGTTACGATAAAGTGTAAGGTTCGGGAGTTTGATTGCAAAAAATCAAAAGAGAATCCCTTCGTTTTCCCTGAAAAAGGTGCTCTCCTGCGAGTCATTTAAATTGCCCGGGATCGGAGCAATACCGCTATTCCTAGTCAGGAGGCCTGTGGATTCGTTTTTCTCGTTGGCCTTAGGTCACCTTTGTGAAACAGTAGGAAACGGTTGACAATCACAATTCAGGGTTGCTTTTGGGGATATTTGAAAGACATTTCCAATCGCGGATTCCACCGTTTGATTAATATGAAAGTGTCCTATAAATCCCATGCCTAAATCTCAACCTTGGATCACCCATACCGATCAGATAGAAATCATCGGCGCACGTGAGCATAATTTGAAAAATGTCTCGCTGGACATTCCAAGAGATCAATTTGTTGTAGTCACCGGTGTCAGCGGGTCAGGTAAAAGCACTCTGGCATTTGATATCCTGTTCTCTGAAGGGCAGCGACGTTTCCTGGATTCGATGAACGCCTATGCGCGCCAATTTGTGGAACAGATGGCACGGCCGGATGTCGATCGCATCATCGGCCTACCCCCGACTGTCAGCATCGAGCAACGCAATTCACAAGGTGGCGGCAAAAGCACTGTAGCCACCGTCACTGAGATCCATCAATTCCTTAGACTTCTATTTGCTAGATTGGGGACTCCTTATTGCCCGGAATGCAACTTACCTGTCCAAGGGCAAACGACGGATGCCATCGTTCAATCACTCACATCGCAAGTGAATAAGCGGGGAAGGCTGAATATTCTGGCTCCCATGATTCGGAACCGCAAAGGATTCCATAGCGATATCGCGGAGTGGGCGTTGAAGCATGGATACCAGCGGTTGAGAGCCGATGGAGAATGGTATCAGGTTGATCAACCTTTCAAGCTCGATCGTTACAAGGAACACGACGTTGAAGTTGAAGTGGGATTGCTGAAGAAAACTGATTTCTCTACAACTCAGCATGCACAGTCACTGGTGGAGACCGCCCTGGAAGTTGGGAAAGGGATTTTGTTTGCAGTGGATGATGAGGAAGAGGTCTCGATGCATTCAACACAACAGGCCTGTCCTTCATGTGGGTATTCAACGCCTCCTCTGGATCCCAAGCTTTTTTCCTATCACTCTTCTCGTGGATGGTGTCCAGAATGCCGTGGTTTCGGCGAGTTGTTTTACGTCCCTGAAAAAGAGAAGGACTCGGGAGTGGATGCGGTTGAGGAATCGTGGTTTCACCGTCAGAAGGGGAAGCGAGAACTTTGTCCTTCCTGTCATGGTTCACGACTCAATCAACTGGCCAGGTCAGTGCGACTCTCCTTGCGCGGATATCCTTCGTCACTTCCGGAAATGAGCGGATATGGTTTTCATCAACAGGCACCCAATATAGATGACTTCTCGAATCTGGTCGTGAAGGATGCCTTGAACCTCTTTGATGGAATTCAACTGGAAGGCAGAGAAAGGGACATCGCACGCGACATCCTGCCGGAAATCCGTGAACGACTTTTCTTTCTCAAGGAAGTAGGGCTGGATTACATGCAGCTTGGCCGGAGTGTGACGACCCTCTCCGGAGGTGAAAACCAGAGGATTCGACTGGCCGCTCAATTGGGCTCCACACTTTCGGGCGTCTTGTATGTCCTCGATGAACCGACCATCGGACTGCACGCCAGAGACAACGAACAGCTTTTGAAAGCACTCAAACAGCTACGAGCACGGGGCAATTCATTGGTGGTTGTCGAGCATGATGAGGACACAATGCGTGCGGCTGATTACATCATCGATCTAGGGCCAAAAGCAGGGGTGTATGGAGGGGAAATCGTAGCAAGCGGCACATTGAAACAACTCTGCAGAAATCCAGCGTCGATCACTGGTAATGCCCTCAAGGAAAGACGCAATTACCCGATGCATGGGTCACCACGTCCCGTTCAAATGCCAGCAGTAAAGGCCGGCAAGGGAGCAAAGAAAAAGTCAAACGCAAAAAAAGAAGTAACGCCAAGTATCATCTTGAGCAACGCCTGCTTGAACAATCTGAAGCATTTAACAGTTCAATTTCCGGTAAATCGATTCATTCTGGTCACAGGTGTCAGTGGTTCCGGAAAAAGCAGCTTGATACGTGATTGCCTGGTTCCACTTGCAAAAGAGGCGATCAACAAAAACGGTGTTGCTGAGCTGGATACAATGAAACTGGAAGGCATCGATGTTTTCAACGCGATACACGAGGTGGATCAATCTCCTATCGGGCGCACACCTCGCTCCACCCCAGGCACCTATGTGGGGTTTTTCGATGAAATACGCAAATTGTTTTCGAGTACACCGGAAGCACGCATGCGTGGGTATTTACCGGGAAGGTTTTCGTTCAACAGCAAGGCGGGGCGCTGTCCGGAATGTGAGGGTATGGGAGCCATTAAGATGGAAATGAATTTTTTACCACCATCGTATACCCACTGTGAACTTTGCGACGGAAGCCGGTTCAATCAACAGACACTGGATGTTGAATACGGGGGAAAAAACATTGCTGAGGTTCTGGATCTGAGTGTCGCTGAAGCCATCGTTTTTTTTCATGCTGTTCCCAAAGTGCGTCGAGCACTCGAAGCGCTGCAGGATACCGGGCTCGATTACCTCAGCCTGGGCCAGACCAGCCCCACTCTCAGTGGGGGCGAAGCACAGCGCTTGAAACTCGTCACCCATTTGCTGACTGGATTGAAGCCCGGCAAGGATTCCTTGCGCTCCCGTCATAACGCCAAACTATTCGTTCTGGAGGAGCCCACCATCGGACTCCATCATGCGGATGTAAGGCGTTTGGTTGAGGTCCTTCACCGACTCGTGGATGGCGGGCATACCGTGATTGTGATTGAACATCACATGGAATTGATTGCAGAAGCTGACTGGGTCATTGACATGGGCCCGGAAGGCGGTGAGAGCGGAGGTGAAATCCTGGTGCAGGGACCGCCAGAAAAAATTGCGGCATGTAAGCGCAGCCACACAGGCAGATTTTTAAAACGCTTGTTCGACCAGTGAACTCAATACTTTTTCCAGAGCGATGGGAAAAACAAAACGAAAATGGCGTAAAACTCAAGACGTCCCACGGCCATGAGGAAACTCAGAAGTAGTTTTGTGTAAGGTGCCAGACTGGAGAAATTGCTTGTTGGACCTACCGTTCCCAGTCCGGGGCCAATATTGAACAAGGTCGCCAGCACGGCTGAAATACTGGAAACAAAATCCATCTGTGGCTCCAGCACGGTCACCGTCAAAGTAGCCAGAAGCACCGTGATCCCAGAAAGCCCGACGAAGAATAAAGTACCAATACGAAGCGCATCACTCTCCGGTCGTCCATTGAGTTTGAGGTGGGTGATCAAGTTGGGACGAAATTCAGCATTTACCTGAGCTTTGATACTTTTGATGAACAAGATCCATCGACTCAATTTAACCCCTCCAGAGGTGGAACCCGCACATCCACCACAGATCATTAACAACAGCAACAAGACATTGGATAATGGCGGCCATGAATCGAAATCCGCAGTGACAAATCCGGTTCCCGACATGAGGGCAACAACTTGGAATGCGGCGACACGGAAAGAACGTAACCATGAATCCTCCAGCTCAAACATGGAGAGGTTTACACCCACCACAATCGTCGCAACCATCAGTATAATTAGAAACACCTTGGATTCTTCATCATCTTTCCACCGATCCCAACGGCCGCGGATCAACCATGCATAAAGGATGAAATTGATACTACAGGCGACCATCATGACTATGGTCCAGGTTTCGATCGCAGGGCTATTGAAATATGCAATGCTTTCACTGTGAGGACTGAATCCGCCCGTTGAAACTGTAGAAAAAGTATGACAAACGGCGTCATACCATGACATGCCCAAAACTTTGAATCCCGCGAAGCAGATCAACGTCACGGTCAAGTAAAGAGACCATAGCTTTGTCGCAATTTTTCCTGTTCGATTGGCGACGCCTCCAATTTCTTTGGCGGAAGATTCATGCAGGAAGATCGCTCGACTACCAATCCTGAAAGATGAAAGTAAGGCAACGAATAATACAAGAATCCCCATCCCGCCCAACCATTGAGTGAGTGAGCGCCAGAGCAGTAGTTCCTTGGGATAGATCGAAAGATCAGCCATGACAGAAGCCCCGGTGGTCGTAAAGCCAGACATGGATTCAAAAAAGCTGTCCACAGGACTCAGACCCGGCTCACAGAGCATGTAGGGCATGGCACCAAAGACCGAACATATGATCCACCCAAGCCCAACCACCGCGATGGCTTCCTTACGCAACAAGTCCTGCTTGTTGCGGCCTCCGAATACAAAGCAGATCAAAGCAGCAAATCCACTTACCATCGCTGAGATGGAAAAGGCACGCGCAGCGCTACTTTCCAACACACCACTGCGACCACAATAAGCCAGGCAAAGCAGCTCCAAAAAGCAAAGGACCATCAGTAAAAACCCGATGATCTTGAAAATATTTTTGTAATTCATTGAGTTGGATGAAGCACAGATTCCAAGGCTGGGAAATGCTATAGATCCACAAGACGGAGGTCAAAGCATAACTGGCTGATCAGATCAGCCGGATTGTGATTCGATTCGATCAAATAATACTCGATGCAGACGCGATGAAGCTACGATTCTGACATGGGCACGTGAGAACTTCATGCACGTGAATAATGAAGTCAGGTCGGGATCTGTGCCTATTTGCGCGCGCGCTCTATGCTGACCCCTACAAATTGAGTGTCCGGGAGAATGAACTTCTTGATCTGAATGTCTACCTTGGCAGGCTGAAAATCCCGGAGCACCCATTCAGCAATGTTTGAAGCCAGGGTCTCGATGAGCTTCCACTCGCGATGGCTTCCCCATTCAATCAGATCACGGGTCAAACGATAGTAGTCTATGGTATGATTCAAATCATCCGTGGAAGCAGCTTGCTCAAAATCCAAATATAATCGAATCGTGATCAGCAGTTTTTGGGCAACTGCACGTTCTTCATCCGGAACACCAACTTTGAAGTGCACTTCAAGGTCATTGATTTCGATCATGTCATTCATGCCTGTGATAAAATGGATTATTTTTCGTTTAAGACAGCTTGAACCAATATCTGGGTCGGTTGATTGAGATCCAGATGCAAGGCATCCTCCAACGTAAGCCAGCACCATTCCTGAGCTTCATCGTTCAAAACAACCTTGGGAGTCAATCCCCGACACCGGCAGGTATAATTCAACAGCAGGAAATGGGCATTTCGATAAAATTCGCTGGGGGAAATGGCATCCTGAACAAGAATGAACTTGATATCATCCACCTCCAGCGCGGTTTCTTCGCGGATTTCACGGCGCAGGGCGTCTGGACTGGATTCCCCTGTATGAATCTTGCCTCCCGGGATCCCCCATTTGTCCGACCATTTGTGCGTGCGGATCATGAGCGCTTCATCGTTCTGATTGAAAATCAAAGCGCCTACGGTTGGAATTGGAAAGGGTGAGTTGGAAATATTTACCGTAGATTGCTCCTTTTTGAACGGATCAAAGGACGTCTTTTCCAAAAGGCTCTTGAGTTCTCCCAGATGTTCTACAATCAATTCCGGCTGACTCTGCTTGAGAGCCTCCAAACCCTTGAAACCGGTAAGCACGGCGCAGCCCGCCATACCTCCATGATGGGCTGTTTCAATGTCATGCTCCATATCACCTATGTATAGAGTCTCCTCAGGCGTCAATCCATGCGCAGCAATGATTTCATGAATCTTTTCCCGCTTATCCCAGACTCCGGTGTAAATTTTTTCAAAATGAAATCCAAATCCCGACTTTTGATCATGCACTTGAAAATGCTGTGGATGAATGGCACTCAACACAAATGATCGGATCTGGTTCTCCGAGCAAAAGTTCAGAAAAGATGCAGCGTGTGACATGGGAGACACGGAATGCTGCTCTCTGCTGAAAGCGTCATGAAAACAGCGCTCCAACTGGTCAATAGGCACATCCGGGATGTATCGGTCGTAGAACTTGGTAAATGGCAACTCAAACTCTTTTCGAAATTCCTCGAGCGAAAGCGGGGGGACACCTGCTTTTTCAAAAACCTGACACGTCGCCTTCCAAACGGCAGGAAGGTCGTCCATCAAAGTGCCGCACCAGTCGAATATGATATTCTTTATCACCGGGCAAAGCTTAACTCAGGCGATGGAGAAATCAAATGACGATCCCTTTTCCAAAAGGTTATTTGGTTTTCTTTCGCCGAAAAAAACCTCAACATGTCCTGCATACGATCATGAAGAGTCATTTTGGATTGGAATTGGCAATCATTTGCCTACTGATTTCTGCCAATGGTGTGTTTGCCATGGCAGAAATGGCCATTGTCTCTGCCCGCAAATCAAGATTGCGACGCAGAGCCAGGGATGGAGATAAACGGGCACAGATAGCACTGGATCTGGCAGCCTCTCCAAATCGCTTTCTTTCAACGGTTCAATTCGGCATCACATTGATCGGCATTCTAGCGGGTGCATTCGGCGGGGCAACCATTGCACGCACCGTTTCCAGCTGGGTAGCAATGGCACCTTCCCTTGCCCCGCACGCGGATCAAATCGGATTTGGTATCGTTGTTGTCTTTATCACGCTGGGTTCCTTGATCTTTGGGGAAATACTTCCCAAAAGACTGGCCCTGGCGCAGGGCGAGCGCATTGCTTCCGCTTTGGCTCCCATGATGCATCGATTGTCAATCATCGCATCACCTTTTGTCGGGTTTGTCGGGTGGGTCATTGAAATTGCATTGAAGATACTGGGGGTGAAGCCCACTGCAGACTCCTCAGTCAATGAAGAGGATATCCGCGTCATGGTTGAACAGGGGTCGCATGCAGGGACATTTCACAAGGCAGAGATTGAACTGGTCGCAGGAGTCATGCGGCTCGATGAGACACGTATTCACGATATCATGATTCCAATCTCTCAAGTAAGCTGTCTGAAAACCACCGATCAAGCGGAAACCATTAACCGGAAAATCAAGAAAGCAGGCCGCTCCTACTTCCCTCTTCGAAATGCAGCCGACGGACAAATCATGGGACTCATTTCCTTGAGGGAACTCTGGCTGAATTTCGGAGGGAAATACTCATCCGAAATTTCACTCGAATCCATTGCAAGCACGCCGCTGATCGTTCCAGAATCCACGCATGTTGTCAAATTACTGGAAGCATTCAAAAGATCCGTGTGGCACGCCGCTCTGGTGGCAGACGAATATGGCGAAATAACAGGCATGGTCTCGTTGATGGATGTGATGGAGGCCATCGCAGGTGACTTCGCAAATCATGATGCAGATCGACTAGCCTCTCCTCATCGGCTGCGAAATGGTGAATGGCTTGTCGATGGTTTGGCTGATATTGACGAGGTCGCCCGTGCGATTGAACCGGAGACCCCACTTAGTGTACCCTCCGGTAAATTTCATACCATAGGCGGCATGCTTATTGCCGTTCTGGGTCGCATTCCCAATGAGGGCGACCGCATACCATGGGATGATTTCTGGGTGGAGGTCGTAGCCATGGATCGCAACAGAGTAGACAAGTTAAGAATCATCCGGGGTTCCCTGTCATCTCCTTCAGGCGGACAGGACAAGGATTCCCCTTAAAGACGGACACCTGCGAAAAAAATTTATGTCCGAAACGCTCAATCATTTCTGCCAGCGATCATTGGATGCGATTCAACTGGAAGGACTCAAGCGCCAGCTGCGGGTCATTGAATCCCCTCAATCCTCTGTGGTCCAAATTGATGGCCGAGAGTATCAGAATTTTTCATCCAATGATTATCTCGGATTGGCCAGCCACCCAGGGATAAAGGAGAAGGTGTTACGAACCATGGAAACCTTCGGCACGGGAGCGGGTGCCTCTCCTCTCATCTCGGGTTTTCAATCACCACAGAATGCACTTCAAATGGCACTGGCCGATCTGAAAGGCGCAGAGTCGGCCTTGGTGTTCCATTCCGGTTACTGCACTGCAGTGGGAACCATACCGGCTCTTTTTGGGCCCACAGATATCTTGATCATTGATAAACTATGCCATGCTTCATTGATTGACGGGGCTCGCAGAAGTGGCGCCAAGCTGAGGGTTTTCCGTCAC
This sequence comes from Verrucomicrobiota bacterium, assembly GCA_040264395.1. GTDB lineage: Bacteria > Verrucomicrobiota > Verrucomicrobiia > Limisphaerales > AAA164-E04 > AAA164-E04. Next base: position 10,903 of record JBDQII010000134.1, read on the forward strand.
AATGATACAGCCGATCTTGAGAAAAAATTAAAGTGGGCGGTATCACAAACAACCACACCCGCGACGAAAGATGGCAATCACATCGGGATCATCGCAGAAAGTGTTTATTCGATGGACGGCGATCATGCACCGCTCAAGCAGATGGCGGCATTGAAGCATGCTTATGGGGCATGGCTCATGATTGATGAAGCCCACTCAACAGGATTATTTGGAAAACACGGGGGAGGATTGATTCAGGAA
>JBDQII010000135.1:0-11039 GCA_040264395.1 Verrucomicrobiota bacterium
CAGTTCAATGGTTTCTGTTCCCTCCCTCACAGCAGCATTTACCAGCTTATATTGAATTTCTGCAAAAGCCTGGTCAGGTGAAAAGGAAATAACCTCAGGCGCACCGCGATAATCAACCCCAAACTCTGCTGTTCCTCCCCAAATCAATTCAAGGTCAAGCACATCATCAAGTGGCCCTATTCTTTCCATTCTAACAGTTAAGGAGGGTTCTCCCCTTTCGGGGAGAACCTTGTCATTGCTGTGCATTCTCAAACTTGGTTCATTAATCTCAGCACTTGCCGAAAGGTCGCTGAATTCAGTCGAGATCTTGAGGTGATCTATTTGAATGGTTCCAATGCCGGAAGACTGACGAATGGCAAACTGATTGATTGACTTTACTGAGACGGAATCCGTTGCTACGGCAGTAAGGTCCGATTCCTGATCAGGATCAATTCCCAGGCGGGTAACAGCCACGGATGGTTCATAACTCATCACAATACGGTAGGATTTGCCTGCCTCCAGAGCAGTCGGAAAAGCGACAGAGTCGACGAACTTCGAAGCTCCATTACTGACACCCAGTTGATATCCTCCGTCCTCCGTGGCAGCTATGAACAAGCGTCCGCGAAAAGTGGAGGAACCACCGCTTCTGAAATGTGCAAAATAACCGCCACCTGCTGTAGGTAGATCCACAACTTGAAAGTTGAAACTGACAAACAGGCTCTCAGAGCTGGATTCATCATAGCCCGATTCACCCACAGCAACGGCGACATCCTCAGAGGCAGAAGATCTGACTATCAGAGAACCTTCCTCAATTACCAAATCACCTTCCCCTCCGCTACGATGTTGCCATGCCCCGTTCGAAGCCTCAACAAGGGATCCATCAGCAAAATCGAAGTCCTCGTCGACAAGTGTGGCGGCATTTGCCACGCCCTCGAGCCCATGGACAGCCATTGCACAACTGAGTCCCAGCCATAGAAAACTCGGGAACCTATTAATTAATATTTTCATGATTGTATTTTATTTGAACATTAACGGAACAAGACAGTCTTGAACCTGATACAATCATCTAAATACGTTTTATTTACGCAATATCAAACAGCTCGTAAAAAGGGACATATAATACTAATATACGCCATTTAATTACACTATTTAGCCTTTCTATGAAAACAAGCCATGTTCAGGCAGCAATACGTGCAGCATGGAAGGAGGTAATTCGAGAAGAAAGTTTTGAAGTATTTCAGCGAGCGGAGCGGTTTACATCGGGGGCTGTCGCCAGATCATCCAGCGCCTTGTATTTAGCTAGAAATGCTGCGCGTTCCTGTTCCAAGTTAGCCAACCGGCGGAGTCCATTGTTGATGGCCCGAGATTCACGCAAGATCAGTTGCCCTCGTTGTTTGGGTGAAAAACCAACGCGTCCTAACTGATCTTTGAAGTCACGAATAAAAGCGATGTATTTATCAACCAGAGGAATGACTTCAAGCAAGGATTGAGCTTTGAGCAGATGAAGTTGCCCACTGATGTGATCTAGCGTGGAGATACGTTCTTCTCCGCTCCAATAAGCTAGGATATCTTGAAATGTAAACTGACGCCAAGTGGGGAGACTTTCTTTATCAAGAGCAACTTTTGCTTGCGGGTTCAGTATGGCACCCAGTTCAGAAAGGCTCTTAGCCATATCCCAGCGGCGTTGATCGTTGAACTGAGTCACAGATGCAGTGATGACTGCCCACCATTTCTCAAGCTCCAGCATGTTGGGGAATGATTCAGAGTAGGCCTGATGAAAAGCTGTTTGTGCATTGAAGTATTGAGGTAATAATTCAACGAATCGATGCATGGAATCAACTCCCTGAGGAGTTTGCAATAGCTCCGCAAACATCAAGTGGGCGCTGTACCGAAAATTGGGGGTTGAAGTGAGTTCTGAACTTGCTTGAAAAATTTGCTCTGCCGTCAGTGGATTATTTTTCCTCAAAAATTCCTTGGCGCGAAAGGCTGGGTTCCGCTTGTAGAACCAAGGCACAGGTTTACCCAATCTACCATTTAAGTCACCCACCTCGATCATGTCAGCCACTGTCAATGAATGATCTGTCAGTGATGAATGCACGACATGTTGGCGCAAACCCTCAACGAGCCAGGCAGGAGGATCGCACATGTGTTCAGGGGACGGCCGGTTGAGCATTTCCATCAGGATGACATGTACAAGATTGCGAATCCATATATCTTCACTGATCTTGGTCTTCAGAAGTACCCGGTATCCCCACCCGTTGGAATAGCGCGTCGGAAAGGTTACAAATGACTGATTTTTGCGTGACCCAGTACTGATTGTAATCCGGATCTTATTGCGCCAGGTGTCCTGTACCCCCAGAGCTTCGATGATTCCATCCTTGATCCTTTCTGCAGTCAAACTGATCAAGTCGGGTGTCAGCGCGATGATTCCTTGTCCACGCTCGAGCGTGTTTAGATAAGGTGTGGGTAGAGGGTCGCTTGCCCAGCTGATGACAAACTGTCCACTTTTGCTCTGCAATGTTTTCCCGTGACTTGTCGCCAGAAATATGGCCAACCCGACTCCAGCAAGGAGACGGGTTATCATATTCCGATTGATGTTATTCAAGTGAAACAGCATGCCTTGAACTGACACGAATGATTCCAATGCTGCGACCGGATTGGATTAAGAACTTTTCTTGGTCGCTTTTTTGGATTTCTTGGTAGATGAAGACTTCGATTCCTTGGCAGGTGATGGCTTGTCGCTCTTGGCTCCTGCCTTGTAGTTCTCACTGCGGTAGTCGGTGATGTAAAACCCACTCCCCTTGAAGATAAGTCCCGCACCCGATCCAATCGCTCTCTGAACCTTGCCTTTTCCCCATCGTTTTTTCTGACAGGCTTCTTTCGGGCAAGTGGTCAAAGCATCATCTTTCATCGACTGGAACTGCTCAAATTCCAGCCCGCATTTTTCACATTGATATTCGTAAGTTGGCATAGTTTAAATGTTCAATCCAAGCAGCCATCCCTCCCCTTACTCAAGCTCCAGGGAGACTGGCAGAGTTTTCACATAACAAGCAAAAAACGGATATGCAGGAAAACTTCAAGTAAATTTCAGCTTCATTTTTCTTTGCATTTAAACGGCTGACAAGTAGGGATGGAAGCTTTCATGGCAAACGAGACATCCAAATTGAAAAAGAAGTTTTACAAAAGGTCGACTTTTGTAACACATCTACCTTTCGCCTATGTATTTAGCCCTTCTCACGGATGGGCTTGGGAGATGGAGCCCAATCGGTGGCGGGTAGGTCTAACCAAATTTGCAACCCGCATGCTTGGCGAAATGGTGGACTTGGGTTTTGAAACCACCAAGGGAGACTCAGTGGCACACGGTCAGATCATTGGGTGGATGGAAGGATTCAAGGCAATATCAGATCTATATTCCCTGATTGATGGAGATTTTCAGTGCATCAATCCTGCGCTTGAAGGGGACATCACCAAAATATCAAAAGATCCATATGAAACTGGCTGGCTTTATGAGGCAACCGGAAAAATCGATAATCGATGTTTGAAGGTTGCTGAATACACAAATTTACTCGACACAACGATTGACAAAATACTGGAGCAGCAGCAGCAGGAAGAGAGCTAGTGATGCAAAACAGGGGGCTTAGAAGCGGGTGAAAATTGCCATTTCAAATGGCGATCTGCACTTGTAAAAAACGCAAGATCCCGCATGATGTAAACATGAACTACCAAAATACCACCAGGCAATCAGGTTTGGGGCTTTTTGCCCTTTGTCTGCTGTTTGGAGTTTGGATAGTTCAAAACCAATCCTGCGCAGAAGGCATATCCCCCACTTCTGCAGAGAATGTATCAGAACCACTCCCGACAGGAGCAACATACACTCTTGAACCTTCCGAGATCAGGATTCCAGCAGGAGCCATCTGGCAGCAACTCAACGTAAGTAAAGTCTCAGCCGAAGGATTTCATACGGATCTATCGGATCATGTGAAGTTCGTAAGCAGAAACAAGGAACTCTTCTACCAAAAGGAAGATCACTGGATTGCTGCAAAAGAAGGAATGACAGTCATTGAAGTCATTAGTTCCTCAAACGATCTCATTGGACAAATCAAGGTCAATATCCTTCCTTCCCCAAGCAATCTCGCCCCCAACTTCATCGATCACATTCAACCCATCTTGACCAAGTCTGGTTGCAATAATGGTGCTTGCCATGCAAAACCAGGGGGACGGAATGGATTTGAACTTTCTGTTTTCGGGTTTGATCCTGATTCCGACTATCAGGAAATCGTTTATGAAGGTAGAGGAAGGAGGGTTTTTCCCGCCAGCGCCGAACAAAGTCTTCTGTTGATGAAACCCAGCCTCAGAACCCCACACGAGGGTGGCAAGCAGCTTGAAGAAGATTCTACTTTCTACCAAACACTGGTTAATTGGATACATCAAGGCATGCCCTTTGCCCGGGAAGGAGCTCCCAAACTAACATCCATCGAAATCAATCCCAGCGGCGGTCGGCTTTTGAAAAATACAGCATTCCAGCTTCAGGTGATCGCACATTATGACAATGAAAGCATGCGTGACATAACGCACCTGGCCGAGTATCAAAGTACCGACAAAGATCTACTGGAAGTAAGTCATGACGGCCAAACCCAGTCCCTCGATGGCGATGGGCAGGCAGTCGTTATTGCTCGTTTTTCAGGTTTGATCGCAGAAAGTCGCTGGATTATTCCACGAGTCACCTCTACCAAAGATCTCACCAAAGAGTTATTTGCGAACTTAAGCACTGAAAATTTTATCGATACGTATGCTAATGAGTATCTTGAAAAACTGGGCTACCTCCCTTCTGATCTATGTTCAGATAGCGAATTTATCCGACGATCTGCACTGGATGCAACAGGTTGTCTTCCAACGGTGGAGGAAACCAGACAATTTCTGAGTGATCCAAGTCCCGATAAACGTAAGCGCTGGATCAGGGATTTGTTAAGTCATCGATGGATAGGAGATTATTGGGCAAACAAATGGACAGATTTACTCCGGCCCAATCCTGACCGCGCAGGGATCAAGAGCGTGTTCATGTTTGATCAGTGGGTAAGGGATTGCTTTAGAAACAACATGCCATATGACGATTTCGTTCGCTCCATCTTGACGCTTGAAGGTAACAATCATCAGGCGGGCCCAGCCGCCATCTATCGTGACAAACGCAGCCCAGAAGACCGCACTGTCTTGTTCAGTCAGGTATTTCTAGGGGTTCGACTGGAATGCGCCAAGTGCCATCACCATCCATTTGAGAAGTGGGGGCAGGAAGATTTCTATCAAACCGCCGCATTTTTTGGTTCGGTCGCCCAGAAAGGAGCAGGTGTTTCTCCTCCGATATCCGCAGGTACGGAGACCTTTTTTTTCCGCAAAGGAGGTGAAGTCAAACATCCCAGAACAGAAGAAGTCATGCAACCGGCACCTCCGGGGGGGCAATTGAATAATTACCCAGAAACCTCTGACCCTAGAACTGCGTGGATGGATTGGATGCTGCACCCGGACAATCCTTACTTTGCGCAAGCAGTGGTCAATCGAGTCTGGAGTTCGTTTTTTGCCCGCGGGTTTGTGGATCCAGTGGATGATTTCAGGACCAGCAATCCGCCGGTTCACGCACCGCTGCTGGAGGCTCTGGCACAAGATTTCGTCAAAAATGGCTATAACCTTCGCCAGCTCATGAGGCGAATCATGGAATCGAGACTTTATCAGTTGAGTTCGTTACCCAATGAATCCAACATAACGGACAATCATTATTTTTCGCGATATTACAGGAAGCGACTACCAGCTGAAGTTTTATTGGATGCCGTCACTGACATCACCGAAGTTGCCGATGATCTGGAAGGTTTACCTCAAGATGCTCGAGCTATTGAAACATGGAACTTCAAGATCAACTCTGAGTTTATGGATGCCTTTGATCGGCCAAATTCCAGTTCTGATCCTCCATGCGTACGAATCAACCAGCCTAGTGTGGTGCAATCGCTTCACATGATGCACTCGGAAAACCTGCAATCCAAATTGGCCTCTAAAAAGGGTTGGATTCAGACACTCATCAACAGCGGACTCAGTAATGATGCAACTGTCGACGAGGTTTATTTGAAACTCTTCTGCCGATTTCCTTCCGATGACGAAAGGAGTATCGCTGTTTCCTCCCTTTTAGGAGGAGATGCACGTGCAGGACTGGAAGATCTGGTATGGGCACTGCTTAATTCAGCAGCATTTCTATTCAACCACTAAAGAAAGAAGCAAACATGAGCCGAACCACAATCAATTGTGAAGGAATAACACGCCGAGATTTCCTGCAGATAGGCCTGGGCGGAACCATGGGCATGGGATTATGTGATCTTCTGCGCCTGCAGGCAAACACTCAAGGTAAGAACCAAAAGGGCTCAAAAACTAAATGTATTCTTGTTTGGCTGGATGGAGGTCCTTCCCATTACGAGACATTTGATCCAAAGCCGGATGCTCCTTCAGACATCCGAGGTGAATTCAAATCCATCCCAACTTCTGTTCCCGGAGTACATTTCAGTGAAGTCGTTCCCAACTTGGCCAAGGTCATGGACAAGTCCACCATCATACGTTCCATTTGCCATAAAGATCCGAATCATGGTGGCGGAAATCATTACATGATGACAGGCGCTCCAACTCCGGTACCAGTGGCTTGCGGAGCGTTTGTGACCTTTCATCCGAGCTATGGATCCATGATTTCATACGAGCGAGGCGTTCGAGGCGGCTTACCTGCTTACATGAGCTTGCCGCGGATGTCACGATCAGGGGGCCCCAACTTCCTTGGAGGACAACATGCTCCTTTCGTTATTGGAGGAGACCCAAACGGAAAAAGCTTTCGCGTCAGGGATGTCGTGCTGCCAAAATCGATCAGTGAAAGCCGGGCCAAAAACCGTCGTGAATTACGTAAGCAACTTGATCGCTTGAAGCGCATTCAAGATCCACTCGCAGCGGATCCTACCATAACATTCGATCAATTTTATGAACAGGGAGTGGATTTAGTCACTTCACCGCAAGCCCAATCAGCTTTTGATATCCATCAGGAACCAGACACTATTCGCGATCAATATGGTCGGAATGATCTGGGCCAGCGTCTGTTAATGGCGCGGAGGTTAACCGAGGTTGGGGTCTCATTCGTGACGGTTTATTATGGGGGATGGGACAACCACACTAACTTGTTCAGCCGATTCAAGGGATCATTCATGTCCAAACTCGACCAGGGTCTGGCATCATTGATCAAGGATCTTCACGATCGAGGTTCTGCTGAAAACACGATGGTCATCTGCCTGGGTGAATTTGGAAGGACACCTAAAATCAATAAGGATGCCGGGCGAGATCATTGGCCACATGCGATGTCAGTATTAATGTCAGGGGCTGGTATACCCGGCGGTCAGATTGTAGGGGCAACCGATGCCAGGGGTTTTTATGCTTCGGACAACGTTTACTCCCCCGAAGATTTCGCCGCCTCCTTGTATACCAAGATGGGGATTGATCCAACGCAAACGCTTTACCAATCAACCGGAAGACCCATACGACTGGTCAACGGTGGATCCCCCATCAAAGAACTGTTTACCTAAGCCGCTAATTATCGACTCAGGAAAAAACCATCACCTGAATTCTTACGGAACTTATAGCGTTGAAGAAAAGAAGAACCCTTACCCGAGGGATTGGAATTTTTAGACTTGATGTTGCGCATGATCTTGCGCTGCTGTTTGCGATGATCAGCAAGGACTTTCTTCTGATTTTTTTCAATTGCTTTCTGTGAATCACGCATTTCTTTTACAAGCTCTTCCTGACGTTTCTTCTCCTCGCGCAGTTGCTTTTTGCTCTCCTTTTCCAGGACCTTTTCAGCAGTCTTACGTTCCTTTTCAACGTCTTTCAAATTGCGCCCTGCAGGAGCGTCGGACTCTACGGACTGAGTCGTTGTAGATTTATCGCGTTTCTTCCAGAATTTCCACCACTGAGCTTCAACATCCATTGGAGAAAAGCAGAGAAGAAAAAGTATGAAAGGAACCACGAAGTTGAACCTTGAATAGAAAAAAGGTAAATATTTACACATAAAGATCAGAGGAAATTGGTGGGCCCAGAGGGACTTGAACCCCCGACCCAGCGATTATGAGTCGCTTGCTCTAACCAACTGAGCTATGGGCCCGACCTGTAAATTATAAATAAACTTCAATATTTCCGGAGCTTCAGAAGCACCACGATCTTACCAAGTCTGAATACTGCTTTTAATATAAGCAGTTTCAATAGTGGCAATATCCCACTGAAAAAGCGCGTTGGAATCAAATGGGTGGAACCGATCGTTACAACTCGGCAATCATATTCATGTCTCAATGCGCTGCAAGCATTAATCCAAGACTATAGCTTCAATTTTTCGATATCACCTATGTCTTCCCCTACCTATTTTCAGTCAAGGAGACTGAAAAAAACAAGCTAACGCTGAAGGAGCAGTAATGGTTGTTTGTTCTCATTGATTCACAATGCAGGCCTTCATGTACCGACTTTGCGGAACTGCTTCAAATACAGCTTACCTGCCTGAAAGACACGGCTCATCATGCATGGATTTGCCGAGAGATCGTGCAATTATAATCCATTTGAGGGGTTTCTAAGCTACCCATGCCCCCCGATCATGGTATGCTTGTATTTCAAGAGACTAACCTAAACATTGTCAGTGATCTAACATTCAAATTCCAATTCTATTCTGCTGGTTTTAAGGGAAAGGACATTGGAGATCCCCGTCAGTTTAACTCTTTATTTCTATTGCTTTTTCCTTGCTAAGTAAAAGCGATATTGATCGTCTCTATTTTCAGTTCATATGGAAACACCCCACTTAGTCCATCAAGGTTGGGATAGCCCGAGTTCAAGGTCGATAACATTCCACTCGCTACGGATCCTATCTTACACATGGTTTCTTGCGACGATGATATGCGGCATTGAGGGGCCAGCTGCCCTGGCCGAAAACAATTCTTGGAATGCATGGCTGGGGGATCATGCGGATTCGGTCTGGACTCAACATGAAAGATCAATCGATTTAAATAAGGAACCACTCAAGCTCGCTTGGAAAAGTAGACTTGGAAGCGGCTACAGTGGTCCTTCAATGGATGACAAATCGGCAATTGTGATGGATTTCACGCCTGCTCAAGGTCAAAAGGCGCCGGCAAACGTGTTTAATCGTGGTAAGGTTATTGGGAAGGAGGCTATTCGATGCTTCGACCTGCAGACAGGCGCCTTGAAGTGGACTCATAGCTACGACGAAACCTACACAATCAGTTACCCGGCAGGCCCTCGCACGACACCCGTCTTAACCGAAGATAAAGTCATCACACTCGGGGCAGAAGGAAGGCTCAGTGTAGTCGGCAAGTTTCAAGGAAACCTTCTTTGGGAAAAAAACTTTAAAAACGCTTTCCAATCCAAAACTCCCTTGTGGGGATTTGCCGGACATCCTCTGCTATTTGAGGAGTCGGTCATTTGCGTCGTGGGAGGCAAAGAAGGAGCCGGAGTGGTTTCGTTTGATCTGAGCACAGGTAAAGAAAACTGGCGAGCGCTCCATCTTGAAGAAATGGGTTATTGTCCACCAACTATCATTCATCGAAAAAAGCAACAGGAACTTGTTATTTGGAGCGGAGACGGTATAGATAGCTTGGATCCACATAACGGTGCATCCAACTGGAACGTTCCCTGGAAATTGCGTTTTGCTCTCTCCATTCCCACACCAAGACAATACAAAAACTTCCTTTACTTCACCAGTTTTTACAATGGTTCCAACCTGCTGAATCTGGAAACACATCCTCCATCGATTGTGTGGCAAACAAAGAAAGCGAGTGAAAAGGATACCACACACCTGAACAGTATCATGAGTACGCCTTATCTTCACGAAGAACACATCTATGGTATTTGCAGCTATGGCCAGCTTCGATGCCTCGAAATCAAATCCGGAGAAAGAATCTGGGAAACCATGGATGCCACGACCGGAGATGACAGCAAACGTGAGCGCTGGGCCAATGCTTTTATCATTAAGAATGGATCCGCTGACAGGTATCTCCTGTTCAATGAGTCTGGAGATCTGATTGATTGCGACCTGTCCCCTGATGGTTATGTGGAACACGGAAGAATGAATCTGATCAAACCCAACGGAAAAGACCTTCGAAGAAGGCCGATCGTGTGGTCACACCCGGGAATGACTCGAGATTATATCTGTGTTCGCAACGATGACAGTATCGCTTGCTATGAATTACCCTAGTTCATTCATAAAAAACTACTTACCGCTATATACCCCACATTGATTTGTGAGATTGAAGCACAATGAATCCAATGGAATACCAGACACTAAACACCGGACACAAACTCCCCATGGTTGGCTTGGGTTTGTGGAAAATCGAAAAAAACATCACCGCTCAGACAATTGTCTCAGCCGTTGAATCAGGATACCGACACTTGGACAGTGCCTGCGATTATGGTAACGAACAAGAGGCTGGCAAGGGAATCCGTGAAGTCCTGAATCAAGACATTCTTCGGGAGGACTTATGGATTACCTCCAAACTCTGGAACACCTACCATCGTGCAGAGCACGTGCGCCCGGCCTTGTTGAGAACCCTCAAGGACCTTCAGGTGGATTACCTTGACTTGTATCATATGCATTTCCCGATCGCACTCAAGTATGTCGACTTCGATTTGCGATACCCTCCAGAATGGCTTTACGATCCGAAAGCCAACCAACCTCGCATGGAGCTTGATTCCGTTCCGTTGCTTGAAACATGGCAAGCGATGGAGGCCCTGGTCGAAGAAGGGCTTGTGCGTGACATTGGTATCTGTAATTTTGGAACTGCTCTCTTACGTGATCTTCTGGCATCGGCAAAGATACGTCCTTCCGTTCTGCAAATTGAGCTGCACCCCTATCTATGCCAGAAAAATCTTTTACGGTTTTGCATGGAAGAAGACATCGCTGTGACAGGATTCTCGCCTCTTGGGGCACAATCGTATTTTCAGTTGAACATGGCTGAAGCGGGGGATTCCGTGATTGAACAGCCCTCCATCCACGA
>JBDQII010000136.1:0-11022 GCA_040264395.1 Verrucomicrobiota bacterium
AGACAACATGGCACCCTGAATCGCGGCTCCAAGGGCGATGGCCTCATCCGGATTCTGATTGGTATTGAGCTCAGGGCCTTTCGATTCGTGGAATGACTCTCCAAGTCGTATGTCACCACGAGTTTCCTCGAAATCAGCACATTGAAAGTAATCTGACACCCGGCTCCTGACCAAAGGCATTTTGGTTTGACCTCCAACCATGACAACCTGGTCCAGATCCGAGGATGCAAGCCCTGCGTCCGAAAGTGCTCGAATGCAATGGGATCGAGTTCGATTCACGATGGGGCTGGCGATCTTCTCCAGTTGATCCCGCGTGAATTCTGTTTTAAAATGGTAATCAGGTGTCAGGAACGGAAGTTCGACAGAGACGACTGTTTCTGCGGATAAAGCAATCTTAGCTTGTTCTGCTGCCTCCCTTAGCCGAGGAAGACTGTTCTCCTTGAATGCGGCAATGTTCTCGGATGATTCCTTGCGAACGATATTCAAAAAATGGTCAAGTATGGCCCGGTCAATATCATTGCCGCCCAGGCAGGTATTTCCCTGAGTGGAAATTACCCGGAAGATGCCCTCTGACAATTCCAGAAGCGTGATGTCAAAGGTGCCACCTCCAAGATCGTAAACCGCAATTTTTGATTGATCCTTGAGACGATCGAGTCCGTAAGCCAAGGCTGCAGCCGTTGGCTCATTGATGATCCTTTCCACTTTCAGGCCCGCCAATCTGCCAGCCTCGATCGTGGCTTGACGTTGGGCATCATTAAAGTATGCCGGAACAGTAATGACAGCCCGTTCAATGCTGCACTCCATAGACAATTCCGCTGTGCGCTTGAGTGATTTCAGGATTTCAGCTGAAATCTGCTCGGGAGAAAATGCGTCGTCCTTCAAAAGGATTTTGATGGCCTGCCCCGGACTTTGCGAAATGGAATAATCCACCCGTTTCTCATTATCCGACAAATCATCTGAGCGACGCCCCATGAAGCGTTTGACGGAATAAATGGTTCGAGCTGGTGCCACCGTTTGCATGCGAACAGCGTCAAGCCCAACTTGTGGCTCTTGATGGTCGTTTGGAAAATAAACAACCGAAGGAGTCAGTCGTTTGCCATTTTGATCCGCGAGGACAAGCGGAAATCCCGCGTCCACCACAGCAACTGCTGAATGGGTTGTGCCTAAATCGATGCCTATGATCATACTCATTGTTTATGGGAAAATGGACTTGGTTCCACGGGTTATCATCCCATCCACTGCATCAAATGCAATTTTCAGAGGTGAAATCCAGTCACTTTTGGTGCTTACTTTTTGAACTTGTTTCCTTCATTGAGCGAGACTAACGTCCTGCTCAATCGATAAAGCCTTTATTGCTTTTTCATCCCAAGTATAGCGACAGTCACCTACTTTGATGATTGAAACATGACAACCGAAGCAAATAATTTCAAAGAATCACACTCACGCAGCGTTCTTAAAGGATTGTCTTGGCGCATCATTGCCACGTTCACGACCATGGTGATTGCATGGCGAGTCGGAGGCGATATCAAGAATGCACTGATCGTAGGAGCAATCGAGTTTCCCAGTAAATTCCTGATATACTATTTTCATGAGCGCGCCTGGCAGACGGTGCCAAGAGGCAAGGTTCGTCTGTGGTTCAATCGCAAAAAATAGGGCGTTCAATGTTCTTCACATGGACTACCACTTGAGTTTGTCTGGGAAAAACTCGGCAATAAGGTCCTCGTAATAGGGTTTCAGTGCGACCGGATCCGGCACTTCATGACTCTTGGTGTAAAGGTCATATTTATTGAAATCCTGCACCCATTTCAGCATTTTGCGATCCGTCTCATTGCATAGATGATCATATTCTCCTTCGCGATGCCATGGATAGAAGCTGTGGTACCTCAGCATATACAACCCCTCCATGGGAAGATATGGCTTCGCGATCTGGTAAACATACTCATCATGCCCCCATGAGAGGTGAACGCTGTCCAGTCCGCAGCCTTCTTCATAAACACCCAAACGAGTATTCAATGCAGGATTTCTGAAGTCCGGATTCTTGTCGAAAAATTCAGGGAAAACAATTTTGTCAGAAAAAGCGCAGCCTACTGGAAACGTGTCGCCCACCACTGCCCACTGAGGTTCTCCATACAGGCATAAAACCTTGCCGAGATCATGTATGAATCCGGAAAGGATCATCCAGCGCGGGCGCCCCGCATTTCTGATTTCTTCGGAAGTTTGCAGAAGGTGTTGCAGTTGGGATAAATCGGTGTCTGGATCACTATCATCAACCAGAGTGTTCAGATACTCTGCAGCCTCCCAAATACCCATCTCTCTGCGGTTGAATGCCGTGAACTCCTTTTTCTTGCCCATCACGAAATCGTAAGTTTGATGGATGTGGTTCTCCTCATAAAAGCGGCGAACACTAGGTCGCACCTCTTTCTCATAATCACGAAATTCAGATTCTTTTTTCTCCGGGTCTGTTGGGTTGAAATCAGCTGGGTCCTGATTCGCCGGAGTGGGGTATCGTTTTTTGACGAATTCATCCCATTCTTCCATGATGTCGTGCGAATCGTTTTCCGAAGGGGCGTCTGAATGAGTGTTCATAGAGGTGCTTGGAGGTTGATGATATGCTTGTTCGTTCTATGTATTGACGGGTATGTTCTGACGTGCACGATCATCATAGATCCAGATTTGTATGGCAATCAGAATTCCATCTGAAATCGATTTAATTATCTTGTTTTGGAATAGAAATGACAAATCTGACATCTTGGTGGGAGTGAAGGTTAAATGAAGCAATCCAAATCCATGAACGACACAAATCAGGGCATCTTACACAGAGCTTGTCCATCCTGTCTTGGCACTAAATTGGAAGTAATATGGCGCAAGTCCGATGTTGATTTTGCGGCCTGTCAGCGATGCGGGATGGTTTACATTCCTGAAGTTCTGGAATCGTATGCCACAGGGCAGTTTTATGAAGACCGCACGGAATCCTTCTACTTATCAGATGATAAGCTCAAGTCAGACTATGATCCGGTCAGGTTTCAGCGCGAGTGGGCCCTCTTACGTCAATGGGTTCCGAGCGGTAAAGTGTTGGACGTTGGTTGCTCGACGGGTGGCTTTCTCAAAGGGCTCCGTGAAATGGGAGACTATGAAACGATGGGTTGTGATGTTTCCCAGGGTGCATTAAATCAGGCGCAAAAAATGGGGATAACTGTCCTGCGGGCTCCATTCCTTTCATTGCCGGTAAAAGAGGCAAACTACGATGCGATTACTTTTTGGGCCGTTTTGGAGCATTTGGCAGATCCCGCTGCCTTTCTCGCCAAGGCAGGTTCCATGATTTCGTCTGGAGGAATATGCATCCTTCTCGTGCCTAACCTTCATTCTCTTGCGATTCGCAGTATCGGACCCCGATACAGGTATATCATGACTGAACATTTGAATTATTTTTCGGCTGCTGCCCTCAGTCAAATGGTTGCGCGTGTGGGTGGATGGAAGATTGAGCGGGTCACCAGCATGCATTTCAATCCGGTAGTAATCATTCAAGACGCCTTGAAATTTCGAGAAGAAGTTCCGGATGCTGAAAGAGCAAAATTGCTTAAACGCACCAACCGATGGAAGCGCTCAGGCCTTATGCGCCCATTGAAAGCCGCTTACAGAAATGTCGAATCCGTTTTATCAAGGATGCTGGCGGCGGATAATTTGGTAATGGTCCTGAGAAAGAACTAACTATCTGCAAGGGGTGACAAAGGCTCCACCTTCAAGCGGCGTAAATCCATCAGCACTCGCGTGATTTCCAATTGTTGCTCTTCGCTGGCATGATCCGATGCAAGTTGGTTTTTTTGATGTTGGATTTCCTGCTCAATATATTTGTCCCTGAGCAATAAGACATAATCTCTGCATTGGCGCTCCCGATTCGGGAATTCGTGTGCTTCGGCCACAGCTTCAGTAATAAATCGTTCTGCCCCTGGGTGTTGGCACTGAGGTAGTATCAGCGTAGTTGCTGGCTTTTTGTGTTCGGCATGGGCATCAAGTGCCGCTAACAGGACCTCCTTGACGACAGGGTGGCGCACCCATTGAAGGTCCAGGTGAGCGAATAGCCATTCCAAAGGTTCTTCCTCCTCCTCGGTAAGGACCCATTTCATCAGCCAATATTCCTTGGAGGAGCAACGAGGCAGGGGTTCGAAATCTTCTTCTGGAATTTGAATATCTTCCAATGGAGGTCCCGACGAGAAATCTGGAGCTCTATTGGTTTTTTTAAATTCGGCTCGAATCGAAGTGACATCGACATTGATAAGATGAGCCGTCTTCTGTGCGTAGGTATCGATCAGCACAGCATTACCCGTTTTCATCACAGCTGTCCCCATTCCATGTACGATTGCCATGCGATCTTTATCTGATGCCTGGGGGAAGGCAGAATGCAAATAGCGGAGTAGAAAATCGAAAAACCCCTCTGCCTTTGTTACCAGATTCCTGAAGGCGTCAGAGCCTTGCTCTGCGATGAAGCTATCGGGATCGTGGGGAGCTGGAACGCTTGCAACCCGCAGATTCAATCCTGAGTTGATTAAATCATCCATGGAGCGCAATGCGGCATCCGTTCCTGCCTTATCCGAATCAAAGCAAAGCACGATTTCATCTGCATACCGCTTCACAAGCCTTGCATGCTGGAGTGTTAAAGCGGTTCCCTGAGGTGCGACAACGTTCTCAATCCCAGCCGTATGACATGCGATCAGATCCAATTGACCTTCACAGATGACTGCAGATTTTGCATCCAGGATGGCTCTTTTAGCCTTATCGAGGCCATAGATGACCTGTCCCTTCTTAAAGAGTAAAGTCTCGGGAGAATTGACGTATTTTGCACCCTTGTTGGCATCACCCTCAATGATCCTGCCGCTGAAACCTATTGGGCGGCCCTGAACGTCATTGATTGGGAACATTAATCGACCGCGAAATCTATCATAGTAATCGTTGCCCTCTTCTTTACGAATGACCAGTCCCGCTTGTTCCAGCAGCTTTGGATCGTGTTTGCGACTTCGGCTCCATCGAAGAGTACCGTCCCATGTTAAGGGCGCATAGCCCAGCTGAAATTTCTTAACAGCCTCCTCAGAAACACCTCGTTCTTTGAGATAAGCACGTCCTTTTTCTCCTTGAGAATCGTTCAGCAGCAATCGATGCCAATGGTGTGCAAGTTCATCGTGGATTTTCAGCAACAGTGTCCTTGTCTCCGCTTTTTCCGCAGCACGTGGATCCTGATTTACTTCCAGGGGGATGCGCGCGCGATCAGCCAATCTTTCAGCGGCCTCGGAAAAACTCAGATTCTCGTATTCACGAACAAAAGTAAAAACATCTCCTCCCTTGTGACAACCGAAACAATGGAAAGTCTGACGCTGCGGATTGACATTGAAACTTGGGGTTTTTTCGTTGTGGAACGGACATGAGGCCTTGAAGGTGCCACCAGCGCGCTTCAGCGGAACATAGGAGGAAATGACCTCGACAATGTCGCTTGCCTGACGGATCTGCTCAACCAATTCGGGGCCTAAAAAACCTGCCATGAGAACTAGGGATCAGGGATTTTCGTACAGCCAGCGTTGTGCTGTTCTCGATTCAGGGGAACCGGGACTTAACTTCAGTAAATGGCTGTAAACCTCTCTTGTGCGAACAGGGCGCTGCAATGGTTCTGAGTAAAGATTGCCCAAGCGCATCAGGATTTGCGTGTCATCAGCATTTTCCTTGAGCAATGTTTCCAATTCACGCGCAGCATCACGAAAGTGGTTCAGCTTTTCCAATGCCAAAGAGAGGTTATAGCGGGAGTCTCGATGATTTGGTTGAATGGCCAGGGCAAGCTCGCAGGCAGGAAGAGCCTTGCTAGCATTCCCCCCCCTCAAAGCTGCCAAACCTAGATTGAAGTAGGCTTCAAAATAGGCGGGATCCTCGATCACGGCTTTTTCGTAGGCTTCAACGGCTTCCTCATAATCATTCCGCTGGAATGCCCTGTTGCCTTTTTTAAACCATGAAGCAGCCACATTTCGGTTACCTGGAAGAGGAGCTCCAGGCAGCAGGTATTTGTAAGGATTAAAGGGCAACCCTTCAGGCAATGGTGTCACGCCCGGCTGTGAGGATCGCACCAAAGGCGGTTTGCTGCCTGCCTTTTTCAAATCTGTATCGCTTGTTATTGTGACAGTTTCCTCTGTTGGGTTGGCAACCCATTCAGCCTTGTCAGTCCTCATTCCAATGGGTTGATCTACGCCGGGTTTTGCAGCGTTTGTTTCAGTTGCTGAGGCTACTCGTGGAGGTGCAGGCTCGTTTTCCTGATCAGGTATGTCCGGCTGAACTTCAGCAAGGTTTGTTTCAGGCTGCGGGTTGATTGCGGACTGTTTTTTTTCAGCAGCTGAGGATTCCGACAATTCCGCAAGATTGGTCTGATGGCTTGAAGTCTCTTCATCTTGGATGACGACGACTGCAGGCTCCGTTGTCTCTGTGGATCCGGCCTGGTTTGTTGGTTCGAGCGTTTCGAGGTTTGGTTTTTGAGAGTTTACCTGATTGGAGTTGGCAGTTGTCTTGTCTTGAATGGCAACTTCCATGTTGGCGGGTTCCGGCGTAGTTTTACTCAGCAAACGATCTTCTAATGAATTTGCCATGGATTTTGCCCTGGGAGTCAAAGCCGAATCCGGCGCTTGAAACGTGAACTCCCGTAATTTCTTAACTGCCAGGTCAGGCCGTTTCAGAGAGGGGTAGGCGATGACACCCTGATTAAATAAAGAAGGTGAAAAATTAGACTGATGCTTCAAAGCCGTATCGAAGTAATCATAGGCCTCCCTGAATTTACCCTCTTGAACCAATATCAGCCCAATGCCATTCCAGGCACTGGGCATTTTTTCGTTTTGACGAAGGATGTCTTCATAAATGGATCTGGCAGTTTCCAATTCTCCCTCACCGTAATAGGCCAGTGCCAATTTCGGGAGAACTTCCTTTGATTGCGGTTTTAGCATCTGGAATGTTTTGAAGAGGGTGATTGCCAATGCATATTGTCCTGTTTCCAACAGAAGGCAACCTTTGTTGAATTTTGACTGAGGCAGATTGTCGTCTTTGCTCCAGGACTTATCGTAAGCATCTCGCGCAGCGATGAATTGACCATCTCGATGATACGCCAAGCCAAGATAATTCCAGGCCCTTGCCGATTCCGGCATGAAATTAGTCGCTTTCTCAAACGCTTTGATAGCTTCCTGAACGTCGCCTTTGTCCAGGCGCTCCCTGCCATTCATGAGTGCATCCGCTCCCGGAGGCGTGCAGCCTGCCATGACCAGCATCAGACTAACAGCAAGCAACGGCACCCATCCATACGACATTCCGCGGCGTTTAACTTTCAGCTGGGTGTTGTGCTTTAATCGGTTCATGAGTGACAGCATTGACCTTTGAAGTGAATTAAACTATCACCAAATGAGATATCAACGCAATCATGGAACGTCCATTAAAGCCATATTCGGGTAATACCTATAAAATACCCCCCAACTCTGGCATAGGCATCATCATTTTCTGGCTGTGCCTGATCATGAACATGAATGCAACAGAACCCGAAAATCCCCTCCAATTCTCCCAATCATCCCGCGTCGTTGCGATCAGTCACCCGTCTGCTGTCGAAAGGTTTTCACCAAATGAAGAGGTGGTGTATGAAATGTTCAACCGCCTGCTGTTGAGCTATTCAAACAAAAATAAGTTATCTGAGGCATGGGCTCAGTATGTGGATGGAACTGATATCGTAGGGATTAAGGTCCTTTCTGATCCCGGTAGTGTCAGTGGAACACGGCCTGTGGTGGTGGAGGCCATTGTTCGCAGTCTTATTTCCATTGGTTTTCCTAAAGATCAAATCATCATCTGGGACCGGCGCAAGGGAGTTCTGGTTGCCACTGGATACGATCTGATTGCGAAGCGTCATGGAGTGACCATTGCGGGTAGCTCCGAGCATGGCTATGACCCTGAGAAATTTTATGAAGCGCCTTTGATCGGCAATCTTGTCTTCGGGGATCACGAATTTGGAAAAGATGAAAAGGGAGTTGGGCGTAAATCGTTTGTTTCAAAGCTCCTGAGCCATCAATTGACGCGCATCATTCAAGTACATCCAATGCTGAACCATTACCTTGGAGGCGTGAACGGTCAAATCGTCGGCCTGGCGACTGGAGGCGTGGATAACAGTTTGAGATTCACCTTGGACTCAGATCGATATCATCAGGCGATACCGGAAATATGTGCGATTCCTGAGCTTTATGACAAACTGGCACTCAACGTAGTGGACGCTTTGATCTGTCAATACCAAGGTGAGGAACGAGGGTTTCTTCAATATTCAACGATGTTGAAAGAGCTCAGAATGAGCCGAGACCCGGTGGCGCTTGATGTCCTTTCAATCATGGAAATCAACAGGCAGCGAAGACGAGCGGGATTGGAAGAAAATACTTCTGCAATGCAGCTTTATCAGAACGCCAGCTTGCTGGAGCTTGGTGAAAGCGATGTTTCCAGGATTCGTTTTGAGAAAGTGGAGGATGAAGGCCTGTGATCAACTCATGAAACATCTGATAGAAATGCTGAAACCGTATCAACTTTCATCGAACCCCATGCACTTGTTTTCAAAATGAACCAGTTGCTCATCGGTATTGAAATTGGAGGGACCAAGCTGCAGGTTGTGCTTGGCAATTGCAAGGGGGAGATCACTGACCGCCAACGATTCAAAGTAGATCGAGCATCCGGTGCGCAAGGCATACGCGATCAAATCAAAGGCGCATTGGCCAATTATTCGAGAGGGAAAGGCAACATCGTTGGTATTGGCGTCGGTTTTGGCGGGCCGGTGGATCGAGAGGGAGGTCAAATTGCCTGTTCCCACCATATAAGTGGATGGTCTGGATTCCCCATGAAAGATTGGCTTAAAAGTCTTACTGGTTTGCCTGTCATCATGGACAACGACGCCAATGTTGCCGCCCTGGGAGAGGCTCTCGCAGGAGCAGGGAAGGGGTGTAACCCCATTTTTTATGTAACACTGGGGAGTGGCGTAGGGGGGGGAGTTGTCGTGGATGGTGCCATCTATCATGGATCCAAGCCTAGTGAAAGCGAGATCGGCCACATCCGCCTTGATCGTTCGGGATTGATCGTCGAGCAGGAATGTTCCGGCTGGGCAGTTGATCGCAAAATTCGAGAAGCGGTCAAAGAGCGACCTGATAGCTGCCTGGCGCAGCTCATTGGAAACAGCTCCTCCAATGAAGCTGAATTTTTAGGTGGTGCACTCAAAGCAAAGTGCCCGCTGGCTCAATCCATATTGAAGGAAACATCGCAATCACTGGCATTTGCTTTATCGCATGTTACACATCTTTTTCATCCGGAGGCGATCATCCTGGGAGGAGGCTTATCGTTGCTGGGACAACCCTTGCTGAAAGGCGTCGCCCTTGAGTTTCCTCAATATCTGATGGAAGCGCTCAAACCAGGCCCTGTCATCAGTCTCGCAGAGTTACGCGAGGATGTTGTGCCAGTCGGCGCTTTATTGATGGCTGGTGCTGCTTTTCTTTGCGCCGATTGATGAAGCGTTCCGTCTGCAGTTTTTTTGATTTGGAGAACGCTCCCTTAATTGTGCAACCCATTGCCTTGCCTGAATTGAAAGATCATCAAGTGTCTCTGGATGTGGTGCGTGATGATCTGTTTCATCCGATGATCGCCGGAAACAAGTGGTGGAAACTAAAACACGCGCTGATCCATGCAGAGAAGGAAGGAATCCCGAGGCTGGTCACCTTTGGTGGGGCGTATTCCAATCATATTCTGGCCGTAGCTGCTGCTGGACATTTGTTTGGTTTTGAGACAGTTGGCATCATCAGGGGAGAGGAATCCCGTGAGCTCAATCCGGTGCTCTCCCAGGCCAGGGACTGGGGAATGCGCTTGGAGGGCATCAGTCGAGAAAGCTACCGCCAAAAAAACAACTCTGATTATCTTGACCAATTGAAGCTTGATTGGTCCCCCTGCCTGATCCTTCCTGAAGGGGGCTCAAGCTCTTTTGCCGTTCAAGGAACCAGCGAAATGACCCGCCGCATTCGGGGGCAATATGACTATTTTTGCTGTTCTGTAGGTACGGGAGGAACAATGGCAGGAATGGTCCTTGGTGCCACCTCCGACACGGAGGTGCAAGGATTCTCTGCTCTCAAGAATGGTGGTTTTCTTGTTTCAGAGATCCATAGGTTGTTAAAAGGATATGAGGTGTCGGATCGTCACTGGTCGATTCAAACGGAATTTCATATGGGGGGTTATGCCAGATCCACTGCAGCATTGCGCAGTTTTTGTGAGCATTTTCAAGCCTCCCAAAAACTCGACCTTGATCTCGTTTATACCGGGAAAATGTTTTTTGGAATCCTCGAGTTGATTCGGCGGGGATTTTACAAAAAAGGCGCAAAAATAGCCGCCTGGCATACCGGCAATGCTCATGGACAGGCATGTGCTCGATCTGGGAGGCATTCCTTCGAAAAAATATAATTTTGGAATCCTTACTGCTGGAAAGTTGTTCTTTCTGGTTTTTTTAGAGTATTTAATTCTTATGTCAGCGATTTACAAAGATCTTTCCGGTAAGGTGGTTTTGATTACCGGCGGTGCAAATGGTATCGGGGCAGCGATGGTTGAATCGTTTTGTCATCAGGGCGCGAAGGTTTATTTCTGCGATTCGGATGAAACAACAGGGCGGCAACTTGCCGCTACATTGAAAGAAAAGGTCATTTTTCAAAAGTTGAACCTTGTGAGGGAGAGCTCCGTGAGGTCGTGGATCAAAAAAATTGGCATCAAGGAGAAAAAGATTGATGTGCTCGTCAACAATGCAGCTGCTGATCCTCGGATTCCGTTTGAATCCATGACAAGTCAGCAATGGGACCAATTGTTTGCGAGAAATTTAAAAGCATATTTTCTAACCTCTCAGTCGGCCTTGCCTTTAATGACAAAGGGGGCTTCCATTATCAATTTTTCAAGTATCACTTTTCACATTGGCCCCACTGAGATGTCCGCGTATGTGGCCACCAAGGGCGGGAT
>JBDQII010000137.1:0-10985 GCA_040264395.1 Verrucomicrobiota bacterium
AAATACCCCATGCAGCTAACGAAAGCGTGCATCCAAATCTGGAAGCCGAAGACCTTTGGTGTCATTGTTTAAAACTAATCAAATTCCGGATCAAGACAAGTTCGATATGAACTCGAATGGATCCTTCTGGACATATAAAGCAGCCGGTCTTCGTAACCTCAGAACTTATTCTGCAATAAAAATGAAAAATCTCTTGCAGTCCTCCACCACTACTCCTATGTTCCTGACCTCACCCGGTTCGCGGGGTGGAGCAGCCCGGTAGCTCGTCAGGCTCATAACCTGAAGGTCACAGGTTCAAATCCTGTCCCCGCAACCAATCTTTATTTTTTTCTAATGCCCCTTTCATTGCAGGTAAATCAGCAACACGCTGCTTCCTGCGACCTTAAATACTCTATTGGCTTAAGTCGTGAATCTCGGTGCTGAACAACTGATGGCTCAGGTAGCGGACGAGCTATAGGGTTTTTACTCAGTGCATGTGAAGTAGGACTCACATAACAAGCCTGCGCCTGCCAGCTGACTGCAATTGGCAAGTTTCAAGCCATGTAAAACATTCGATCATTGAAAGCCCAGGCGGAAACTCGTTCCCCAAACAGAGGCAAGAAAAGTATCGGTTTTTATGGGGGTTTCACATGCACCATGGATTGATCAACAAACACATGAAATCGATGCAATGTCGATATGGTCGATTTGGAAATTCAACGATGTTGAGGTGTTTTCCTGAGGCGATGAGAAAAAAGTAAACTCGGAAAGCACTGGAGACTCCCGATCCATGAAAAGACGCTGTGAAACATGGGTTGGTTAAAGTTTGATCAATGACAAAAAACAATCACGCGCACTGGCAAAGATGTGATCGAATGCCTGCATTCCCAAGAATGCTTATCCACCCTTGGACTCCTTCCTTATCAGTCATAACAAATCATGGCTTTATTTGTCCGCTCGCGCGGGTTTTTCGCATCAAAGCGCCCCTTTTCAATGGGGCCATAAACTTCTATTATGAGCCATGGTTTTTGTTTGATGACTGACAAATGATGTATCATGGTCAAGAGCTTTTCATCTCCTCAGCATTTGGCTGGATTTCCTTTGACTTTTCCAACTCTGCCCCGCAAAGTTCTTTTCAAAAATAATAACGAAGTTAAAATGAACCTGCGCATCCAACTCAAACGCATCGCCAGCTTTGCTATAACCGCTGTTTTTCTTACGGGATCGACTACAACTGACCTTTTCGCACAGGAGAAAACAACTGAATCGCAATTGACCTGGAGTGATCTGGGCTTTAACGGATTTCCAGAAAACTTATCCACAGACGAAATCGCAGTGGTCGAAAGCCTCAACAGAGGACGGGGTGAATGGACATTTGAAATGAGTGGTCACGACCCTGCAAAAACGCAATCTGTCCAGGGAAAACTGGAAATACAGGGCAGCGCAAAGCTTGGGATGATCCCCGGGTGGGGGTTAACCCTGAACTGGCCTATTGAAAATCCTGAGAATATGGTCCACTACGCTTGGATGATTGCGCCTGAAAGGGACAAAATTGAAATGATGCTTTTTCAGATAGGCCCAATCAAGGTCGGATCTGACGGCAAACCTACCAAGGATGCAATGATGAAAGCTCAAAGAAAACCTTTCCGCGGAATCTGGAATCCAGCACGCAGAACAGTTCTCTGGCAAGAGAAAGAGTTACCGAAGGGCCTCCCGGTGAAGACAAAGCAGGACGAATCTGAAATCAAGGAGAAGGGATCATTCGAAATGGTCCTCCAGAGGAACGGAGAAATTACCATTCAAAACCACACGCCTGCCAGTAATGTTCCGAGTATTTCGGGAAAAGCCACCGCAAGAATCAGCAAACCGGTCGCCGAAGAGAAGCTGTATTTCAACAAGGACATTCATTTCACAAGTTTTTCAGACATTTCGGAAACTCACATCAAACGTTTCCTTCCACCAAATGCAGTCGACATCACCCTTCATCTCCAAAGGAATGGACACTTTGCCAATTACAAAGTTTCAGAAGAAGATTTCATCAAATTTCTAAACGTATTGTGGAAAAAAGATAAATGGGAAAAAGGCAAAGCAGTGAGCAAGAAAAACATGGCAAAACAATTTCAAAACCTCGGATGGGATCCACTTGAAAACGCCATCATATACAGCAGCCCCATCCAACCCAATGGTGCCATGACTAATTATTATTTCGATGCAAAGGCTGGCATTGCCTATGAGAACACAGGTTATTGGTAAAAAACAGGAAAGAACCTTCTCAGTCTGAAGCGATTGAGCTTCTGCCCGTCTCATCGTATTCCGAGCACGTTGATGGCTACAAATGACGATCTCCGGACAAGATGCTTATTGCACCAACATGAGATTGCTTTGTGATATCATCTGAGCAACGAATTATGATGGATTCATAGAATAGCCGATGGTCTACCCAGCGTCCAAATTTGGCGAACTTTGAAGATTACCACATATGTCGGATGATTCACAAACAATACGCTAGGCTGAAGCTTCCGGGCCATTGCCAATGGTGGGAATAAAGCCTCACACTAGTGTTTACGTCGAAAGGTATTATGCTGGACTATTTAACGAGTGAACAAACTTAGCTTGGCCCACTCGGTGGTCATAAAAAAACCCAGAAACCGCCGAAACAGTCCTGGGTGAGTAAATTCAAACTAAGTCTTGTAGGATTTAGCGTCCTTCCATGATGTTTGTCGGTAGTCCGTGTTCCCAACCTCGTGGCTGACTCCATGGTCGTGACGAAGTGTTGTCAGGGTCAGGAGTTGCACACCCTGAGTTGAGGGCTAGGGCAATAATACCCAGAACAAAGTTTAGAAGGAAAAAGTGTTTCATTCTGTTAACTCTATTGGCACAGATTTGAGATATACTAGTAAAGCACCTCGTCGCCCACCTTGATGTCGGCTTGCAACCACCCAGGCAAGACATTAGCTACGGATCGATCGTTTTCAACAGATGAAATCTGGACTTTGCCAACCAACTTACCACCACGACTGACCATTAGTTCTCCGTTCTCTCGGACGCCGTCCTGTTCCCCAACATTGATGACAACAAATCCCCAATCCGTATCAACTGAGAGAATAGAACCTTCAATGCCGTCGCGCATGACGACTTTCTGGTTGGGACCGACAAATCGGCTGAGCTCATACTTGATCTGGTCGAGCTGGCGGATGAGAACTTCTTTTTCAGAGGTGATGGCTGCGATTTCTTCGTGAGCATCATTCAACCGATCTTTCATGGTGATCACAAATTGAGGAGTGACGCCTAAACCCTCCCATGCTTGAATGTCACGTTGAGCCTCGATCAGCTCAGATTTGGTCGAAGTCAATTCAGAATCCAGCTCATCACCGCGAGCTTTTTGCATGGCACCAAACTGCATCGCACCTTTTAATTTGTCATTCGCATCGGTAAGATCACCGCGTAGCGTTTCAACTTCTTCCTCAGCATTACGCTGTGCAGTTTCAGCCTTACGCTGCGCATCTTCAGCGCTATAGCGGGCATTGTTAGCCGCGGATAGATCTGACTCCAACGTCGAAATTTTTGGGGCGACTTGCAATTGAGCAATGCCCAATGCACCAAGTCCGAGTAAAATAACCAATATCAAGCCTGCTCTCAGCATAATCAAAAAAATTTAAGGTTTTGAGTGGCGACAGACTAGAGGAAAATTTATAGCCCTGTCAACTGTCGCTTGAATATCTTTGTTCGTTTCCCTGTAATATTTATTAACTTAAGATGCGTTTACCTTCGCTGAGGAATATTCCCTGGAAGTTCATCTTCAGTGCATCGGCGTTGGCGGCTTTGCTCAAAGCTTCTTCCTCAGTGACCAAACGGTCTTTCACGAGAGCTAACAAGGCCTGATTGAAATTCTGCATACCATCTTCACCCCCTGTCTCAATGGCTGTCCCCAGTTTCTCCAACCTGTTTTCTTCGATCAGCTTACGAACAGTGCCAGTATTGATCAGTACCTCAATGGCCGGAATCACTCCACCACCAATACGGCCTACCATCCTCTGACAAACAACTGCTTTCAAGGTACCGGCCAATTGGCGACGGATCTGATCTCTCTCTTCTGATTTAAAAAAGTCAAGGATGCGAGTCACTGATTGGGCCGCGTTGGTTGTGTGCAGGGTGGAGAGTACTAGATGCCCAGTGTCTGCAGCACTCATTGCTGCAGAAAAACTGGTCGCGTCTCTCATTTCACCAATCATGATTACATCTGGGTCCTGCCGAAGGACGTGTTTCAAGCCGGCAGCAAAACTAAGTGAATCCAAGCCAACTTCTCTTTGTTCGATAACCGATTTGTCGTCTGTAAAAACAAATTCGATTGGGTCTTCAAGAGTAACGATGTGGTTGCGACTTGATTTATTGATATGCTGAATCATGGCCGCGAGAGTGGTCGACTTCCCACAACCAGTCGTTCCTGAAACAAGTACAATTCCACGGGGTGTCTCAGCAATTTCCTTGAGAACCGGAATCAGGCCCAAATCTTCAAAGCTCGGAATATCTGTTTTCACGTAACGCATGGCCAAAGCAAAAGAACCACGCTGCTGAAAACAGTTTGTCCGGAAACGGCCTACATTCTCTGAGTAATAGGAAAAGTCAATTTCACGCTCATTTTGAAGCACTTCCTTGAGGTGAACAGGGACTATCTGTTCGAGAACGTTTTCCATCCATTCAACGGTTGGTTTTGGAGCCTCAACATCGACCAGACTGCCATCAATTCGAAAAGTGATGGGGCTGCCAACTTTAATATGAACGTCTGACGCACCGCCTTCAATAGCAATGCGTAGAATACGATTGAATAATTCCATAAATCTCTGATTGAGGGCGCCTGGCCCCGCCTTTACTGCGACATGCAATGCACGCGCGCCAATGACTCTACCTGAGATTGCGCTTCGGGATCCAAGCCCACGAACAAGATGGAAATGACGAAACCGCTGTGGCGACTGCCACTGGAACCAACGACGATTCCATTGCAATGAATGGGCTCGTTGTTGTTGGGAGATTTGAGATCAATGGTTAACTCAGACCACACTGGAAGTTCTTGATTAGCAAGAAACTCAACACCATTGGATCGAACATTAACTGCCTCTGGAGGCAAGGTGAATTCAATTTCATTTGAACGAACCGTCAACGGTTCGAACATACCCGATTTATCCAATTTTGTTGTTTTCATACGACTAAGTTAAATAACCTAACACGAAAATCCTTATAGTCAATCCAAAGCCAGACAAGAAACTCAAGAATCGGCGAAACTGACAATCTGAACAGAAAAAAATTACCATTCAATGACGGCGGCGCCACAAGTCAGGCCTGCACCAAAAACGACCATGAGTATCAAATCCCCACGTTCAACCACTCCATCCTCCACGGCTTGATCCAACGCAATTGCAACAGAAGCAGCAGATGTGTTGCCAAATTTATCCACATTAATATAAACTTGTTCTTTTTTTGCACCCAAGCGATCACCCACCGCAGAGATGATTCTTAAATTAGCTTGATGTGGAATGATGCACTTAATTTGGGTAATGTTCAACTGGCACCGCTCCAAAGCCTTAAGGGCAGCACGATGCATGGCCGTTACAGCGCTTTTGTAGGTTTCCTTACCGTCCATCCGCAAATAGTGCAGACGATTATCTAGCGACTCAGGGGTTGCTGGACATCGACTACCTCCACCAGGCATGGATAATAAGCCCGCCTTGCCACCATCCGCCCCCATGCAGGCAGTAAGTAAACCGTGAGATTGTTCACGATTCTGCAAAACAGCTGCTCCAGCCCCATCCCCAAAAAGCACACAAGTGTTCCTGTCTTTCCAATCAATGATGGAAGACAGTTTCTCGGCACCAATCACAAGGACGGTGTCGTACGTTCGTGACATGATAAACTGCTGAGCAATTTCCAAGGCATAGATAAAACCAGAGCATGCGGCTTCCAGATCAAACGCGGCGGCGTTTAACGCACCTATGTTGTGTTGAACCAAACAGGCAGTACTTGGGAATGGCATATCAGGGGTGATGGTTGCTACAATAACCAAATCGATGTCTCCCCCGGTAACACCTGCCTTGCTCATCGCTTTTCGAGCCGCCTCCGTTGCAAGGTCGGATGTGAATTGATCATCAGAAGCAATTCGACGCTCTTTGATTCCCGTGCGAGTCGTGATCCATTCGTCGGTGGTTTCAACCATCTCCTCCAAGTCAGCATTGGTCAAACGCCGTTCAGGCACATATGAGCCAACTCCAACGATGGAACAAGTCCTTCCCTTGAAATCATGTTCAGCTCTCGGGTTGACGAATGCCACGTCTTTCGGAAGTGAGTCTGTCATTGTGATGATTTTAAAGTTACAGAGTTAGAGACTTTTAATTGTTCGTTCGCAACCGCAATTGCATCTGTCATTTGATCATTGATATGGTGTTCGAATGCCTGCGCTGTCATGCGGATCGCATTTTTGAACGCCAGAGAACCAGCGGAGCCATGAGCGATAAAGACGTTACCATTCAGGCCAAGCAGAGGTGCGCCACCATAAGCGTCAGGGTCCATACGACCCTTGATGGTCTTAAAGGCCCCCTTGGCCATCATCGCACCAAGTTTTCGAACGGTGGTGGAGGTTAACTCACGCTTCAACCAGGAGAATATACCGTGAGCAAGGCTTTCACAAGTCTTCAAAACTATGTTCCCAACAAAACCGTCGCAAACAACCACGTCCACCCTGTTCGAAAACAGGTCATGCCCCTCGACATTGCCAATAAAATTCAGATCCAATTTCCTGCACAATTTGAAGGCCTCCAGGGTCAGCTCATTACCCTTGACATCCTCCGTTCCCACACTCAGAACACCTACACGAGGCTCGTTGAGCTTGAGGACCTCTCTGGCATAAACCGACCCCATGACAGCATAATGTGCGAGGTGAAGAGGCTTGGAGTCAACATTTGCCCCTGCATCGAGCATGACGAATTCATTTTCAGGGGCAGGGATAACCGTTGCGATGCCTGCTCTTTCCAACCCTTGAAGTCGACGGAGTTTAACAGTGGACACAGCAACCACCCCACCCGTGTTGCCCGGGGAAAGAAAAGCGTCGACTTCAGCATGCTTCAATAAATCGACGCCCTTGGCGATGGAGCAATTCTTTTTGCGCCTGACAGCGTCGACTGGCTTGTCAGCCATGGTCAACACTTCTTCAGCATGCAGAAACGATATGCGTCTATCGCGATCACCCATGGCCTCCAGCTCGCGCTTTATCTCGTCTTCCTTGCCCACCAGAACGGCGGATTCTAAGGAAGGCAGGGAGTCAAGCGCTTGGATGACACCATCAAGTATCACGCCGCAGCCATGGTCTCCCCCCATGACATCGACCGCGATTCGCATCGATAGACAGAAATTAAGTTAAAAGGAGCCTTGGTTAAGGCCGCAAAGGCTGGTCATTCGAAAGACTCTATAGTCACCACCTGTTTGCCTTTGTAAGTCCCACAACTGGGACAAACGCGATGTGGCACGTATGGAGCAGCACACTGAGGGCAAACGCTCATTTGTGGCAGTTTCAACACACTATTGGAAGCACGTCGTTTACGTTGCGCGCTTCGTGAAGGTTTTCTTTTTGGGACACCCATATTTTAGTCTTTATCTTTTTCCAAGTTCAAATGATCCAAAGCAATCCAAGGCGAAGAACCCTTAAGATCCTCATTATCATGAGGTTCACGGATTTCAGCAACCTTGGACCCAAGGCCTCTGCAGGCTTGCCCGCAAACCGGATGCTGCGGCAGAGAAAGCAGAATATCTTCTCGCAATACCATGGTCAAGTCAACCATATCATTATTTATTGGCAAACTCTCTTCTCCCTCAAGGGCAACGAAACCGCTCCAGCCAGTTATAACGACCGGAAGCTCGAATTTTTTTAGGCATCGGGAGCATTCGCAATCGAAGGTCTGCCTTATCTCGCCTTGGACCAAAAGGTTGGTTTCGTGCTTCTCAACACTCAACCTATAATCAAGAGAACTGAGGGGGCAGATAAGATCATCAATCGAATCCAAATCAAGATCATCGACGGGAATACTTCCTTGGTATTCCTTTCCTTCCTGCTCCAGATGCTGAACATTAACGGTAAAAGACATAATTAGTTTGATCTATTGGGTAGAGGATTCATTGCTCAAAGCATGACGTTCCGCCATCGTGCGATAAATGGGCTCGGGCACAAATCCCCTGATGTCTCCGCCCAACTTTGAGACTTCTTTGACCATTCTTGAACTTAAGAACGTGTATTTGTCTTTTGGCATCATGAAAATGGTCTCAATCGAAGAATTTAAATGGCGGTTCATCAAAGCCAATTGAAACTCAAATTCGAAATCCGATATCGCACGAAGCCCGCGTATGATGGCCTGCGCCCCCTGCTCTATCGCATAGTCCACCAACAACCCTTCAAAACGGTCAACCGAAACGCGCTCCATCTCAGCCAGAGACTCGGACGCGAGCTGACACCGCTCTTCCATGGTGAACATGGGGTTTTTGCTGTCATTTTTAGCCACGGCAACAATCACTCTGTCAAAAAGCTTTTCTGCTCGCTGGATGACATCAAGGTGGCCATTGGTCAACGGATCAAAGCTGCCCGGATAGATTGCCAATTTCATCGACACAAACTACTACAACAAAGCAAAAATGCCCAAAAAAATCATTATGATCGCAAAAAATGCCTTAATTGACGATTTTGACTTGTCAAAGGCCATGGCAATTCGTTGAATACGCCCCTTGTCGCGAGACAACAGGTGGCTGAATAGCTCAGTTGGTAGAGCAGCGGACTGAAAATCCGCGTGTCCCCAGTTCGAATCTGGGTTCAGCCACCATTCTCCTTCTCTTCCAGCAAACACAAGTATTGCCAGCCCCGGCGGAATCATCAAATAAGGTAATGCACGATATTTTTATCGCTTCGATGGGGATCTCGTTATTCTAAATTCGGTCTCTAGGCAGAGACCCCGTTCATCATGTATCTTCAATGGATACTTTTTTTGAAACCCAAAAAGCCCAATAGATCCGCAATTTCTTGATCGCTCCTGCCATGCAATAATCCCTCCGGCATGGCCGATAAAATTGAGGTCTGACGGTCTACGATCGCTGATTTCAAGATTCGGTGCTCGTTGCCCTCGATATCGACCATCTGAAGCTGTTCCTCTCCCTCCTCGGTGATTAAACCCGATAACACCACTCCCAATTCTGTTTCGATGGTGACCATTTTAAATGCAGGATCCATTGTTCTGGATGGGTAAAGACTATGTTCCAGGGCTTGCTTTATTGAATATTTGCTAGCTATGTGCGTGAGATCGGGGCCGAATGCCCTGCCCTTCCCGTTTAATTGATGACAAGTCGCGCATTGGAGCGATGGGTCTTCAAAAAAAAGTTGCTCTCCAAGGGCAATCTGAGGGTGGAGTTTGAGAATATCCGCTATCTTGGTCTGTTCAGGGTTGGCGATTTTTTCTTCAAAACACCTGCTTAAAATTTCTCGAGACAAGGAGGGCTCAATATCATTGAATACATTTCGGGCGGAGTTTTGCTGGGCTTTGGATAACCAGTCATGGTCCAAAGCATACGCAAGCCCAAGTGCTCCTTGAGAATTTCCCAGTAGTTTTCTCAGATCGCGTTCCATTTCTGACAATGCCTCCTGAGCCAGGATAGTTTTAATCTGTCTCAAGACCCAATCCTTCGAATTAGTTGTCTTATCTTTGTTTACTGGCATGGAACTGATCCAGTCAAAAATGTGATTCAGACCATCGATGTCCACCATGGTTCGTCCCAGGTGCGGCATTTGACCTGATCCGGATTTAGCCATGCGATAATATAAAACGGAGCTAAACGGATCGCCCGGAGCGATTACTTTGGCATCCGCTAAATCAAAATTACCGCGCAAGGGCGATGCTTCAATCAGTGATGCATCCTGAGTGTGCTTTTCGAAATACATTAACGCGTTGACCATTCCCCCGGCATTCTCACGATGACAATGTGCACAATTTGCGTGGAGGTACGATTTGGCTTTGTATTCCAATTCAGTCATGGTTTTTCTTTGCTTGAAAGCTCCGGGTTTTCTCCCTGCGACCAGCTCTCGCCGGGTTAATGCTTTCCACGAACTCTTGACTGCGGTGGGTGCACGCGGAGTCCCCTGCAGCTGCAGTGAGTTCCACCCCAGTGCAAATCCACTCCATGAATTATGGCAACGAAGACAATCTGAGCGTGATGAGAATTTCCAATAGTCGATATCGCCTGAGTTGACCAGTGAACCAGCCATCATCTCTTTCTCCGCCCCGGTGACAATCTGCCCTTCTTTTTCAATCAAATGTCCGTCCTTACCTTCGGCGTCCCATGCGTATGCATAAGCATTCCATGATTGACCGTCGTAATGGAGCATTTGCGTCTCGATGGGAAGAACACTCTTTTCCCCTTCCCCATCACCCGGCCAGAAAAGAGTTTTCAGAATAACCGCATTAGCTGGGAATACCGAATGCCTGACTTTCACTTCAATCCCAGTGAAGTTGGGCAGCGCAATCCACCGTCTGGCAATGGCCCCATTTTCCCAGGCTTGCATTTCGATCTCGTAGGAATAAACACCCGCAGCCATTTGCTGCTTGGCGGTATTTTCAAAAAGCCCGGTACGGCTTAGTTTTGTCGGAAACGGCAAATGCGTTTCATCCTTGGCGCGAGGCAGTAATTCAAATAGCCCTCCCGCATAGTCTACTATGTAGAGTTCACCTTCATGATCTTCACCAAAGGTGATGATCTTCAGTGAAGTATCCACCAGTTCCTGTTGCCAGGTCACGCGGTCTCCTTCGGTTTTTAATCCCCAGATTTTCCCTGTCTCCCAATCTCCGTAGACGTAGGCGCCCCTGAGTTCAGGTATTCGTTTTCCTCGGTAAACATAACCTCCGGTAATCGATGCGGCTTCAGAATGTGGATGGTCAATAATGGGTGGTTTGAAATCTTCCCCCCCCTTTTTCAAATCCGGCTGA
>JBDQII010000138.1:0-10974 GCA_040264395.1 Verrucomicrobiota bacterium
CAGATACCACGCTGGGATGACTGGATAAATGTCAGCACCTGTTGACATGGGGCTGATGAAAACAATTCCATCCCTTGGATCACAGCTTCGCTTAACCGCAATTTCCCCGAGTACAGGTGATGGTAAAGTTTTTTTAATTCTGTTCGCTCAGCTGGGTTGAAACCTGCACGTCGCAATCCCACGGTATTCAAACCACAAACGGTATTGTTCGCCATCGACATCATGAAAGGAGGAAGATCTTTACTGATGCCGGCGCCACCTTGCATCATGGCAAGCGTCCCAATTCGCGCAAATTGATGCACCATGCAGTTACCCGAGATAAAGACACGATCCTCAATGGTGACGTGACCGGCAATCAACGCTCCGTTGACAATCACATTATGGTTTCCGACATGACAATTATGGCCAAGGTGAGAATTTGCCATGAAAAAATTCCCCTCCCCAATAGTTGTGTCTTCATCGGTAGAATTCGATCGATGCACAGTGACGTGTTCCCTGAAAATATTGTGATCCCCGATGCGAAGACGTGTGGGTTCGCTCGAATATTTCATATCCTGGGGAGCATCTCCAATAACTGCCCCTGCGTGAAACTGGCATCCCTCCCCTACAGTCAATTGCCCAGTTAAATGCACGTGCGGACCTACAATACACTCGGAGGCAAGCTGCACCCCTTCATCAATCACAGCAAAAGGTCCGACATCCACTCGGATGTCGAGTTCAGCCTTTGGATGAATAATTGCGGTCGCATGAATCGGCATGGGCTCAACTTAAAAACCCGTGTGATTTGGGACAAGTTTATAGGTGAATTAAATCAACCAATCGACACGTTGAAACGCGGGTAATCTGAAGCAGGCAAGACGGAAGAAAGCCAATGTCACCTGATCCTTTATTGATAAAAATAACCCAACTCGCGCAAGGAAATGAAATCCCTGGAGCGTCCTTCGCTTGCCTGCCCCATGATGATGTGATCCAGAACCTCTATCTTTAGTATCTTGCCCGCACGCATTAAATCACGTGTTACCCTGATATCCGCCTCGGAAGGATTGGGGTCTCCAGAAGGGTGATTATGTGTCAGCACCAATGCGGAAGCCCGGTGCTCCACGGCAGCACGAAAAACCTCCCGTGGATGAATAAGAACAGAGTCCAGCGTCCCCTGAGTGATGTTCACGATGCGTATCAATTTCCGTCTCGTATTCAGCAAGACAACTTGAAAATGCTCCACATCACGCATGCGGGCATCCTCCCTCAGAACATCTGCAATGCGATCCGGGGTATCCAGCAGGGGGGACTCCATCTGAATCTCGCGAGCCATTCTTTGCGCCAGGGTAAAAGCCGCCTTCAAACTCACCGATTTGTCAGGGCCGACTCCGGGCACCTTTCGCAACTCCTCAAGACTCGCCTTGGCCAAACGTTGCAGGGAACCAAATTGCCTCATTAATTGTTCGGACAAATGGATGGCAGAGCTCCCTCGTAAACCGGTCCTCAGCAAAATGGCAAGCAAATCAGTATTATCCAACGATTCAGCTCCGATTTGCATGAGGCGCTCACGCGGTCTTTCCGTCAGAGGCAGATCTTTAATACGCACGTTTCGACTCGTCATAGAAGGCCTTCATTCCAAACCATAAATTGAAATAGAACAAACATGGTTTCATGATATCAGATAGAATTTCCAAGCTGTGGATAGTCGTGTTTTGTGGATCGTATTTTTACCGTAACTTTTCCGTGACTTTCAGTCTCTTATGATGATCGTTCTGGAAGCAGAGGTGAAACCGATTCATTCGCGGAAGGGGCAATACTCAACAGAGAGCTACTTACTGTAATTTCTCAGCGGATTCTCTGGAATCTATGCGTGTCATTAACTTGTCTGAAATCGCAGGATTCGACTTGCTCAAGCGTTGGGGTAAATGTAGGAGGTTCAAGGTAATGGCCACTCTCTTGAATCGGATCGAGCAGATGCCAAATAAGATTCAATTTTTTTGATCATGCGCCGGTTACTTGATGATACATCCTCTGTTTCACCGGGATCAATCGAAAGGTCATAAAGCTCGAGTGGGGCATCCACACCATGTCTGACAGCCTTCCAGTCACCCATTCGAGCTGCTTGATGAAAGCCCTTTTCATGAAATTCCCAGTAGAGTGGGGCATGCTTTTTTATCTTCCCGTTCAAGAGAGGTTCCACCATGGATTCACCATCCAGCCCCAGAGGCACTTTCAGCCCGGCAAGCTCGGTTAAAGTTGGAAACACGTCCCATGCAGCCCATACCTGGTCGCTTGTTTGGCCTGGTTGAATTTTCCCTTTCCATCGCACAATCATGGGCGAACGAATGCCCCCTTCGTAAAGATCACGTTTGATCCCTCTGAAAGGGCCTGAAGATCGAAAAAAAGCGGGATCAATACCTTCTTGATTATGGGGTCCGTTATCGCTGCAAAAGAAAACAATCGTGTCTTCGGAAAGACCTTGATCATCCAGAGCATTCAGAATTTTGCCCACGTCACGATCCAATCGATAGATCATGGCTGCGAGCATTTTCTGAGGTTCAGGCCACTTTTCTTCTTTGTAAGGTTTAGCAGTCGGAGCAATGACTTGCTTATGTGGCAAGGTGTAGGCCAGATAGAGAAAAAAAGGGGCTTTGCGAGGTGTTTTGATATAGTTAATTGCCGCATCGGTAAACTTATAATGTATGAATAATCCTTGTTTACCTTCGCTGTTTTCAGGAAATTGCCATAGTTGTTGATTTCTCCAGACGACCTCTGGAAAATGATTGTGAGCTTTTTTTTGATTCAAAAACCCGAACCATTCATCAAATCCTTGCAAATTAGGCAACCCGGTTGATCCAGCTTCCCCCAAGCCCCATTTCCCCAGGGCACAGGTATCGTATTTTTTCTTTTTGAGTATTTCGGCCAAGGTCAAATCCCCGTAATCCAAAGGTACGTTGCCATTGCCTCGGATGCGCGTATGCCCGGAGTGAAATCCAGTCATCAATACCGATCGCGAAGGGGCACAAACCGTGCTCCCCGCATAATACTGGGTAAAACGGATTCCTTCACGAGCCATTTGATCAAGACGCGGCGTTCGAAAATGCTTTTGTCCGTATGCACCTATGTCTCCGTAACCAAGATCGTCAGCCATGATAAAAATGATGTTGGGCGGCTTGGCGTTGACCTGGGCTGCTCGCAAACCCCTGTCTAAGCTCACGCCGAAAACCACTAGCAGCAGCCCAAGAGAGCAAGAAAGGCCAGGAGCGAGCAAAACAACTCCAGCGACAGCGTGATATCGTGGGGCAGACATGAAATTCAAAAGACGCATATGATCCGCTTAATTTATCCCCCATACCTTTCAAGTGTAAAGTCCGTATGCTTCGATGAAATTTTCAGACCCTGATTGAATCTTTTACCATTTAACACGTTACCTGCAGGATTACCGGTTGACAGTAGCATATGGGTCGATCAAGTTGATATCATTCTCAGTGGATCGAACCAGAATGAAACCATACAAGGACAGTCGACCGAATCAGATTTTGATCATGACCATCTTGCTTGGCTGCTTGATGTCCTCACAGTGCTCTGCTCAGCTTTTGTCCGGCCCGGGATCGGGTGGACGAGGATCTGAAAGATTGATCACCGAGCCCGGTCCGGCATCACGTGCAGGTGTGCCAGATTGGGATATTGACAATGACTTCACAGACGACATCTTCACCTTCGTACGCATCATGTACAGTGGCCGGGGATGGGGAGGACGAGGCGGAAGCTGGAGAACAGATTTTCCGAATGCAGATCTGAATTTTTCATACCGTCTGGAGCAACTGACCTCCATGGTTGTTGACCCTCAAGGAGGCACCATCGATTTACTGGATGACAAGCTTTACGACTATCCGTTTATTTTCATCATTGACCCAAGAACTCTATCTTTCAAAGACAATGAAGCGAAGGCCCTCAGACGATATCTACTAAACGGAGGATTTCTCATGGTGGACGATTTCTGGGGCACGACCATGAAGCGTGATTTCTTGAGTGAAATGGAAAAAGTATTCCCGAACAAGAAGCCGATTTCTCTGGAATTGTCTCACCCGATCTTCAACGCAGTTTTCCCTATGAAAATAAAACCTCAAGTTCCAAGCGAAGATTCCGCTGAGCGCAACAAAGGAAGAGGTGTTTATGAAACATACGAAGATGAAATCATCAATCGCTACGGCGAAGGCCCCGCGCCTGCCGATTATCTTGCCATTCTGGATGACAATGAACGTATCATGGTGCTCATATGCCACAATACGGACTTGAGTGACGGATGGGAGGAGGAAGGTAAGAGTCAGTGGTTCTTCTCAAGGTTTTCTGAGTCACTATCTTACCCAATGGGAATCAACATCGTTTACTACGCTTTGACACATTGAATTGCCTCGTTCGGGGGGATTCAGACAGGTTCCTTAAAGAGAAATACCTTTTCAGCTATCAAGGCTGAGAAAGGAATATTCCGTTTTATCACCACTTATTTCGACAATTGCGACCGATCGTCGAGTATGCATCTTGCGTCGCCCTGAGTAGCCCGGATTCAGGTAGAGGGTGTGATCCAAGGTCTGTGAAAAAGCCTGATGCGTGTGCCCGAATACCACCAGGTCAGGCCGGCTCGAAGTGATCCTGTCTCGAATAGCCGGAGCTGGGGTTGGCAGACTGACAATGTGATGAACGAGGATGTTTCTACCCGAGAGGGTGACTGATTCCGTTTCGCGCACATCAATATCAAAATCGGTATTTCCCATCACCGCAGTCACCGGCGCAATCTCTTCAAGCTCCATGACGATGTGGGGTGGACCAATGTCTCCCGCATGCAGGATATGATCGACTCCTCGAAAAAGCTTCTTTATTTGAGGATCAAGAAAGCCATGTGTGTCTGAGATGACTCCAATTTTAAAATGCTTACTCATGCTTGACTAGAGACGCTTACCAATCTTTGGGTCTTGGTGATACCAGTGAAAAAAGTGGACTCTTTTCGTTGCGCGAAGACCATTCAACCGTTGACCGCAACTCAAACAGTCGCTTTTTCAGGCTCGATATCCTCGGGTTCATTTTCGGTGTCGGACTCTTCCTCGGCAGCTGTCTCACGCGCTTCTATCCACTTGGCAGCACCTACAAACAGTCCGGTGAAAAGCCCACCGCTGATGAGCGTATTACGCAGAAACATCCAGGTGGGTGGAAGGCCGCTCGTTCCAGTGGTCAAGGCCAATAGCCAACCTGAGAGATCACGCGTGTATTCCTTGTTCTCGAAAGGATTCATGAGCCAGGCCATGGTGTTCGTGATGAGATAAAACAAACAGGCTCCAACCAATCCTCCGCCGATCAGTTTGGTCCAATGGTCTTTTTTACTCATCCACTGGCCTAAACCAATCAAACTGGCATATCCCAGGTAATTACTCAGCTGATACCACTGCGGCCAGTAACCATAATACGCATTCAAGGCCAGATCTGTGACCGCCAGCGTCCCCAGAGGGATCAGCCAGGCCAATTTAGGAGGGAAGTAGAGCCCTGCACAGAATGCCAAGGCGTACGCTGCACTGAAATTCATAGGCATGAGCCCAGGCCATCGTGTTCCTGCGAACACGATCAGCATGAGGGCAACCAGCCATTTATTTACTTTTTTTTGAAATCCTTGCCACGAAATGTCTGCCAGATGTTGGTGATACAATCAAAATTCCTGACACCCAGACTTGCTTTGGGGCAAATTTTTAGTTTAGGGATTTCCCAGACATGACAACATCACTGGACCCACTTTTCCCCATTATCTACGAGGATGATTCCCTGCTGGTGCTGCACAAACCAGCCGGCTTGGTCTGTCATCCAACCAAAGGGGATGTTTACTCCAGCTTGATCAGTCGTGTTAGGCTTTATCTGGGCGAAGCAAATGAAGGCCAAATGATCAATCGACTGGATCGAGAGACCAGTGGCGTTGTCCTCATCGCAAAGAACAAGGAAACGGCCCGTAGCTTGCGCCTGCAATGGGAAGCCAGAGAGGTTGTCAAAATATATCATGCCATTTCCTATGGCTGGCCCAAGGAGGATTCGTTCAGTGTGGAGAAGCCCCTTGGCAAGGATATTGAAAGCGAAGTTGCCATCAAGGATTGCGTGAGGAGGGACGGTTCTCCGTCTTTCACAGGATTCCGCGTTCTGAAGCGGTTCGAAAAGAACCGATCCAAGTTCGCATTGCTTGAAGTTTGTCCGCGAACAGGACGCAAACATCAAATCCGTATCCACCTTCAGCATCTGGGGCATTCCATCGTTGGAGACAAGCTCTATGGACTGGATGAGCAATTTTATCTGGATCTGGTTTATGGCCGTTTAACCGATGATCAACGAAAGCAACTTCTACTCCCATTCCACGCCTTGCACGCGCATAGTGTCACCTTGACATATCAGGACCAGAAACGAACGTTTGCATCTGAAGCTGAGGATTGGTTCCGCAGCTTTCATGAAGGGTGAGTTGTTTCACTCAAGCCTGGCATCAAGTTGGAAGTTTCGAGGCTTTGCAGCAATCATGGCTGTGTTAGTTGAATCGTGAAATCCTGCCTTCTGTAAAGACAGGTTCCATTGATTTCTTCGCAGATATTGTAAAGTGCATAGCCCTTGAGTTCGTGTGAGTTTCCCTCCGTGTCTTGGAACAGTTCAAACTCAAGAGATCTTGAGGATTGATCAGTGACCATGGGGGGATTGGGGAATTGAAGAAATACCCTTTCAGGCGCCCAGCCTTTACTCGACTCAAGCCAGACACTCAGAGGCTCGGCTTCGTTGTTCCAATGAAATGCGTGGGCAACATTCGGTTGCAATCGCAAGTGGATACGTAACGCTTTTTTGCTCGCATCCGTTGCAGATACAACTGTCGATTCAATCTGAATCGCAGGCAGAATATCGCGAAACACTCTCCCTCCAGAATCTGGCTCTGAAAGTTTCTTGATGGAACCAGTGTTTTTTTCAGCCGGATAGGCAAACTCGGCACCTCCTGGCTCAACTCGCAGGGAGAAAGGTTTTTCTCCTCGGGCAGTGATTTCCTTGCGAGCCTGATTCACCCAATCATAAAATGAATAGGGTTTATCCAATCGTGGGCCGTATTGCTGAATCCTGCGGCGCCAGATATATTGATTAGGATCCAGCTCCAACGCAGCCTGCCACGATTCAATTGCTTTGGTAAAATATTTCGAATTGGATGGCTTCAGATCAAAAAAGCTCCGGTAGGCAACCCCCATTCTGAAATGCAGCCATCCATCATCTGGTGCATTGAAGGAGGCCTTTTGATATGCATGAATGCATTCATCCAGCCGCAGGTCTCCTCCCCAGAGAAATAAGGCATCAGC
The DNA here is from genome assembly GCA_040264395.1 of Verrucomicrobiota bacterium. GTDB lineage: Bacteria > Verrucomicrobiota > Verrucomicrobiia > Limisphaerales > AAA164-E04 > AAA164-E04. The sequence goes on from JBDQII010000138.1 coordinate 7,338, forward strand.
ATATGCTGCCCATGCCTCAGCAGTCTGCCGCATGCTGGCTCTGAGCTTGAGTTTTTCCAAATCCAGATTGCCGGGAAGTACATTTATGGCGTCGTCGCGCTCATCCTGAGGAGATGAGACTGAATCCACAAATGTTTCGAATTCTTCCTGCGAGGGATTGACGGATCGAACGATTCCCTTTTCATCGATCAATAAGGTGTAAGGAACAGCCGCCACCTTGAGGAGATTAAGTGAGTCTACAAGGATAAGCCAATCCATCTGATGCCACTGCATGAACAGCCGACAACGGTCTGGATGTTGTTCTTGAATGATTCCGAGGACTTTAATTCTACCGTCAAGGCGAAAGGGCTCTGTGCGAGCGTGCCACACGGGCACGTGCTGACGACATCCCGCTCACCAAGAGGCAAAAACATGCAATACAACTTTTTCACCGTAATAATCATGAAGTGAAACCGGTTTTCCATTTTCAAGCGCCGGGAAAGAATAGCGAGGAAAGGAAGTATTTTTTTCAAATGCATGACTCATGACTGTGAATAGTAAAAAAAGAACGCATGGAATCGAATGAATAAGGATCGTGTGATGAGTTTTTTTCATGGCAGGTGGCTTTGGATATTAGGCCGTCAGGAAAAAGAAAGCAAATATCACCTGACTTTCGTCTTGAAATAAAACCTGAAGGTCAGGCAAAGGGCAGCAACTCCCAGTCCTACAGCCAGACCAATCCAAATCCCCAAAGCTCCCTTCTGATAATAAAAAGCGAGCATACAGGCCATCGGCATTGCCAGTAGCCAGTATGCGACAATCGCCACAATCGCAGGTATCCTTACATCCTGCATCCCGCGCAATATGGAAATCGCGGTCACCTGAAGACCATCAAAAACCTGGAATATGGCGGCCACCATCAGCAACTGGACAGCTAGATCCTGCACCTCTTTCGATTCCACAAACCAAGCAGCCATGGTCCTGCCTCCAAAAAAGAATAAAAAGCCGAAAGCAGTCATCAAAACGACGGCAGTCATCAAACTAACCAGACCAATGCGCCGCACACGACGATTCAGTCCGGCCCCGAGGACTTGCCCTACTCGCACTGAAGCAGCCATTCCGAGACTAAGGGAAAACATAAACGTTGTGCTGGCACAGGTGAAGGCAATTTGATGAGCCGCCAAAGCATTCGCCCCAATCCATCCGAGCATGAGTGCCGCAAAGGCAAAAGATCCCATTTCCAGCAGGTGCTGAAGCGACACAGGCAAACCCAATTTGAACAGCTTTCTTAAAACCGGTAGATCTCCCGCACCCGACCAGGAGCCCTGACGAAAACGCGCCAGTGATTTGGATCGCATCAGCCAAGCAATCATCGCAGCAGCAGTCACGATACGAGCCAGGAGGGTTGCCAGTCCGGCTCCGTTGAGCCCCATCGCAGGGCAGCCCAGATTTCCGTATATCAAGATCCAGTTGAGCAGGATGTTAAGTAAGACACCCCCGATCATGAGTAGCGTGGGGATCCATGGATGGTTCAATGCTTCACAGAATTGTTTTCCAGCCAAACCTAGCAACATCGGCAGCAGACTAGGCGCAAGGAACCAAAGATAACCTCCAGCGGCATCAACAACCTCGGGAGGTTGCCCCAGCAAAGGCAGCATCCACCGAAAGGCCATGAAGATGACCACAAGTAAAGCAGATGTGGCCAGCGTCAGGACGGCTGAAGCTCGATAAACGCGGCCCACTTGCAAGGGGTCATTGGCCCCGAAGGCATTGGCACTGAGCACGGAGACAGAGGTCAACATACCAAATCCAAATACCATGGGAAGGTGAAACAAGTTGATCACCAAAGAAGAGGCTGCCAGAGGAATGACCCCCACCTGCCCCACCATCACGGTATCAGCAATACCCATAAGGGTCTGTCCGACGAGACCGGCCATGATCGGCAAACTCAATCGAAACAAAGAACGCACTTCACGTGCATATTTCCATAAAACCCTTAAGGTACGATAATTCATTCATTCCCAGAACTTGCTGCGATACGGATACAAGAGATGATTGAATCAAAGATCAGGCAAAAGTCTTTTTCAAGTAATCAAGACTTTGCTGGGCAATGACTTCAGGGCCTTCTTCGAATTTAAATACTTCGACGGAAACATAGCCCTGATATCCAACTTCTTTAAGTGCTGAGGCAATGGGTACAAAATCGACATCTCCAAATCCAGGTCCCTTGAGATTTGCATCATTGGCATGAAAATAAGCGAAGGCTGGCCAGGATTCCCGAATGATATCAGCAATGGGTTTGCCCATGGAACACATGGCTTTGACATCCAGAATGATCTTGAAAGCAGGCGAAGGGATGCGACGGATAAATTGAATCGCCTCTTCTGCTGTATTCATGAAATTAGTTTCAGAGGGCGCCAGAGGCTCAAAACAGATCGTCACTCCCTTGTCTTCGCCGTCTCGAACCGCCGGACGAAAAACTTCAGTCGCCCACTCAGTGGCCTGTTCCAGAGTAACACCTGATTCCAGATTCCGCTGATGAGGTGATCCTACAACAATCGATTTCCCTCCCAAATCCTGACAGAATTGGACCAAGTCGCGAAAGTATTGCTGCGTTTTGGCACGGATGCTCGCATCCGGATGCGTCATGTGCATGCCCTCAGCCTCTACAAGCACCCAATGGATACCTGAGATTTCCAGCTGATGTCTCGCAGCTAAGTCCTTGATTTCAGAGCGACGCTGCTTGGAAACATCGGTGACATACTTGGCACAGGTGAAAGGGGCAATTTCGATCCCGTCGTATCCTGTTTGTTTGACAAACTCAAAGGTTTTTTCAAACGACCACTCCTTGAAGATCTCATTGCAGACACCAAATTTCATGGAGGGCATTGAGCCAAATTTAAGACTCTTTTGCCATCGCTATTTTCAATAAAGATCAGTAGTGGAACTTGCTCATAAATAAAAACCGCTCACTTCATGATTTGTATTTTCCCCCTCACTCCTTTCCGCTACCGATTCATTTGGTAAATCAATCGGGAGCATTTCCCTGTCATTAGCCTGCCAATCCTCTGCCGAATCAACCGCACGTCGCATTTGATCGAACCACCAGGAGGCTCTCTGCAATCGTCTTTGCGAACGGTGACGGAAACGAAAGGAGGCGCTTCTTTGCTGACTTAATCCGAGTTCAAGTTGTTCTGTGTTCCATTTCATACGTCGCTACTATGGATCCTGGCCTTGGACATTTACTGTCCCAGGCCAAAGAAAGTAGACTTTTGAGGGAATGCAGCTTGTTTTGATGCAATCATGGCATCATTCATGCGGTTTTTACTTGCATTTCCAATGATGCAAATGTAAACACAATGTAAATACAAAGTCAGTGTCAATTTCATTCGAACGAGTGATCATCATTTGATGCCGATAATAATCAAGCAAGGGCGGATCACATGAAGCCAATCAAATACCTTCCACTGGCATGTCTCTTTCTAGGGCTAAATCTCGAAGCCCAGATCACCATCACCTCCGATGACATGTATAACCAACCCGGGGAATATTACAGATCCTATGTAAATCAACCTCCGGCTCTGCTGCAGCGTTTTCCGGTCACGGTTGCTGGTAAACTAGGGGAGCCTGGTGGACCAAATTTTTGGGACTTCACAGA
>JBDQII010000139.1:0-10924 GCA_040264395.1 Verrucomicrobiota bacterium
GCAAATGCAGGCATTTGACACTCTGGATCTCGAAAAAGAGCCGGAAAGCACGAGGGAAATGTATGGGAAATCGACATTTGCCCAATCGTGCCTCATGGCTCGTCGGTTAGTGGAATCTGGTGTCAGGTGTGTCACTGTTTACTACACCAACAAGGGTAATCAACCGTGGGATACACATTCCAATCACAACGCTTCTCATACCAAATTATGCGCTGATAGTGACCAGGCAAGTGCGGCTTTGATCTCGGACCTCAAGCGTCGTGGATTACTGGAAGATACATTGGTGGTCTGGGGCGGGGAATTTGGACGTACTCCTTATTCGGAGATTCGCAATGGTGATGACAAGCCAGCTGGCCGAGATCATCATCACACGGCATTTTCGATGTTACTGGCGGGAGGGGGTGTGAAGGGCGGCTTGGTGTATGGTGGTTCTGATGAGCTGGGAATGGTTGCGACTGAAAACCCAATGCACGTGCACGATTTTCATGCGACTTTACTGCACTTGATGGGCCTGGATCATGAAAAGTTAACCTATCGATATTCTGGTCGAGATTTTCGACTCACGGATGTGCACGGCTCTGTGTGTCATGAGATCATGGTTTGATCGTGAAACTCAAACGTCAAGGAAAGGATACAATGATCAACACAGCCGTATTCAGGCGTCTTATAATAAACGGATATCTGGTTTTTCTTTTTGCCAGTTTGCTTCCAGCGACGGTCAATGCTGGCGATTCACCTAATTTGGTGTTTATTTTGGCAGATGACATGGGATATGGGGATATTCAGGCCTATCATCCAAAGTCCAAAATCCCCACACCAAATCTGAATCGACTAGCGCATGAGGGAATGCGATTTACGGATGCTCATACACCTTCTGCTGTATGCACGCCGACCCGATATGGATTGCTCACAGGTCGCTATTGCTGGAGATCCAGATTGAAGCGGGGTGTGTTGAACGGCTACAGCGATCATCTCATACAGGAGGATCGTTTGACCTTACCTCGCTTTTTAAAAGGGCACGGGTATCACACGGGTGTGGTGGGGAAATGGCATCTCGGGTTGGATTTTCATCGATTGTCCAACCATGAGGATATCGATTACACTCAAGCTGTGCAATGGGGGCCCAATGACTTTGGTTTTGAATACAGCTATATCATTCCCGCTTCGCTGGATTTTCCACCTTATGTGTACCTCGAAAATCAGCAGGTAACAGGATTGCCTGATAAACGGCAAGCAAAGCAACCCTTTCCTGCCTACCTTCGCGAAGGCCCCATTGGATCCGATTTTGTCATGGAGGATTGTCTGGATCAATTAACGGACAAGGCGGTGGGTTTTCTGGAACAAAACAGCGAGTCGAAAACCCCTTTCTTTTTATACATGCCATTGACAGCTCCTCACAAACCAGTGCTTCCACATGCCCGCTTCAAAGGTCATACCAAGCTTGGACCCTATGGAGATTTTATCGTCCAGTGTGATGCTATCGTTGGCCGTGTTCTTGAATCGCTGGATGCATTAAATTTGAAGGGCAACACGATGGTCGTTTTCTCGAGTGACAATGGGTCGTTCATGCGACGGCTAAATGATTCCAGTGTCGAGGATCATGTTGATGATGAGAGCGTACAGGCCTATCGGGCCGATCGTCACACCTCAAATGGTCCATTGCGCGGCACCAAAGGTGATGTATGGGAAGCAGGGCATCGCGTGCCCTTCCTGGTGCGGTTTCCCGGCAGGATCAAAGCCGGCGTTAAGTGTCAACAAACCATCTGTCTGACGGATTATTATGCCACGGTCGGACAGCTCATAGATCGTAACATCCCTTCAGCAGCGGGCGAAGACAGCGTCAGTTTTTTGTCATTGCTGCATGCGCCCGAAGCAGATCATCATCGTCCGCCCGTGATTCATCACTCCGGTGCAGGCATGTTTGCGATTCGTGATGGGAGATGGAAGTTGGTGCTGGGAAGCGGCTCAGGTGGGAGGGAACAACCCAGAGGAAAGGCGTTTGAGAAACCTTTTGCCTTGTTCGATCTCAAAGCTGATTTATCGGAAAAAGTGAATCTGATCGAATCACATTCTGAGGTGGCTGAATTGTTGGAGCGGCAATTCTGGAGGATTCATGAAAGAGGGCACAGCCGTTGATTCATAACAAGCTGAAAGTTCGGCACTAAATGATTGCTGGATGTTGTTTATTGGGTGGACTTGATTACCTGCTTGTTGTCGCGCCGTTTGATGGCGGTGAGTGGCATGCCGCCATAAATGGTCCATGGTTTCAGGTCGTGATGCACGGTGGAACCAGCAGAAACGACGGCTCCTTCTCCGATTTTTACACCTGGGAAGATGATGCTGTTGGTGAAAATGACGGCATGATCTTCGACTTCAATCTTGGATAGGTGTGTCTCGCGGCAGCTTTTTGAGACCGTAGGGTTGGTCAATCCCTCAGTGATATTTTCCGTGCCCGTAATCAATCTGACTCCTGCACCAATACTGGCATAATCACCGATAACGCATTCACCTCCTCCAGAAATGGATGAGGTGAATGCAAGATGGACATGGCGTCCTATAGCAATACCCTTGCCAGCAAAAAGGAATACGCCTTCATCGATCTGAGTATGATCACCAACAGAGATCGCCTCAGGGTTATCGATGCGGGCACCAGTAAAAATTTTCACGTTCTTGCCAAGTTGTTTAAACTGGCTTCGAATGAAGTCTTCATCAAGGAGGGATCCTGGTCCCAAAGTAGCTTGGCTCATACGGGTGTTTTGTTGAATGAAGTTGCTTTGAATCAGTGGCGGGTCCGGAATTAACTCGTCAGTCCTCCATCAATGACGCACTCTGATCCAGTAGTGAAATTGGAGGATTCGGATAATAGATGGAGCACTGTATGAACGATTTCAGATGACATGCCCAGACGATTCAACGGCGTCTTTCTGCGAACCGCTTCGGTTTGATTTGAATGGAGAGATGCGGTCATTTCAGTTTTCAGAAAACCTGGTAAAACCACATTGCTCCGAATGCCTCTTTGTCCATATTCTCGCGCAATACTTTTCGAAAATCCGCAAAGGCCTGCTTTTGTGGCAGCGTAAACGCTCAGCCCTTTGAATCCACGTTTTGCGCAGGCGGAAGAAATAAACACCAAGCTACCTTTGGTCTCAGAGGCAAGGAACCCTTTCAATATGGCCTGTGTCATCAGAATGACGGAATAGAGATTGATATCCAGGGCTTGTCGAATCTTGGGTTTCGGCATCATGGTCAGTAGTCCGTCTGCTCCAAGTGCAGCATTGGCAACAAAGCCGTCAAAGGTTGTTGTAACCATACCAGCTTGATCAATGAATGAGAGCACATCCGTCTCGTTGGAAAGATCTGCCTTGATAAAGGAAAGACGATTGTCGAATTCAGATTCCAACGCTTCAAGTTCGGGAGTTTGGGAGCGGGCACAGGTCACTACTCTTGCATTAGATTGCAATAGTGCGCGACATAACTCAAGACCAAGGCCCTTGCTGCCTCCTGTCACCAAAAAGCGCTTATTGTTCAAGTCATCCATATTTTTGCGCACCCGTGTCGCATGATTTCTTGCCATTGTTCGTATCCTGAATACTTCCCCATTCACACCATCTTGGCCAGGCTGGTTTGCTGAGTTGTTTTCGCATTTTATTCAGAATGATTTCCAAAAGTGTATCGTCAGCTTCGGCAACAGCAGCCTCCAGCTTTAATGAAACAATTTGCCCAACGACAGCATTTGGCATGGGATTGGCGCTTGCTCTTCGCACTTCAGGAAAACTTTCAGCCACCGATTCAATCTCATCCAGGGATACCTTCTCACCGCCAATATTCATGATTCGGTCAAGCCTTCCCACCGGTTTGAAGTGATCCGTTCGGATTTCGCAAAGGTCATGAGTAGGGATCCATTGCCCTTGTCTTTTCAAGAAGAGCTGATCGTCTACAAACTTGAAATCATCAAACCGTTTTTGAATGGATGTAAGAGGATACCACCCATCATGCCGAGTTGTTTTTGCGATCACTCCTGCCTCTGCCGAGCCGTAAATCAACGTGATTCGACTGGAGGGATACGCCGATTGGATGCGCGCTCCAGTGGATGCATGCAAGATTTCGCCTCCGATGCTGATTTGCCGAGGAGACCAATCTATTGATTTTGAGGTTTTTCTGGATTGTATGAGCAGGTCTATAAATGTAGGGGTTACCGACAGGGCCTGCGGTTTATCCTGTTGCAGAATAGAATGATTTATTTGCCAATCATGACCTAGACTCAATACCTTGCCTCCAGAAATATGGGCCTGACATGCGAGATGGGCTCCAGCGAAGGACCAGGGCTGGAAGCAGGTTGCCCATGTCCACCCTGCGGCATTTGAGTATTTCGAGCAATTGGAATGCAGCGCTTTAAGATTCCACCAAATCAATTTTGGTTTACCTGTTGAACCAGAAGAATAAACCCCTAGAAACCCTTCACCTGGAGGTGCAGGAATTTTTTTCTCGGAGCTCAGTTGGGTAGGATGGATGACAAACGCACTGGCTTTCCTGCCGGAACTGAGCCAATGCGCAAGATCATCATATCCTGTCCCAATTTGCATTTTCATTAGGTCTCCAGCCATCCAATGAATGGGATATCATCGAAAGGTGAACGCGGCTTCAACCTTGAAAATCGCTTTTCAAGAGTTGCCTGATGCCAGGACACTCTTCAACGTCTCAATGATGTTGGGATGGGAGACATGGATTTTAAATTGAGCATGCTGTCATCACTGCTGTTTCCAGACACGTTGAAGTGAAAGTATTTTTCAACCTGATCAAATGGAGGCAGTTTTTTGAAATCCATGAATCTTTCCAATGCGTCTTCAGGTCCAGAGCCACCGGGCAACCCTGAGCCGATTCCCATTCCCATCAAACCAGAGAAGAGAGACTCTGGATTCTCTCGCAAGTTTTCGTAAATCAGCCCCACTGATGATGCCAGATTCTGGTAGTAGACATATCCTGATTTGAATCCACCGACGGCATTCACGGCCTGCTGAAATTCAGTTTTGGATTTTAATGGGCGTCCTGGTCCCTTGGCTGAGCGCAGGTAAGATTCAAGCATCGATTCGTTTGTGCTGAAAGCGACATACATGCCGCTTGCTACGAAATGAAGCCCCATCGTTTCCATTGCCTCGGAAGATGCTCCTGGTGCTGGTGCAGCACCACTGGGAACGTTAATTGAGTAAACAGTCCGCCCAAGAAAAGAACGATCCTTCAGAACGCCATTCCCCCCTGGTAAGAGTCCACTTGCGGCGATAAATGCCTTTACCAAAGGCTCTGGGTTGGGGCTTCCAACAAGGATAATCTCAGGAGGGTTGATCATGTCATCCATTTCAGATGATTTGGGGGGCCATTGCGCCACGATGAAATCGTCTCCCAAGTTGTCAATCAGGTTTCTTCGGAAATCGAAATTTGGATCACGGTCTTTCACAAGCAGTCCCATCGTCATTTGTAGGATTCCCGATAGTTGTGGCGAAATTTCGCCCAACATTTTTTCGAGTTTTTCCCAGGTTTTTCGAGCGTCAAACCTAACGCGCTGAAACGCGACCACATCGTCTGTAACAAAAGCTGGAGGGGATGCATCTTTGGGTTCGAATTCAACCAAGTTCAGCAATCCCTTGCGTTTGCTCTTGGGAGCCTGCACCGTCAAGTTAAAGGCCGTTCCTGCAGGTGTGGAACCCCAGGCAAAGCCGAGCCCTTCTACAGCCTCCAGTCCTAGTGCGCTGAGGATGATTTCGGGTTTTGGCATGAGCATCGACATTGGGTTTGTCGATTGTCCTGCTTGCGTGCTGGCTGTACTTTCTTTTACTAATTTCTGAATCAATGCATAGACAGACTCGAATTGAACCCATCCATAACCTTCGGCATTTCTGAAAAGTTTTTGATGGATTTGATTGAAAGTGGCTTTGCTGGAGATGGATTTACCGCCACCCCCGCTGAGTTTCTGGACGGTTTGCTCCAGATGACGGACAGAAGTACCAGCCAGAAACACTGAATCGCTTTGTCCGAATATGATTTCCATATTGTTCTCAGGACTGTTCTCTGAAAAGTTTTCGAGTTCAGGGAAACTCATTTTCATCTCTGCTCTATGAAACGTAAGGTTTTGGATCTGGACAGGTTTCAGTGGATTGCCGGATTCCTGAAATTTAGCCTGAGTCCTGTTCATTAACTCTGTTAACTTTTCGGCTTGCGTACCCGTGTCGAGTGCAGCCAGGAGTCCGACCCCACCAGAATTGCCAGGCAATGGAATGATGGCAAAGGTAGCCTGTCCCTTGAGGAGTTCGGTTAGTTCGCTTAACTCAAAGCCAGCGTCTTTCTCAAGCCCGCTGATTACCAGTTCCTGAAATGACTTTTCTGCATTTTCTCTGAAAGGTGCCATGGCTGGATCATTCCACAATTGCATGTATAAATTATTGTTCCAGGATTCCTTGGCCACTCCGTAATTGGGTAGTGTGATTATTGCCAGAGCGTCTTCCGGAAGCCAATCCTCAGGGGATGGGGCGGGGGCAGCCCATGAATAAAAGATGTTTTGTGCCAGAAGTGCGGTCAAGGAAAGAGCCAGTGAGACCCTTGTAACAATACGTTTTTTTAATGATTCGATCATCGATAGATACTTTAGTTTGATTTTAGTCTGCCGAGTTCTTTACTCCATCTCAAGATCAGTCCTTGGACCGCTTGATATTCATAATCTGTGGCGCGGGCAGATAGCGAAATGGACTACTTGGATTCTGGTGATTGTATGCGTAAGCCTCACGGTTGTTTAAGAAGTATTTCAATCGATCTACCGGGATTGCAAAACCGAGCCCTTCACTGTAATTGAGTTTCATGTTTGTCACTCCTATGACCTCTCCTTTTCGATTGAAAAGCGGCCCACCGCTGTTTCCTGGATTGATTTGCGTGGAGGTTTGAAGGAAAAGCCGTCCTTCGAACTCCCTTGTTTTCGTGCTCACGATCCCCTCTGTCACCGTGCGTTCCAGTCCAAGTGGACTTCCGATTGCAAATGCGGGTTGCCCAACTTTAATCGTACTCATACGGGCCAGTTGCACATAAGGGAACCTTGTGTTTTCATCTTTCTCGTTCTCCAACTTCAACAATGCCAGATCTGCAAATTTGTCCAATGCTACCGTGCGTGTTCTGTCAAATGCTGCGCGCTTCAATGCACCTTTCTCTTCCTGATACACCTCGATGGTAATTTTTGTTTCACTTTCAATCACGTGATAGTTGGTGATCACATAGCCTTCCGGATGAATAATGAAGCCTGATCCCAATCCCGAGGGTGTTCGAACCTGCACTACTGCTGGGCCAAGTTGTTTGCTCAAAGCAACAACGGACTGGTCCTGAAGTTCTTTATCGGACTCCACATAGAGTCCTGATCCGTGCATGGTTTCATCGAAGTCTTTTTTCGGAATTTCGCTCTGCAAATCTTTCTCAAGAGGCCCTTTTTTCACCCTCTCTATTTCCGATCGCGGAATCAATAACACAGTGTATCCAACATCCAGAACCAACTGATCTCTTTTTTCGACAAGGAGATTGCCTTCAAGGGCGGACCCGCTTTTGAGTTTTACCTCAACATGGGCAGCGCTGCATAGTTGCCATGGGAGGTAGAGGCTGATGAGCAGGGTAATTCGCAGAATCTGGTTTGAGCGTCTCATTTGAAGAATTGCTGAATGCCTACGTAAATCATCAGGGCAGCGAAGCCTTTACGAATGTATGCTGGTTCAATGTGTTGCGTGAGCCAGGCTCCGGCATAACCACCTGCTACTGCCATGGGGGCGACAGACATAACCACTTTCCAATCAATATTGCCTTGATGGAAATGCTTGCTCGCGCCCATCAGTGCGGTTGGTATGATGATGGCCAAAGATGAACCAATGGCTGTCTTGATCGGAAGGTTCAGGAAATAGGTCAAAGCCGGCACGATAATTATCCCACCTCCTACGCCGAATAACCCGCTCATGACACCACTTACGGCGCCCGTCAAACTGAAAACTAGGATTTGCATCAATAAACAACAATTATGCGAAACTCTAGGTTTCCTCAATCTTTTTCCTGTTCCTTAAAACCCGACTTTCATGTTAGAAGTGAGACATGCAAAAGCTGAAACTTCAGTATCGGACATGGGACGAAAAAGAGCGTACCATTCATCTTGGACCAGGTGAACACCGCATTGGTCGCATAGCTGATAATGATGTGGTGATCGATGAGTTGGCGGTTTCTGAGCATCATTGCGTGATTACCATAGATCACAAAGGTAATCATATCGCGGATGCGGATTCGATGCATGGAACTTTTCTCGATGGTGCATTTGTGCAATCGAGTCCATTGAAACCTGGGCAGACTCTCAATCTGGGGACCCTAATGATCTCGGTCATGGAAGATAAGGCAGTGATTGAACAAGGTGGCTCTTCGCAGCGATCAGAATCGCTCCCTCTGAAAGATGGGAGTTACAGTTGTCTGAAACACCAGAACCAAAGAGCAGGATTTGAATGTCCGTCGTGTCACTACCTTTTTTGTGATTCTTGTTTGCCGAGCGAGTCAGAATCTTCTTTATGCCCTCAATGTGGTGCAGGTGCGGATATCATTGACTGGTCAGGAATTGAGATGACTCCAAGAGATGCGGCTCTTGATCTCATGCCGGATAATTTGAAGAAAGCTTGGGGTTACTGGCAGAAATGGAAAGCTCATCGAGACGAATAGCCATCAAAATGACAGGTATTTTTCCTATTTCCTGCTTGTCCTCAGAAACCTTTAGGCTCAAATCTCTTCAGTCAGTATTTCACAGTAAAACTATTTCAAAAAAGGAACAGCAATGGCGGAGGAGAAGCAGTTTGATTTGACGGTGATTGGGAGTGGGCCAGGTGGTTATGTGGCCTCTATTCGTGCGGCTCAGCTTGGTCTGAAAGTGGCCTGTATTGAGAAGGCGCCTTCTCTGGGTGGAACCTGTTTGCGTGTCGGCTGTATTCCAAGTAAAGCTTTATTGGAATCGAGTGCTCACTTCATGTTCACTGGCAAGCAGCTTGCTCAACACGGAGTGGTGGTGGAGAAGCCAAAGCTGGATCTAGACCGCATGATGAAGCGCAAGCAGCAAACCGTCAATATGCTTGGAAAAGGGGTCGAAACGCTTTTCAAAAAGAACAAAGTAGAATTGATATGCGGCACTGCACGCATCCTTGGGTCAGGGTCGCTGGAAGTAGAATCAGCTGACAACACCTCACCCCTCGTTCATTCAAAGCATATTCTCATCGCGACTGGGAGTCAGCCCGTTTCATTGCCCAGCGTACCCTTTGATGGAGAGCGAATTGTTTCCAGTGCAGAGGCATTGTCCTTCGAAAATGTACCAGAACACCTGGTTGTCATAGGCGGTGGTTATATCGGGCTTGAACTGGGGTCTGTTTGGAAGCGCCTGGGGAGTCGAGTGACTGTATTAGAGATGCGTCCACAAATTTTTCCGGGTATGGATGGCGAAACCGCTCTGGAAGCTCAGCGGATTCTTCACCGACAAGGTCTGGAGTTCCAATTTGGAAAAAAAGTGACATCAGCAATGCGTAATGGGGATCAATGTCAAATAGCATTGGAAGGTGGTGATACAATTGAGTGCAGTCATATTTTGGTGGCAGTCGGTCGCAAGCCCTTCTTAGAAGGATTAGGATTGGACTCGTTAGGCGTTCAGCTTGATTCGGAAGGTAAGGTTCAAGTGAGTAAAGAATTCGAAACGAATATACCCGGTATTTATGCATTGGGTGATCTTGTGTCTGGTCCGATGCTGGCTCACAAAGCCGAAGAAGAGGCAGTTGCCTTCGCTGAGACATTGTGTGGCGAAACCCGTTCTGTGGATTATCAACATATTCCCTCAGTGGTCTACACCCACCCTGAGCTGGCAATGGTCGGAGCGACAGAGGAATCTCTCAAAGAAGCTTCGACTGCGTATCGCAAAGGTGTCTTTCATTTCCGGGCGAATGGAAGGGCTCGAGCCTCAGGGGCAGTTGATGGCTGGGTGAAAATGCTTGCTGATGAGGCATCTGATCAGATCCTGGGGGTTCATATACTTGGTGAGAATGCCGGTGAGCTCATCCATGAAATTGTCGTAGCCATGAAATTCAAAGCCACGAGTGAGGACCTTGCCCGAATTTGTCATGCTCATCCTACCTTCTCTGAAACGGTGAAGGAATCAGCCCTGGCAGTCAGTGATCGTGCGATTCACTCCTAGTAAGCGTTGAATTATATTGCCCGCAGGGCTCAGGGGCTTAACCTTGCCCTTTCGTATGACGCTGGAAATGATCATGGTATTTGCCCTGATGGGGGTTGTGTTCATTGCGATGATGATGGAACGGCTGCGTTCAGATGTCATCGCAGTGGGGGCCATGGTCGTGTTGGTTTTCACCGGGCTACTGACACCTCAAGAGCTTTTTGCTGTATTCAGTAATCAAGCGGTTATTGCGGTGGCTTGCATGTTTGTTCTAAGCGCGGCTCTGGAGCGCACCGGTGTGATCGATCGTGTTGGAATCTGGATCAACGGATTTGTCGGTCACTCGGAATTGGCGGTCAGTTTGACCTTGCTACCACTCGTGGCCCTTCTATCCGCATTTGTAAATAACACTCCAGTGGTTCTGGTATTCATGCCTATGGTTATCGGGCTTGCAGCGCGTCGAAATATCAAACCTTCCAAATTACTCATACCATTGTCGTTTGCTTCTATCCTTGGAGGTTGTTGCACATTAATAGGTACCTCAACCAATATACTTGTCAGTTCAACTGCGCATAGCCTGGGCGAGTCTGCCTTGGGGATGTTTGATTTAACCGGAGTAGGGTTGATTCTCTCTTTAGTGGGGATGGTTTATCTTTGGACTATGGGGCGGAAGTTGCTGCCTGAGCGTGAAACTCTTTCCTCGATCCTCCAGACGAC
>JBDQII010000140.1:0-10856 GCA_040264395.1 Verrucomicrobiota bacterium
CATCTTTCGACCAGGAATCTGGATCATTTTCACGACGTTTGGAATGCACCCCCTCCAAACCTCGATCAGCTGTTTGAATAAGACCAAAACCCATGTATCCACATGCGGCACGCAACTCTTCCAACCTGCCAACCTGACGCTCTTGATTGCTTCCTTGAGTCACGGCAACGTTGATGACATTTACCCCGGACTCCTTGAGTAAACGCAGAGCCAGGCCACCGATGATGCACTCGTCATCGGGATGCGGTGAGAAAATCAAGGCCTTGGGGGCATGTTGAGATAGTGTTGGCCTAATGGGGCAGGCATAACCTCCGTTGGGTATATTTTTACCATCCCGAAAAGCCTTGGCATATCCTGCGACCATCTGGGCGTAAGGGCTGTTTGTCATGATTTTATTAAAAGTTTGATTGGCATTGAATAAGAACAAAAACCTTATTTCCGATAGTGCGACAAAAACCCAGGTTCGGATCCCGCCAAATCAACGTTTCGCTGATTCGCGAGGATTTGACCGTAAACAACCAGATCACTGGCCATTCCTTCAAGTTTTGACTTCAGAGCCTCGGAAGTCACCGAATCTCCATCAACATCAGCTTTATCTTGAAAACTTACACCATAGGGCAAAGACCATGCGTAGCATTGGCGCATGACTGTGCGCATTTGATCGTGTACTGTGAGGCCCTTTTCGTGAGAACCAACAATAGCCCCAAAAAGCTTGCCGGCAAACTCTGTCCAGAAATGATCCAAAAAATTCTTCAACGCACTACTCATGCTTCCATGATAGTCAGGGGTGCCCAGCACAATGACATCAGCTTGCTTGACCTTCTTTTTCAAAGCTGCATAAACCTCTCCACCGAAAGCTGTTTGAACGTCAAATAATGGCAGGTTTTCCTCTGCATAATCAAAGCGATTCAAACGACAGCCACGTTGCTCCAGTAGATTACCGAGATGATTAACCACCGTGCGAGTGGTCGATTTTTGACTGCGATTACCGACCACCATTAACACATTTAAATTTTCAGCAAGTGTATTCTTACTCATAAAGTGATGTTATTCCATCATGTCGATGAGAGTCATTCAAGAAAGTTCATTGACCTGCAGCACGGCTTTATTCAATCTCGGTTCCATTCATGATGAAGCTTGAACTGTCAGTCATCGACCGCCTGCGTGAGATTGTAGGAAAACAAGACGTCCTTGATCAAAAGGAAGACCTGATCCCCTACTCTTTTGACGGCACGGCTGCACTGAAACAATACCCAGGTTGCGTGGTGTTTACACGCACTAGTGCGCAGGTATCCGAGGTTCTAAAACTCGCCAATAACGAAGGGATCCCCGTTGTGACAAGAGGTTCTGGTACGGGGTTGAGCGGAGGCAGTTTACCTTCCGAACGGTGCATTGTTCTCTGCACCGTCAAAATGAAACAAATTCTGGAATTGGATAAAGCCAACCTCACACTATTGACCGAACCCGGCGCAACCACCTTGGCCATTGCTGAAGCAGCAGAGAAAGCAGGCCTCTTCTATCCTCCGGACCCTGGTTCAATGAAAATTTCAACAATCGGAGGTAATGTGGCAGAAAATTCAGGCGGCTTACGTGGATTAAAGTACGGAGTAACGCGCAACTACGTGATGGGAATGGAAATCGTCTTGCCTGATGGTGAAATCTGCTGGATGGGTAATAAATGTGTCAAGGACGTTGCAGGCTATTCATTGAAGGATTTATTTATTGGCTCAGAAGGAACGCTGGGGGTGATCACCAAAGTGCTGCTAAGACTGATTCCTCAGCCACAGGCAAAAAAAACAATGGTGGCAACATTTGAGCAAATGGATCGAGCCGCTGAAACCGTTTCCGCCATTATCGCAGATCAAATCATTCCCTGTACTTTGGAATTCCTGGATCGTACCACGATTCATTGCGTCGAAGACTTCGCCAAAATCGGCCTACCGCTTGATTGCGAGGCGTTGCTACTCATAGAAACCGACGGGCATCCGGCTGTTGTAAAAGAAGAGGCAGAAAAAATGGAGACCATCTGCAGGGAACACGGTTGCATGGAAATCCGGGTTGCCAAGGATGATACGGAGGCCGCCAAACTTGCCAGTGCACGTCGAAGCGCTTTCTCAGCTCTTGCACGACTGTCCCCCACCACAATTCTTGAAGACGCCACCGTTCCAAGAAGTGAACTTGGGCACATGATTCGCTACGTGGCGGCGGTCGCAAAAAAATATCAATTAAAAGTCGGCACTTTTGGACACATGGGCGATGGCAATTTACATCCTACCTTCCTCACTGATGAACGCAACACGGATGAGATGCACCGAATCGAGGAGGCCTTCGAAGACATTTTCAAGGAAGCCATCCGACTGGGCGGAACGATTACTGGAGAACATGGTATCGGCATTGCCAAGAAAAAGTTTCTTCCTGATTTTGCAGGTCAGACACAAATGAGGATTTTGAAAGAAGTCAGAAACGTGCTGGACCCCAAAGGCACGCTCAATCCTGGCAAAATATTTGACCCTATCTAATAAAAATCCCTGAAAAATGAGTATTGCTTCTGCCTCGACATCCTCTTCTGAAGATCAATTTGATCGCCTTGCTGGTTTTGCATCCTCTTTTTCCATGGGAGCATTAGCAGCATTTATTGCATCCATCCATCAAATCAACCCCACGCTGGAATTTAAGATCGGGATCTTTACTTTGTTAGCCTTCGTGGTGTTTTTTGGAGTAACCAGTTGGGTTTACCGTATCATCTTTGACGGCAAAACGGAGCGAATTGACCCAAAACGACCTAAAAAAATCATCTTCTTTTTTAGTGCATCTACCTTACTGGCCGTTTTCAGCTGCATGGGGTTTGCCCTCAAGGGAATTTCACAGAATCAGTTGAGGGACGTTGGTGTCGGAGTAATTACTGCATTATTCTTCGTCTCGATAGCGGCTTTCTTCTTTTTTAAAGTTGTGAAATTTCTTCAGCGAGACGAGCAGAACAACACATTTAATAGAGATTCTTAATCTACCCAGCCCATTAAATCATCATGTCTCAGCAAACACTCTCAACCTTAGAGCCAAGTCCAATCGATTCTCATTTGAAAGGCCTTGATTACTCGGTCGTGCAGCAGTGCATGCATTGCGGATTATGCCTCCCTAGCTGCCCAACTTATGAACTGACACAAATGGAGAAACACAGTCCCCGAGGGCGAATCGCTTTGATGCGGGCTATCGCTGATGACGAACTGGATGTGTCCAGAAGCTTCGCAGAAGAGATGTATTACTGCCTGGGCTGCCTTGCGTGCATGACAGCCTGCCCTGCGGGTGTCAATTATGCTGAATTATTTGAACATGCACGAGCCGAGGTTGAATCCAAAAATATCCTGCAGTCTCCTAAACGTTCTCTTATCAGGCGTCTGACCATCAACTGGCTCTTTACGGAGCAAAGACGGCTTCAATTTCTGGGGACATTAATGCGCTTGTATCAGCAATCAGGTTTGCAGACTTTCATTCGCCGCTCAGGTTTCTTGAAGCTGATGCCCAAACGATTGCGTGATATGGAAAAAATGACTCCTACCATATGCTCCAGATTCACTCATGAGTTGGTAGATACAATCACCCACCCCTTGGGCGAAAAAAAATATCGAGTCGCTTTACTTTCAGGATGTGCGCAGGATCTAATTTTCAGCGATGTCAATCTGGACACAGCAGAGGTTCTTGCCCGAAACGGATGCGAAGTCATCACGCCTCCCGAGCAGAATTGCTGCGGATCCCTGCACGCTCACAACGGTGAATGGTCACTGGCTCAGGAAATGGCGCGTAAAATGATAGATCAATTTCCACCAGAGCAATTTGCCGCTATTATCACAAACGCTGCTGGTTGTGGATCACACTTGAAACATTATACAGAACTACTCAAAGATGACCCGATTTATGCCAGCAAAGCCGTACTTTGGGATGATAAGGTAAAAGACATTCATGAATGGCTGGCACTGACGGGATGGAAAGCCCCCAAGAACAAGCCACTCAAAAACCAGGGGGTTACATATCATGAAGCGTGTCACCTCGTACACGGGCAAAAAATAAGCGCTCAGCCAAGAGAAATCATTCAATCCATACCAGGTTTAACCTTACATGAACTCCCTGAAAGCAGTTGGTGCTGCGGCAGTGCAGGTGTTTACAATATCGTGCAGCCCGAAACAGCAGATATCTTGTTACAGCGTAAACTGGACCACGTTGAATCGACCAAGGCAACGGTGCTTGCTACGGGTAATCCCGGCTGCCTATTACAGATACTGAACGGAGCTAGAGAGCGAGGGCTCCGCATCGAGATCAAACATCCGATCACACTTCTTGCCGAAGCCTATCGCGCCGAGGCTCAGCAAGCTGGTTGATTTGCTGAAAATGCCGCAACATGCTGCTGGCCCATCAAAAACACAAACTCTGGCTACGTCTCTTTGCCTGTATTGGCCTTGGATTGACTTGGGCATTCGCTTTTCCGACGTGGAACATGGTTGGATTTGCATGGTTGACTCCCGCCTGTTTGATAGTCATTGGTGCGAGCACACAAGGTAAATCAGTTTTTGGCTGGGCATATCTAGCCTCATGGACGCATGCTGCAACAAGCCTGTATTGGTTGTTGAACATGCCACATTTCACCGGCGCTTTGGCAGGTTGGTTTTCGCTTTCAGCCTACGTAGCACTTTTCCCTGCTCTATGGACCGCGATCTGTTGGCACCTCATATATCGATTCAAAGGAACCGCTCATAACGGAACTCCGACCGATACAATGCAATGGCTTCGCTCCATGCGCTTATTCGAAGCCCAGCGACTTTCAATACTAGGAGCGGTTCTATGGGTAAGTATGGAATGGATGGTATCTAATCTGTTCACTGGTTTTCCATGGCTGCTTCTTGGCGCCTCACAACTAGCCTATGCTCCATTGGCTCAAACAGCAGCATTAGGGGGTGTCCCAATGATCTCTTTCATCGTCGTTTGGACATCACTTGCAACAGGCATAGGAATCGCTCGCACGAAACTCAGGACTCCTAGCCCCTGGACGTGGCTACCCGACACAATTCTCCCTGTGGGGGTGATCATTGCATTGTGCATTTATGGCTACCAACGAATTCAATCGATCGAAAATTCCCGTCCGAAGGAAACATTTAAAGTTGCTCTGATTCAACCCGCCTTCCCGCAAACCTTGATTTGGAATTCCGCGGAAGATCAGTCCAGATTCGAGGATCTACTGGGACTTTCGAAAGCTGCACTCCAATTGGATGTAGATCTGCTGGTATGGCCGGAAGGAGCTTTCCCCGGAAATATCCAATCCTTTCAACCTATGAAGGATTTATTGAATCAACATCAGGCATGGTTTTGCTTCAACGGAACGGATGTCGATTTTGAAACATTGAATTCCGATCACCCCACCACATTCAATGCCGCTTTTTTCATGAACCCATCAGGGCAATTAAGAGATACGTATCACAAACGGCATCTTGTCATGTTTGGAGAATACGTTCCATTACATCAATGGTTTCCCATTCTGAAGATACTGACCCCCATACAGCATCTTTTTACTGCAGGTAAACAGGCAAAAGCTTTTCATCTTTCCGAGCAGGACATTCGTTTGTTCCCTCTGATTTGTTTTGAGGATGTGATGCCTCATTTGTCACATCAGGTAACTCATGAAATCGATTGTTTGCTCAATCTCACCAACGATGGTTGGTTCAAAGAGAGCGCGGCTCAATTCCAGCATGCAGGTTTAGCTGCCTTTCGTTCCATTGAAACAGGATTACCTATGATTCGCTGCGGAAACAATGGTCTCACTTGCTGGGTTGACCCCGCAGGTCGAATAAACACTCCTGGATCTAACCTTGGTTCGGAGGACATCTACTCGAAGGGTTTTCGAATCATGGACATTCCCAAGGGATGGAAAGTGCCCTTAACCCCTTACCAAAAGATGGGAAAGCACTTCTCGCTGATGTGTTTTCTGATCAGTTGTATATTGATACTGGCAAAAACTAAAAAAAAGAAAGCCCCGGCACTTCTGAGATTATAAATGTGGAATAAATCTGAGTATCAACGTTCCGCAATAGATGATTGCCCGGCATGAGCCGCATATCCGAACCTAGAGGGACATTTGTACTTTGCCAGAGCCCTTTTCGACTTCACCAATCAACCAGGCTTGGTGGCTGGAGCGCCGAATTGCTCTCAGAATGCTGTCTGCTTGATGGGCGCGTACGGTCATTGTCAATCCAATCCCCATATTGAAAACATGAAACATCTCGTTGTCTTTGATTTTACCAGCTGACTGGAGGTATTGGAATAAAGGTGGTATTTTCCATGAACCTCGGTGGATTTTCACATCAAGATGCGCAGGCAGATTACGTGGAATATTATCCTGAAAACCACCTCCAGTTATGTGAGACAAGGATTGGATGGCAGAAGGTTTTCCTCCCGGGTTAAATCGTTTCAACAAGCGCTGAACGATCTTATTGTAGCTCAGATGAACGGCCATCAAAGCATCACCCACTTTACCCCCCAGGTCAGCAAGACGAGTAGAAGGCTTGAGTCCCGCCTTTTCAAATAAAATATTTCTGGCCAAGGAATAACCATTGGTATGCAAGCCATTGGATGCCAGCCCAATCACAACATCGCCAGCCTTTGTCTTACGACCGTCAAGCATCCGCGGCTGATCCACCACACCGACAATCGTGCCGCTGACGTCATACTCCCCGGCTTGATAAAAACCCGGCATCTGTGCTGTTTCCCCACCAATGAGCGCACAACCGTTGGCCTTGCAGCCACGGGCAAAACCTCTAATGATTGAGTCGAACACTTTGGGCTTCAGTTTTCCTGCTCCAATGTAATCAAGAAAAAACAGGGGAGTTGCACCAAGAACAAGTATATCGTTAACGCAATGATTTACAAGGTCTTCCCCGATCGTATCATGCTTACCAGTCATGAATGCCACTTTGAGCTTGGTCCCTACACCATCCACACTGGAAACAAGTACAGGCTTTTTGTAGTCCTTAAATCCGGCTGCAAACAAACCGCCAAATCCCCCCACTTTACCAAGCACTTCTTTGCGGTGGGTGGAGGCAAGAAGATCGGGTAGCGTTTGTTTGACTTGGTTGCCTAACTCAAGATCAACACCGGCTTGAGCGTATGCACTTTTGCGGGCCATGATCAACTCTCTGCAGGTTTGGAGGTATCTTCCTCACTTGTTGCAGGGGATATTTCCTTGGATTCCACTTTATCTTCACCACTTGCAGGCTTCGAAGCTGCAGGATCAGCAAGCTCAGGTGATGCATCAGCAGAGTCGCTCTTTTCCTCAGTGGGTGAAACAGATTTAGATGGTTCAGTTACCGAGACCTCACCTGCCTCTGTTTGCGATATCTCTGGAATGACTTCAACTTCAGCATTCTCAGTGCCCAATGATCTGGTTTCAGCTATTTTCACTGAATCATCACTTTTTTTATCTTCGGCTTCCTGGGCAGGTTTATCTTTTTTCGGCGCCTCTTCGCTGGATTTCTTCTTGGAAGATTTAGCGGATTTCCTTTTGGGCTGATCTTTGGGCTTTTTGGCAGTCTCCAGCTTACCGTTGGAAAACTCGATCACATGTCCTTGATGAATGAGCCAATGTAAATCCGTGGTGACAGCAGCTTGTTCTGGAGTCAAAGCCGATTCGGACTTTGGTGATTTTCTTACTTTTGCTTCACCTGTAGTTTCAGCTTGGGGCTTAACTTCAGCGACATCTTTTACTGGCTGACTGGATTCGCCTGCAACTGCATCATCCCTGCCTTCACCTTTTTCGGAAGGCAGTTCATTGGCCTCATTACCATCCTTTTTTGGATCTTCTGCAGCAGCTGGCGCTGGAGCCAAAGATTCCAGAACTTTGTTTCGAGTGCAATTAGGTGACTCATCGATGAACTGAACGATGCGCTTCACCAAGTCGGAAACAGGTGTCGAGGCTAAATCCAAATAATGTGGGCGGGAAACAGAAACATGCGTCACTGTTTTATTGACTTTAAAGAACTGTAGACCCTGACGCGTAAATTGTTGGCTTAGTTCGGTGGCCAGCTGAAGAGGAAAACGTGTCTGGTCATCGACATGAAATCGAATCAAATCGCGAATGGGCCGAGAGAGTTGGTTTTTTGGATCTCCCGAAACTTGCACGGAATTCACACACTCGATGGAATCCTGAAAATTTTTCTCGCGAAAGTGAACTTCCACCTCCTCCAAAGAGTGGAGTTTTTTGCCCTCAGGATCTTTTTTATCTCCGTATTCTATGGTCCAGCTTTGCTCTTCCAACCACTTATTAACCACTTCTTCATCCTGAACAATTTTTACTTTGGCTTTGAAATGTTCAAAATCCATGCGCGAATAACGTTCTTCATGCAACTCGCGCAGACGAGCCTGATAACCATGGTAGTTGGGAGGGCCAAGCACAACACCGGACATTCCGCATTGAGCTACAAAGTTAAACGAGCCTTTAGGAGGTTCCGTTTCTGTTTTCTCAGCACTGTAAAAATCGTCAAGGTACTTTTGCAAAACGTGCTGCACCACTTCCGCTTCATTTAACCAGACCGTTTGATCCAGTTTGCAGATCCAGATTTTTTGTTGTCCCTGATCTTTGGGCGGTGTTTGAGAACTGAATCGAATGTGGTAGCGATCCGAACTTTGAAGAATCAATCCGGCAATATCAAATAGCGGATATGCTCTTCCTTGCATTCGAATCCGCTTGGCAAGCAAACCTACGCCTTTGGGTTCAGGAATGATTTGTGTTTTCAATTGTGGCAACGACGCCAATATTTCCTGACGGCTGCGACGTGGCCTGTCCCGCTGAGGACCTCTACCCTGAGGGCGATTGCGGCGGTCGCCTTGCTCGTTACCGCCTCTACCAGAGCGCCCTTGACCGCCTCCACTCCTTTGTTGACCACCTCCTCCTGATCGATTATCTCTTCCTCCCCCGCCTTGACGCCGATCGTTGCTGCGCGGATCGCGGCTTCTAGGGCGAGGGGATCTCCCTGAATCGTTCCCACGTTTCCTCCCCCGTCCATCGCGGTTAGTATAGTCTCTATCCCTTCCTTCAAATTTCGCATAGGGATTACCTGCAGTAGATTTCTGCGCCCATGCTGGTAGAAAGGCCGATTCCAAATCCAAATCAAGCTTTGGTTTTGCGTCCGAATTGCTCATGTCTAATGTGATCGTTTTAGGGGCAGCTTGTAGAGTGCCATTACTCTGGAGAATGGCTGCTTGATTGATTGAATGCAAGCACGCGGTCCTGTTTTTATGAAAAAATATACTCGTATTCAGCGTGCCACTCCTCATGAACCAAACTTTGTTCTGCCTTGCAGCAGTTAGAAAAGCTCAGGTTTTGCAAAAGCGGGTAAGTCATATTGTGAGAAGGCCCGGAAAATGAAGAATAACAATGTAAATAAAACTGGGCTGATCAACATGCCTTTGGCTGGCGTTTTGGCCTCGCAAGGATAACGTGTCTTGATCCCCTGACGCTACTTACCCAAAAGATATTGATCCATACGTTTGGAGATGTCCTTAATACGGTGACGGTCACCTCCGGAAACCTCTGCCGTTGCCCATCCAGTGTAACCGATCTGGTGCAGTGCGCTTCGCACATCAGCCCAGTCAACGTCGCCATCTCCAATTTTGCAAAAACCGTTATCAACACCCCAGTCTTTGACGTCCAATTTAACGATGCGATGCCCCAAGGTCCTTATCCATTCTGCTGGCTTACCGAATCGTTGATGATTTCCAATATCAAAATACGACCCTACCCACGGGCTGTTTATTTCATCCAGATAGGCAGCTAGAAGTGACGCTGACTGATCATTGTCTCCTTTCGGATCGTAGAGAAAGTTATTCCAAACATTTTCAATTAGGATCCTCACCCCAAGTTTTGAAGCCATTGGAAGCGCTTTTTTGATTTGTTGGATCGAGCGCGTCCAAACGTGACCATGGGATTCCTTTTCCGGATCCCTCGCGGCCCCCGGCACCAACAGAACAGCATTCCCCCCAACGAAGTGAGTATCCTTCATGGCGGTCAAAAGACCTTGAAGTCCTTTTTCACGGACTGCGGGATCCGGGTCTGACAATCGAATTCCCCAATGAATGGAATCAACCACCCCATGAATGGGAAATCCCAATTCTCTACTGGCATTCAATGCTTCCTCCTTGTTGACTCCGCCCGGACTGTTCAGTTCCGCCCCATCAAAGCCCATTTCCATCATGAGCTTGAATTTTTCGCGGACAGAAATCTTCTCGTTGAACATACCCATCTTGATAGATTTGTAGATTCGATTTCCTTTATCATTGTGGTGATCTGCCTGCAAAGAAGCCACATTAAGGCCCGGCACACCAGTCATCATCGTTCCCGCGATGGAGGCGGCAGATAAGGATAGAAAATTTCGACGATCAATGGATACTTTTGGAGTCATGCGTTTGAGATCTGAGTGTGGAATCCAAGTTTAAAACCGCTTGTCAAACGAATGGTGTGGCACCAGGAATCGACATGGGCCGTATGGGAAGATTCATGTTGGGTTCAAAAAACTCAGGAACCAATTTTTCTTGAGAATTCATGGCTTGCTCCCAGGAGATTTCTTTACCAGTGTAAGCAGCCATACGCCCCATGATCCCCATCATTGTGCTGCTGCTCATCCAATCACCGTCATTGATTGGATTTCCATCACGGATGGCAGCAATTTACTCATGATGGGCTGTCTGGTACATAGCCTTGTTGAACAAGCCATTCACAGTGTGGACAAAGTTGCGTGGTGCATGAAGGATGAAGCACCAGTCAAGGCGGTGGCCACAGGAGGTCGACAGGTACCGAATGAAAGTGGCAATATTTTTGA
>JBDQII010000141.1:0-10845 GCA_040264395.1 Verrucomicrobiota bacterium
ATAAAGAACTGATTGCAAGCCGTTTGCTGGAGCATCAGAATCGGCGCGCATTCCTGAAAACATTCGGCACTTCCATGGCTGGCTGGTCCTTGTCCGGCATTTTTCCCGGCAACCGTCTCTTCGCTGCACCAGCATCAGCCATCGCCAACCCGCTCGCACCGAAGCCGCGTCATTTCCCGGTCAAGGCAAAGACCTGCATCTTCCTCTACATGTATGGGGGGCCCTCCCAGATGGATCTGTTCGATTACAAGCCAGAGCTGCAGAAGTTCGATGGCAAGGAAGTGGATATGGAAATCCGCCGACGCGATATCAAGAAATCCAAACTGCTGGGCTCGCGTCGAAGATTCGAGCGTCGAGGGCAGTCCGGATTGTGGTGCTCGGATGCGTTTCCGAACATAGCACGACACATGGACAAGATGGCGGTCATCAAATCTCTATACATGGATTCGTTCGCCCATGGTTCCGCCAACCTGCAGATGAATTGTGGCCGTATCCTGCAGGGGCATCCGTCTCTGGGCGCCTGGATGGCACACGGCCTGGGTTCTTCAAATCCCAATCTTCCGGGATTCGTGGTCATGCTCGATCCCCGAGGAGGCCCCATCCCGGGAGCCGCCAACTGGACCGCCGGTTACATGCCTGCAGCCTATCAGGGAACGGTCCTGAGAGCCGAGGGAAACCCCATCCTGAACCTGCAGCCACCTGGCTTACGCACACTTCAGATGCAGAGGGATCATGTCAACGCCATCAATGCGTTCAACGAACGACATCGACAGGGACGTGAGACCTACTCAGAGCTCAGCGCCCGCATCGCCAGTTACGACCTCGCTTATCAGTTGCATACGTCCGCTCCCGAAGCACTGGATCTAAGCAGCGAATCCGAGAGCACATTGGAAATGTACGGGTTCAACGAACCAAAACCCGAGCATCCCCTCGCCATACCTCCAGCGCATTTCGGACGTCAGTGCCTCATCGCGCGCCGCCTCGTCGAACGAGGTGTCCGCTTCGTGCAGCTCTACTCTGGTGGAGGGCATCAGCAACAGAACTGGGATGCTCACCATGGCGTTGAAGAAAACCTCAAGATCCATTGCCCTGAAGTCGATAAACCTATCGCGGGCTTGCTGCAGGATCTGGAGCAACGCGGGTTACTGGAGGAGACCCTTGTCGTGTGGGGCGGGGAATTTGGACGTCAACCTGTCTGGCAGGGCGACAATGGTGGCCGCGATCACAATCCCAAGGGATTCACCTATTGGCTTGCCGGAGGCGGGGTCAAGGCTGGTACGAGTTACGGTGAAACGGACCCTCTGGGCCACGAAGCGGTAAGCGATCGACACCACGTGCGAGATCTCCATGCCACGATTCTCCACCTCATGGGACTGGACCATGAACGGCTGGTTTATCATTATGGTGGACTGGACCAGAAGTTGACAGGCGTTGTCCCGGCCGAGCCGATTCGAGGTGTGATTGCTTGAGCCGTAAGGTCCCCCTTCACTACCGAGGCAGATTTGCCTAGGTAGAAATCCTTGAACAAATATTTGATTCTCAACGGCACTTTTGAATGAAACGTATCTTGTTTATTGTGTAAGTCTCTGGATCAGGATGATCACGGCGATGACCGCAAGGGTCACTAATGAGATCCTGTTTTTCCATCGTCTGAACGCGGCCCGTCTTTTTTTCGCATTTTCCCGTGCGGACTGATAGTTGCTCCGTATTTTGATTTGCTCGTCACTCATTTTTTCATTTGGCGGTAGCGTAACACTCGCCTGATGCTGGTGATAATATCCACCCCATGACTTGATATTTCCATTACAAGAGTCCGAGAACTTTGTAACCCACTGCCATCAGCCAATAGCCAGCAGAGCCGCATGAGCTGGAGCACTGAAATGAATCTCATTGGGGCCATTTCAATGCTCCAAACAAGTTCCAAGTTTCGCTGACTTATAAAAGGTTGGTATTTCAGCGCGCAACAGAGGAAAGTCTTTCTGTAAACCGTCATTTGAACATGGAACTCGAACAAACTGAAGCGCTGGAACAGCGACTCTGCAGGGCCTGCGGATTCTGCTGCGACGGCACTTTGTTCCTGCATGTTCGAATCCGTGAATCGGAACCGATCCGTGCCTACAAAAAAGCAGGACTTCAAATCATGGATTCCCCCGAAGGCAAAGTGACGATGAGGCAACCCTGCTCAGGATTCAGCAAGGGTTGCTGCCAGACGTATCATTGTCGCCCGCTTCGCTGTGGTGAATTCAAATGTGCACTCCTGAACCAGGCAAGCGAAGGCGCTGTGACCGAATCCAATGCCCTTGACCTCATCCGGGAAACTAAAAAAACACGCTCACGATACACCGACCTGCTGTATCAAATTTTCCCGGACTTTGAACAAAAACCAGTCGTCAGCACCTATCGCCAGATTCGCAAAGCATCCAAACATCTGTCGGGTGAAGCTTTGAAATTATTCAGAGCCAGGAAATCTCAATTAAAAGAATACAGGGAAAGCTTGCAGAAAGCTCTGGACCTGCACTTTTACGACAGACAAGAGAAAGTAGATGATAACACCTCCGAGCCGACTTGACCAAGTCTCGAAGTTACCTAATGTTATGATCATGGGTGACAGATTCAGCGAACAAACAAGACATGCATGCCAAACGCATATTTGGCTATGGACACTTGTGGGAGTTTTGTCGTGGGAGCAAACAGGATGGGGCCAAAGCGATGAATTCACAGACGATGAGGGCACCGCTTTCATTGAGCAATACTGCATTGATTGCCACCAACCACCCAAACCCAAGGGAAAGCTGGACCTGACTCTTTATACCACAGTTGACCAAATTGTGGCAGATGCTTTGGACTGGGACAGCCATCTGAACCGGGTGCGCGACGAGGACATGCCGCCTGATGATGATGATGTGACTCAACCCACCATGAAGGGGCGCATGGCGTTTGTGGATTGGATGCAGAAAACCCTCAGCAATGCAGCTTGCTCGGATGGTATTCAACCCGGGCCACCAATGGTGAGGCGATTGAATCAAGGAGAATATTCAGCATCGGTCAGAGCTTTACTCGACGTCCATTTTGACGCAGGGGAAGCGTTGCCAAATGAAGGAGCCGGTGGGGAGGGATTCGACAATGCGGCAGAGACATTGTTCATATCCCCCATACATGCAGAAAAATACCTTGATGCTGCGCGATCTGCAGTGAAATACGCCTTTGCAGACACACGATCCAGCCAGCGATTTCTCATCGCAATACCGGATGAGAACACCACGCCACCAGAAGCGGCACGGAAGATCCTGGAAAAATTTCTTCCGCGTGCATTCAGACGCCAGGCAAGTCCGGATGAAATATCAGAATATCTGGATTTGTTCGAACAAGCATATGCTGAGGAGAAGGCATTTGGTCCGGCAATGCAACTGACTCTCTCAGCAGTGTTGATCTCGCCAAAATTCCTGTTCATCATTGAATCCCCGACCGGATCAGCCGAGCCGATACCACTGGATGATTTTGAATTAGCCACTCGATTGTCCTATTTCCTGTGGGGCGCACCACCTGATGACACATTGATGCAAGTCGCAGCGGAGGGCACGCTGCAGGAACCGGAAATACTGAAAGGTCAGGTGATCCGAATGCTCAAGGACCCGCATGCGCGCAAGGTTCGCAATTTCGCACAGACGTTTATCGAACAATGGCTCGGTACAAGAGCTCTGGGACGTGAATTCAAGCCGGATAAATCCATCAAGGGCTATGATTCGGAACTGGAAGGGGGGATGAAATACGAACCCGTCTTCTTTTTCCATGAGATCCTGACAGAAAACCGTCCCTTGCTGGATTTGATTGATGCAGATTACACCTACATCAATCGTCGCTTGTCTCGGCATTACAACGTGAAAGGAGAGTTCAGGGAACAACCCAAGCGCGTCGACATTGAAAATGATCCTCACCGAGGAGGACTGCTCAGCATGGCAGCCATCCTCGCCGTATCCTCACATCCCCACAGAACAAGCCCGGTCCTGAGGGGTAAATGGATACTTGAAACCTTGCTGGGCGACACGCCTCCCCCTCCCCCTCCCGGCATACCGCCCCTTGATGAGGATTCACATGAAGAAGAAGTCCAGAGCTTGCGGCGGAGGTTGGAGCAACATCGGGCTGATCCGACCTGCGCAACGTGTCATGACAAGATGGATCCCCTCGGCTTCAGTCTTGAAAATTACGATGTCCTTGGGCGTTGGCGTATGGAAGAAGCTGGGCAACCTGTCGACGCAAGGGCGACGATGCCTGATGGCACCGAATTTGAGGGTCCTGCTCAACTCAAACAAGTCCTGATGGATCGCAAGGACCAGATCGTGCGGCACCTGACACGCAAAATGCTGGGTTACGCCCTGTCGCGTGGATTGACATTCGAAGACTTCTGCACCATCGATGCAATCGTCGAGGATCTCAAAGCCAATGAATATGCTTCACACAGACTACTAATGGGCATTGTCGAAAGCATTCCCTTCAGATATAAATTTTCAGGCAAAGCACCAGAGAACGAGTGATTGAATTCAAACTTAGCCATACATCATGAACATTCACAAAATCCATCAATCGATGTCTCGCCGCACACTTTTGAAAGGCACGGGCGCAGCACTGGCATTACCATGGCTGGAAGCGATGATGCCGAACAAGGCACAGGCCTCCACTCGCCAAAGCCCAAAGCGATTGGCTTGTCTGTTCATGCCCAATGGGGTGCGGGATGATCAGTGGACACCTGAGGGTGAGGGCGAAGATTTCAAACTCTCTCGAACACTGGCGCCACTCGAAAGTCTCAAGGATAAGCTGCTGATACCGACCAATCTCTGGAACCAGGCCAGTAACGTTGGAGACGGGCATTATGTCAAAACTTCGGGTTTTCTGACCTGCCAGACGATCAGCAAGTCACTGGGATTCGACCTGAACAGCAATGGTGTTTCGATAGACCAGATTGCCGCTAGCGGCATTCGGGGTCAAACGCCCCTGCCTTCTCTGGAACTTGCCATCAATCCTGTAAGTATTGGTGTAGACACCAATGTGGGATACACTAGAGTCTACGGATCGCACATTGCCTGGAGTCGCCCTACACGCCCCCTCGCAAGAGAGATCAACCCACGTCTGGTGTTTGAGAGGTTATTTAGAATCACCAATCCACAACAAGGAGAATCCAGTCAGGACCGTTTACTTTTGGATCGGGTACTTGGCGACGCCAAACAATTGCGTAATCGCGTAGGCTACAGTGACCGCACTCGCATTGATGATTATTTGGAATCGGTTCGTAGTCTCGAACAGCGTATTGAACAAGCGAGTCAACCCGAGGGAAAAACATGGCAACCAGCCGTTGACATGGATCCCGCAGCCAAACCTACAGGTATTCCCAGCGAGCACGCGGAACACGTCCAGCTCATGCTTGACATGATTGCACTGGCATTCCAGACAGACAGCACTCGAGTTTGCACATTTATGTTCGGGAATGCGGTAAGCAACACAAATTTTTCATTTCTCGACGAAGTAAGTTCGGGGCATCACAGTGTTTCTCACCACGAAAACAAGGAGGAAAATCTGGTTCAATACCAGCATATTGCTCAGTGGCATATCGAACAATATGCCTACCTCCTCAACAAACTGAAACAGATGCCTGAAGGTGAAGGTAATGTGCTTGATCACTCCATGATCATGTTCGGTTCAGGTCTTCGAGATGGAAACCGCCACAGCCCGCGAAATCTTCCTTTGGTCATTGCTGGCAGTGCCGGTGGAGCTATCAAAACGGGGCAACACCTGATCAATGATACCAATACCCCACTTTCCAATCTCTATTGCTGCATGTTGAAAGCGTTCGGCACTCCCGTGGAAAAATTTGCGGACAGCACGGAACTGTTACCTGGCGTGTTGGCTTGAAGGGAGACATCTTGGCCAACGAATCCCTACAGGCAAATACAGAAAACGGAGAGGCTCGAACGATTTTGATGAGTGCCCCTTGATGCGACAGGGGGCGGCCTTCAAGTGAGCTATGGCTTGGGGAGAACAGCTCGGGCCTTGTCTTTTTGTTCTTCGGATAGTTGCCGAAAAACGGCATCACGGTTCTTGGCGGCCTTTCGATCATTCTGAGAGGCCGCACGGTAAAACCATATGTATGCCTGCAGAATGTCGAGTTCAACTCCATCTCCCGAGTAATAGCGTGCACCAAGATTGTTCTGAGCCAAAGGGTGCCCTTGCTCAGCAGCTTTACTCAACCAGTCAAGAGCTACCTCATCATCCATATCAAACCCCATTCCAATCGCATGGCGCCACCCCAATTCATATTGAGCATCACGATCTCCCTCTTCCGCCTTCAAGCGGATAGCCTCCATTTGTTCTTCAGATAATTCCATACCTCTCAGGATCAAAGATACCAACAGTCACTGTTTATTCTTTACCGCTGCGATTTTTTCTTAAGGTCATTTCACCAACCCAACGCGTGTTATAGGACTGGATCCATTCGTCATTCAATTGCTCTGGACGCGGTTCATTTCCATAATCCTGATCATTCATTCCATGCCAGGGGAGCGGGCCTACCGTCCAACCTTTTGCCACGTGAAAATCCGCATCCTTGTCCCATCCTGAAGTCATCAGAAAGTAGTCTCTTTGCATGCTCGATTTCCTGGGAGGCATCTGGGTTGAATCAAATTTCAAGGTCAACTCGTCACCACCATTCATCAGAAGCAAGGCATCATCACGTTTCGCAATCAAATCATCCACCTCCCCGTAGCGCGTGCACCAACCAGAAGGAGTGATCAACCAATTGGGTGAAAAATGGACTTGTTCATAATCGGGTGTCAGCGGCTGGGTCCATGGCAAATCTTTGTATGGACTGAATCCGCGCCAGTGAAGATCGGTATGCGAAGGTTGAACGACGTGAATCTGGGTATTGTCTTCACCGACAGCCTGCATGAGCTGGATGCGATCCCAGTGAATTTCGAAAGCCATACTCAACTTGAGATGCAGTTTACCGGTTGGTAATTTGCCATCTAAATCAGCAATGATGGTTTTCGTTTTTCCAGCAGGAGCTCCCACCATGATGTCGACAGGCTGCCATGCTCCATTTGCATCCCGGATTTCCAGTGTTGGAAATGGAAAGCCAAGTTCGGGATGATGAGAAGCTCCCATGTTCGCCATGCCACCTCCGAAGTGCAACCAACCTGTCATCACAAGAGCCCATGGTTGCTCTCCATCTACGTGACCAAAATCAAGTTCCACAGAATAGGGCTCAGCCAGCCCTCTGAGTTGTGGTGCCTGCAAAGCGACCGGTGACAGCATTTTACTGTCAATATGACGTAATGCGGCAGTCACATCCTTACCATCACTTCTTTCAGCTGAGGCCACGGGCAGTGGATGGCCAAACGTGCGCAGCTTGTGCTCAGGAAACGGAGGTCTGGGCACCAGTTTACTCGTCGAGTGAATTTCAGTCCCAACGGGATGATCGACAATCATCATCTTGGCTTCATCCAGATAAAGTACTTCTCGCAGTTCCTCTGTTATTTGAAGGACGTGATGGCCATCCTTGGGAGGAAAAAGAGATTCATTCCCTATCCATACAATTTCCTCTGTATCAGCAGGAATATAGACCCCTTCAGCCACAGGCAGCCCCAGCGGCGCAGCTCCAAGGAGATCGGTAATGAACCGAAATTGTTCTCCATCCCATGCGTATAAATACGGACACGATCCTGTTGGCATTTCCAGTTCAAAAATAACCAGACTGGAACAGGATTCGATTTCGTAATCAACCTGCGTGATGGTATCGCTCCAATGCGGGTCAATGGAATCTGCCTTCGTCCTTTTCCCAAGGCCGATTTCAAAAGGAAGCTGATGCAAGGTTCGCATCAATCGCAGCCCTCCAGTGGTCACTTCCAATTTGACACCAATTCCACTTGGGTTGGAACGGCTGCCCTCCATGCGTACTTTCATCAGGGTATTCGCATTGCCTCCTTCATTACGGAGAATGCGGATGGACTGGTCCGCAAGCGTCAGTATCCAATCCGAATCACAATCTCCATCCAGATCCCCCTTGTGAATCTGTTGAACATCGCCCATTTGGAGTTGATTTAACCCCAGTGATTCCGAGACATCCGCAAAACCTTCCAATCCACGATTTCTCCAGACCCGAAAAGCGTCCCCACCAAACGCAAGAAGATCAAGCCATCCATCATTGTCGTAATCCATCATCTCGAGGGAACTGGGATGGAGGCCGTTCAATGGCAAAACAACAGGTGTCTCTGCCCCTTGAGTGTGTATCCGTATGTCATCAGCAGTCAAAAAAACCACATCCATACGAAGATCATTATTCAAATCCCCCGCGGCAAAGGCATCAGCCTGCGGCCAATCTGCGCATGCTGCGGCGAGCTTCATGGGAGCACCGCGCTGTTTTAGATACAATCGGGCGGGCTGCGATTCCAGCGCTACAAGAAGGTCAGGAAGGTCATCTCCATCCCAGTCTTCGAACAAAAAATCAATCACACCTGTCAAACCTGAAGGCAGGTTGGTTTGGGTCGTGTCAGGTCTGAAGGAAAAAGTTCCCTCATTGCGATAGAAAAGCAGTGATCGGTTCGTCGAATTGAGCGCAATAAGATCTAACTTACCAGTGATGTCAAAATCAGTCAGTCGCCCTTGATGTGCCTTCAGAGGAGCTAATCGAGCAAACAAGGAAGAATCTGACATCATCCCATTGGGTGAAATTTGGAAAACCTGCGTCCCTTGATCTGAAATCAAGATGGCATCTTCCTGCTGCCCGCTCCTCATGGAACCCTGATGTTGAAGGTCACCAATCAAACATTGATGATATGTGGCACCGGGTAATTCAGGCACGGGGAACCCTTGCGAGGTGAACATGCCTTGTTGCTGCATCAATAATTTGAATCCCTGATCCTTTTCGCGCAGCAACAAATCCAGCTGATCATCATGCCCCACATCAAGTATACCAACAGGGCCTGAATAAGCGGACGCATTTGCACCCAGCATGCTTTGCGTGGCATCGACAAACTTAACCTCAATCCCGACTTTTTCAGGTTGCTCCAGCAGAAAGGGAGCGATGGCCTCAGTGTAAATGCACTTTTCAGTAACAGAAGGATCTGAGCTCAATGGGTTTTTGGCGACTACCTCCTGATGCTTCTCAAGCATCTGCTCGGCATCTTCTCTGCGATCCAGTCTTAAGTAGGTTTGACTTAGATTGTAGTAAGCAGAAGGATGCCCGGGATCAAACTGAACAACCTCCTCGAATTCGGATGCAGCCAGTTGCCATTGCCCAAGCCCTTGATGAGCCCTCCCCAATTGGTAGCTGACTGCGTTGATGGTATGATCGATTTGCTTTGCGATCTGCAGCGATTGAATCGCCTCCTCAAACTGCCCCTTTCGCACGTGCGCGCATCCACTGATATAATGAGCAGCAGCGGCGTTCGAATTCAATTTCAAGGCCTCGGATGTCTGGGAAAGAACCTCATCTGTGCGGCCCAGTAATAACAAGGCATTGGCAAGGTTCAAGTGAGCGTCAAGATCTCCAGGGCTTAATTCTGTTGCCTGCTTGAAACTTTCAGCCGCTTTTTCAGCACCACTGATACCCTGACTCAAAATATTCTTACCAGAATTCATCAACTCCAGAAACCAGTCGGCCTGGGTAGGCCTGTTCACCTGATTTTTGAGCACCATCTCGCTTTTGCGAATTTGCTGAGTGGGAAGGTGAAAGAATGCGAACATGCCAAGAACCAACAAAAGCAGCACCAAAACAAAAATTCCCGGCGGAATTTTGCCCTTACCATGCTTACTGGATTTAGAACTCATGTCAGGAAGATAGCCAATCACTTGCAGACTGCAAGATCGGAGCTTTGCTTTACCAGGATGCCAGTAGCGAGAATCAATCTTCCAGCAGCAGCCAGGCGTTCCAAAGCAAGACAGGACTGCTGGATCTTCGAATCATCTTGCCTTGATATTGAAAGTCCATCTGAAAAAGACGAGGCAACACACCTCGGCCTATAGATTGATTACCACACATAGTAATGTTTAAGGCAAAAGCAGTGCAACCATTTGAGATACAGGATGATGAAATGTTTATGGAATCCATCGTTTTCCAACGGGGAAAATAACGACTTGTCATGATCAAAAACAAGGACTCGAAACACATTGACTTGGAAGCTGAACGCTGAAAACAGCAAAACAATGATGTTGGCTTGATTTGTTCTTCGGGCATAGACAAAAGAAAGCTTTCGCCGTCAAACATGCATCTCAATGCTGAGGATTTTGACATTCACTATCGTGATATCCCTTTCGAAAGCGCTGAATCTACTGCTCGGCGGAAACATGGCTCCAAAGGAATTTAAGCTGAAAAACTCTTCAATGAGTCCCCTCCCCCCAGCTAACAACCCGTGTCATGCAATCAAGTCATGCACCACATGACCGTGCACATCGGTCAGGCGAAAATCACGCCCCTGATAGCGATAAGTCAATCTTCTGTGATCAATACCAAGCAGGTGGAGAATGGTGGCATTTAGATCGTGAATGTGCAGAGTACCTGGGGTGAATTGATCTTTGTTCGGCTGGGGATTCAAAGCGTTACCATCCGCATCGGTGATGTTGTAACCGTAATCATCCGTGCGACCGTATGTGATTCCTGGTTTGATACCGCCCCCTGCCATCCAGATCGAGAAACAACGGGGATGATGATCTCGGCCATAATTCTCCCGGGTCAAACCACCTTGACAATAAGAAGTACGCCCAAACTCCCCCCCCCAAACTACCAGCGTGTCTTCCAGCATACCTCTTCGCTTGAGATCTTTGATGAGTGCAGCGCTTCCCTGGTCAATGTCTTTACAC